>CANSWR010000004.1 GCA_947650795.1 uncultured Bacillota bacterium | reverse complement strand
ATTAAAATTACAGACTTTGATTTTTTCATCAATTTCTCCATTTCTACCCTTACATCTATACAACCTGTGATTGTTTAAGTCAACACAATTTTAAGTTGTAAGTTAAAATTAAATTAATGGTGATTATAATGAATATATCAAGAATTAAAGAATTAAGAGATGATAAAGATTTGTATCAAAAAAATATTGCTGAGATTTTAAAAGTTACTCAACAACAATATAATAAATATGAATTAGGTATTAATTCTATACCTATTGAAAAATTAGATATTTTGGCTAATTATTATAACACTAGTATTGATTATTTAGTAGGAAGAACAGATAAAAGAGAACCCTACCCTAAAAGTATGCTCAAGTAGAAGCACTTTTTTTTATCTTACAATACTGAGCTTGCCTTTAAATTCTTCTTCATACGCGTCTCTTAAATTAGTATAAGAACTTCTTTTATAATTAAATACATCTCTAGTATCAACTACGACTTTTGATATTTTATATTTGCTCACTACACTAAAAAGTTTTCTTTGAAAATTAATTATGTCTACATCTCCACATAGATCTACAAAAAGTGTGTTATTTTGATATATCATTTCCATACTATCACCTATCTTAATTATATATTTTTATTTATTGTTTGTGTGTTTTTCGACAAAATTAGATAATCTTTTTGTTATTATGTTATAATTATTTTAGAGAGGTTGATTTTATGGGTAAAATTTTATATGTAGTTGTTCCTTGTTATAATGAGGAAGAAGTTTTGATGGAGACTACAAAACAGTTAAAAGTTAAAATGGAAAGTTTAATTAAGAAAGGAAAAGTTTCTGATAAAAGCAAAGTCATGTATATTAATGATGGGAGTAAGGATAATACTTGGAATTTAATAAAAGATATAAGTAAAAATGATAAATTATTTACAGGTATTTCTCTTTCTAGGAATAGAGGTCATCAAAATGCTTTGTTGGGTGGCTTATTAACTGCTAAAAAATATGCTGATATTGTCATAAGTATGGATGCTGATTTACAAGATGATATTAATGCTATTGATGAAATGATTGATAAATATAATAATGAAGATTGTGAAATAGTCTATGGTGTTAGAAATAGTAGAAAGAAAGATACTTGGTTTAAGAGAGTTACTGCACAAAGTTTTTATAAATTTATGAAGTTTATGGGTGTAGATGTAGTTTATAATCATGCTGATTATAGGTTAACTAGTAAAAATGTCTTAAATCATTTTGAAAATTTTGAGGAAGTCAATTTATTTTTAAGAGGTATTTTTCCACTTATAGGTTTTAAATCTGATGTTGTATATTACGAAAGAAATGAAAGGTTTGCAGGTGAAAGTAAATATCCTTTAAAGAAAATGCTTAAGTTAGCTTGGGATGGTATTACTTCTTTTAGCGTTAAACCTATTAAGTTTGTTATGAATTTAGGAGTTTTTATATTATTCATTAGTGTTTTAATACTTTTTTATTCTTTAATAGTTAAGTTAATGGGCAAAACTGTCGATGGATGGACATTTATAGTATGTTCTATTTGGCTAGTTTCTGGAATCCAAATGTTTTCAATAGGTTTAATTGGAGAATATGTAGGCAAAGTTTATAGTGAAACTAAGCGTAGACCTAGATTTATTATTTCTGAAAATTTGGAGGAAAATGATGAAAAGAATTAAATCTTTATTTAAAAACAAAGCATTTTTAGCATTATTTCTTGCTCTTATTTTAGGGTCTTTAATAATTTTACCTAATATAATAATTAATAAAGGAGTTTATTCATTGGATGCTGACTTTAATTATCAACAAATTCCTTTTAATAAAATGATTAATGATTCTATAAAAGAAGGTAGTTTTTTATGGACATGGTTTAATGAGTTTGGAAGCAATATGATTGGGACTTATGGATTTTATAATATTTTTAGTCCATTTAATATTATAGGATATTTGTTTCCTTCTGATATTTTTCAATATTTAATTGGACCTATATATATTTTAAAGTATGGTATTTGTGGTCTTACTTCATTTTTGTTTTTAAAAAGGTATGTGAAAAATAAGAATTATGCAGTTTTGGGAAGTTTACTTTATACTTTTTCTGGATTTCAATTAACAAATATTCTTTTTTATCATTTTCATGATGTTGTAGCTTTCTTTCCTTTACTTCTTTATACTTTGGATAATTTAATTTATGATAATAAAAAAGGAAGATTTGCTATTTGTGTGGCACTTTGTGCGATTACTAATTGGTTTTTCTTTATAGGTCAATGTGTGTTTTTAGCTATTTATTTTCTTGTTAAATTCTTTACTAAAGAGTACAAAATTACTTTAAAAACTTTTATAAATATTTTAATTGAAGGAGTTTTAGGTGTAGGTATAGCTATGTTTGTTTTGATTCCTTGTGCTCTATTTACTATGGGAAATACTAGACTTAGTACTGCTTGGAGTTTTATGAGTAGTGTTAAACATCCTATTTTGAGATATTTTGAAATATTAAGAGCATTTATTTTTCCTTCTGAAGTAATGTCTATGAAAGGTATTATAAGTCCCAATAATTTTACAAGTGTTGAAGCATACTTACCTGTAGTTGGTAGTGTATTAGCTATTTCTTATTTCTTTAAAAATTATAAAAAATGGATTAGTATTCTTATGTTAATTCTTGGTATTTTTATGATTGTACCAATATTAAATAGTAGTTTCGTTTTATTTCAAGCTACTTATTATGCTAGATGGTTTTATATGGCAACTTTAATTTTATCTCTTATGAGTATTAAATGTTTAGAAGATAATTTAAAAATAAATATAGGAGTTATCTTATCTGTTATTTGTGCTTTATTATTTTTCTTAGGATTATTTGTATATTCTTCTGTTAATGAAGTTATTTTCAATAAAACTTGTCTTATATTATTTTTAAGTTTTATGATTATTAATTTAACTCTTTTATGTTTTTGGAAAAAGAGAAAGTATGGATTGAAATTTTTAATTTGTGCCATTTTCTTATTTGTAACTTTTTGGGGAAATAAAGATGTTTTTTACTACAAAGTAGGAACTTTTAAAACATCAAATTATTATGAAAGATTTTTAGATTCTGATAAGTATATAAGTTTAGATAAAAATTCTAGATCTAATGGTTCTATTACATGTGAATTTAATTATGGTTATATTTTAAGAAACAATAATATTAGAGTTTTTAATTCTAATGTAAATTCTAGTAGTTTTCTGTTTCATCAAAGTTTAAATTTAGAAAGAAGTATTTATACTAATATAGATATAAAAGATAAAGATATGAATAGTTTTCTTGGTGTTAAGTATGTTATGAGTTGTGGAGATGATTTAAGTTATTTAGGTTATGAGCTATTATATAATACTGAAAATGGTTATTATATATATTATAATCCAAGTTATTATAATTTTGGGTTTTCATTAGATGATTATATTAGTCAAGATGAATTTAACAATTTAAGTTATGAAGAAAGAAGAAAGGTTATTTTAGATAAAGTTATTATGAGTGATGAACAGATAGAAAAGTATAAAGATTTATTTGGCAAAAATGTTTCTTATTCTTCTAATGAGTTTGAATTTATCGATAATGGGTTTATTTCTAATATCACATCTAGTGGGGATACATTAGCTATTTATACTATTCCTTATGATAAAGGTTTTAGTGCTACGGTTAATGGGAAAGACGCAAAAATTGAAATGGTAGATAATGGTTTTATGGCCGTTAAGATTAATGAAGGAGACAATAAAATAGTGTTTAAGTATTTTACACCTGGATTAAAAATAGGTTCTATAGTTTCTATTTTATCATTAATTATGTATTTTATTTATATGATTGTTAATAACAAGAAAGAAAAAATATCTCATTAATTTGAGTTTTTTTCTTGATGTAAAGCAAAAAACAACGAAATAAATTATATGACATTGAAAGGAACTACAGGATTTTATTCTCTATTATATGTAGTTCTTTTTATTTTTTGTATAAGAAATATTTTAATTTAGTAACAATTATTATATAATAAGTATAGGTGAATAGAATGATGAAAATATTAAGTATATTTATGTGTAAGATAACTACTAAAATTGCTAAGCTTTTTAAAAGAGAAGGAAGTGTAATTGGCGGGTATGTTGCTCTTAAAGTATCCCCTAGCGTTTTAAGTAAAATTAAGATGCCCAAGTATGTTATTGGAATAACTGGTTCTAGTGGTAAAGGTAGTACTACTGAGTTAGTTGCTAGAATTTTAAGTGAAAGCGGATACAAAGTTGTCTATAATAAGAATGGAAGTAATGTCACTTCTGCGATTGCTAGTCTTATTTTAAATAATTCTACTTGGAACGGAAAATTAAATGGGGATATTTTACTTATGGAATTAGATGAAAGACATTCAGGAAATAGTTTGAAATTCTTTGATTTAACCCATTTAGTGATTACTAATATTACAAGAGATCAGCCACCTAGAAATGTTCATCCAGAATTTATACAAAGAGTTATTGGTAATATTATTAAAGATAAAACTCACCTTATTATAAATGTAGATGATCCTTTAGTTAATGCTCTTGCAACGAATCATAAAGGTAAATTAACTACTTACGGAATTGATAAAAATAACTACTCTACTAAATCTAGTTTAAATAATTTGGATGGTTCTTATTGTCCCATTTGTAATACGAAATTGAAATATAGTTATTATAATTATGGTCATATTGGTTCATATAGTTGTCCTAAGTGTAAATGGGGACGTGAAAACCCTGATTATGTTGCTCATAATATAAATGTTGTTAAAGGCACTATTTTTATTAATAAACAAAAATGTACTTTACCTTCTAATTTTCTTTATTCTGTTTATTTTGTTACTGCTAGTTATGCTGTTGCAAGTGTGTTAGGCATTGATAGTGAAAACATTTTAAAAGTTATTAATGATGAGTCTTTTAAACCTAAGAGACTTAATATTTATAATTTTGATAATAGAATGTGGCAAATGTTAGCTAGTAAAAATGAAAATAATTTAAGTTACAAACAATCTTTAGATTTTATTGTCAATGAACCAGGAAAAAAATCTGTTATTTTAGGATTTGATAATTCTAGTAGGCGCTACAGCGAAAATGACATTAGTTGGATTTGGGATATTGATTTTGAAGATTTAGCTCATAAGTCTATAGATAAGATAGTTTTAGTTGGAAGGTTTAAATATGATATGTTAACTAGAATGGAATATGCTGGTATAAATAAGTCTAAGATTTTATTAATTGAAGATTTAGATAATGATTTACTTCCAACTTTAAGAGAAAAGACTAAAGGAAACATTTACAGTTGTGTTTGCTTTGATAAAGAAATAGAATTAAAAGCTTTACTTAAGAAAGATGGTGATGTTCATGCCGAAAATTAAAATTGCCCATTTGTATTATGATTTAATGAATCTTTATGGAGAGAATGGGAATGTGCGTGCTTTAAAGAGGTTTATTGAACGTCAAGATATTAAGTGTGATATTCATTTTTTAACTATTGGTGATAAGATTAATTTTGAAGATTATGATTTGTTTTATATAGGAATGGGTTCAGAGAATAGTGAAATGTTAGTTTTAGAAGATATTAAAAAATATAAAAAAGACATTAAAAATGCCATTGATAAAGGAAAACATTTTTTGATTACTGGAAATGCCACAGAACTTTTTGGAACTCATATAGTAAATAATCAAAAAGAAACTCTTAAAGCTTTAGATATTTTCCCCTATTACACTGTTCATGAGAATATTAGAATTGTTGGAAGTGTTATTGCTAAAACTAGATTGATTAAAGAAAAAATTATTGGTTTTCAGAATAGGTTTGGTGTTATTTATGGAATTGATAAGCCGTTGTTTAGAGTAATTGAAGGTACAGGCGCAATTCTTAATAATTCTAAAGAAGGATATCTTTATAAAAACTTTTATGCTACTTATCTTATAGGTCCTATTTATATTAGAAATCCTTATTTGACTAATTATATTGTTAAAAGTATTATGAAACAAAAGAATAAAAAGTATAAATTAAAGATGTTAAATAGAACTACAGAAATTAAAGCATATAAAGAGTATTTAAGTAATTTTGATATAAATTAAAACCCGCGTTGTGCGAGTTTTTTATTTTGTTATATTAAGTTTAGATTCCTAATTCGATTTTTATATTTTCGTCTCCTTCAATATATTTAACGTTTCGGCCTCCACTTATTTTTATTAAAGTATGTCCATTTATTTTTAAATCTGAAACTGTTTGTGCACTTGGATTAGATGTGTCACTTATTACTGATTTATTTAATCCTTCACTTAAATCAACTGAGTATAAAGGTATTTTATCTGTTTTGTTTTTATATAAGCTTCCTAAACTTCCTACATATACACTTTCTTCACTTTCAAAATCCCCGATTATAACATAGTATTCGTTTTCTATTCTATTAAATATTGTTCCAGCGGAGATGTTTTCATAATCTATTGTGGCAGCTGCTATTTCTGGTTTAATATATCTTAAATCAAATAATCCAGCATGCTTAGCTAATAATGTTAATCCATATGCAATTACAACTACAATAGCTATTCCAAGTATTACTACAATAAATCCTTTTAAGTCTACCTCTTCTACTGTACTAGCTTGATTACTAGTAATTTTTTGTTTTCTTCTAATTTCTCTATTTGCCATAACTAATTACCTCAGAAACATAATACCATAATTTTATAATATTCGCAACTAATTACATTTTTTTTACAAAATAAAAGAAAGTAGGAAACAAGCTAAAGACTAATTTTAAATGTAAGGGTTAATCAATCTTCATATACGTTTACATCTGCTTCTTACTTTCATCGTAGTAAAAACTAACGCCGGAATTTGTTATTTTTACTAACAATTAAATTATATCAATTATAGTTGTTAGTGTCAATTATATTATTATATTTTTGTCGAAAAAAGTCATCTAATATTATTTTTCTTTAATATTAACTCTTTTCTCTTTAATAAATCCTCCAATTTTTGTATTTTTTGATTAAGATATTCTATTCCTTCTATTATAAAATTGTCATTGTTTATTTCTATTTCTAATTCTTTTAATATTTCGGTAATACTTAATCTATCACCTAATGAAAGAAATTTTAAATATTTTTCTTTAAAATTATTTTTATCATTCAATAATTTATTTACTATGTAAACTGATAAACAAGCTCCTACTGAGTATTGATAAACATAATATGAATCTTGCATTATGTAATGACTCATTTTTAACCATTCATATTTAGATGATTTTTCTACATTGAATGCACTTCCATTATATTCTTCTTCTAAGTCTCTAAATAACTTATTAAGATCACCAAACTTTCCGAAAATTTCAATACTTTTTACTGCATTATTTTCAAAGTCACTAAATAAAGTTTGTCCATATATAGAATTTATTAAGGCATTTATAACATCGTTTAAAATATATATTTTTTCTTCATCATTATTGGCATGTTCAATAAGATATTCGTTTAATAATAATTCATTTACTTTAGACGCTATTTCTGTTAAAAAGAATGTTACTGAAAAATTATGGTATCCATTAGCTTTTTTTGAAAAATATGTGTTAACCGCATGGCCTATTTCGTGAGCTAATAATCTTAGAGATGTTATAGATTCTTCATAGTTTAGTAATATGAATGGAACTCCGTCATATGCTATTGAAGTGTATGAACCACCTATTTTGTTTTCTTTTGGATATGCGTCTATCCATCCATCATTAAACATTTTATCAATTAATAAAATATATTCTTCTCCAAATATAGATAATGCCTTTTTTATTTTATTCTTTCCTTCTTCTAAGTCTATGTTTATTTTAGGAATATCACATATAGATAAAAGTGTGTCATAGTTACTAAATTTTTTTAAGTTTAAAGAAGATTTTTTTATTTCATTATATTTATGCTTGGTTTGTATGTGTTTTTTTATTGTTTTTAATACCATTTCAAAGAAATTACTGTCTATTTCATAGTTAAACATTTTTTCTTCTATAAGATATTTAAAGTTTCTTTGTCTGGATAATTCTATTTCTATTGTTAATTTAGATTTATATAATTTCTTAATTTCCTTACCATATTTTGATATTAATTTCATATATGCTTGATATATTAGTTTTCTTTTTTCTTGATTATTATCTAGTAGAAGCTCGTTTATGTTATTTCTTGTTATTGTTATTGTTTCGCCTTCATAAACAATTTCTGTTTCTTTTATTTTATTTACTAGTATATCTTGGTATGAGTTTCTTATTTCTTGTAATTTGTTTGAATAATCTATTAATATATCACTATTTGATATAAGATGAGCTTTTTTTCTTATTATTAGATTTATTAGTCTTTTATATTGAGATAATATTGGATTTTGTAAGTATATAGTAACTATATCACTTTTTTCTATGATACATCTATCAAATTCATTTGATATAATTTGAAGTTTACCATATAAATCTAAAGTTTTTTTCATTTTTTCTTTGTATTCTGTCTGTGTTAAGTTTTTATGGACTTGTCTTTTTGCATATGAAAATGTTCTATCTATTATTCGTTCAGTTTCTATTTTTGTTTTTAGAAATTCTAAGAATGAATCAATATTTGTAAAAATGTTTGATATATTTTTATTTAGCCATTCTATGTATTGTTCTATTTTTTTGTAATCTTCTTGCCATTCTAAGTCATTTTTGTATAAAAGGGTTAAATCCCATTCTGTTTTCATTTATTCACTTCCTCTTTATTACAGTATAACATGGAAATGTTTTATTGGTCTACTTTTATGTAAAAAGAAAAAGGGTTAATCCCCTTATTTAGTTAATGCTACTGTTGCAGTACTACTAGCTATTTGTAATAGTTCTTCTTTTGATAAACTATCACCAATGATATAGTATTCTCTACCTGCTGTACTCCAATTTAAGGAAGTCTCAGTTAGTACTCCTACTACATTTCCATATTGTACTACTTCGCCACTTACTGCTGTAGTTTCATGTTCTTTTGAAGCATTACTAGCTTCTTCAATTAGTATAAATGGTTTTACTCCAGTATATGTTAGTATTACTCTTTCGCTTCCTTCTTCTTTTATTGTTTCTTCTCCACTATATGTTGTTCCTGTAGGTAAATACATAGGATATACTATATCTTCTAATGAAGCTGCACTAGTTGATTCTGTTTTACAATCTTTACATACACTATTATTTAATGCAAAGTATTCTTTATCATATTTACTTTTTACATCTATATTAGTTATATTCATTGTAATTTGCGCTAGTCCTTTAGAATTATTTACTACAACTTTTGTTGGTAAGTATTTGTCATTAAATGTAATAACTTGTTCAGTTAGTTCACTATTGTTTGGATAGTTAACTTTACTTGTTATTATGTACTTATCTTTTTCTTCTTTTACACTTCTTTCTGAATCATCTAATATGTCATTAACTAATGTTTCTAATATGTATGATTGACTACTATTTGTTGGCCATTCACTTTGGAATTTAAAGCTTTTGTTTAAGCTAGGCGTTACTACATATACTCCTTCCTCATTTTTAAGTATTATTTGTTCATGCTCATTTTCTTTATTTACTAGTGAGACTTTGTAGTAATTTCCTTTTTTATATACTACATCTACTTTATAGTTATATTTTTCTTCATTATTTACTATTTCCATTTCACCAGTTAAATGATAATTATTTAAACTATTTACAGTACTTTGAAATTTTTCAACTATATTACTTTCTTTTTTACCACATCCTACCAATAGTAGTAAAGAAATGAGTACCACTAAAAACTTTTTCAAAATAACCCTCCTTTAATTATTTACACTTAATTATATCCAATGTTTGATTAGTTTATGAATAAAATATTTAAAAATGCTTAAACTAATAATAACTGGGAGGAGGTATATATGCAAACAATTCAAAAAATAGCACTTGGTCTAACTATTATTGGTGCTTTAAACTGGGGCCTTGTTGGATTATTTAACTTTAATATTGTTGAAGCAATCTTTGGTGTAGATACTTTATTTACTAAAGTTGTTTATACTTTTGTGGGCCTTGCTGGTATTATCAATATAGGTTTACTTTTAATGCCTTTTGAAAAAACTGCTAAAGAATAGCTTTTGATGATGATAAAACCCCGTCAATTATTGGCGAGGCTTTTTATTTTAGTAAAATAATTAAGAATGCTAATTAGTTAGCTTCTATAATTATTACTTGTACATTTTTTGTTTTACTTGTATATGTAAGTCTTAAATCGTCACCTTCTACAAATACTGGAACAGTTGCTGGTCCTGCTTCTGTAATTCCTTTTAAGTCAATATAAGCTTTAATTGAAGTTAAGTAATTATTATCTAATTCATTTAGTAAGCTTTGAACTCCTTTTACTGTTACAGTGACGTTTGCGTCTTGCTCGCTACTTGCCATTACTTTAAATCTTGGGTCTAAATTTCTTGTTTCTATGCTTATGTTACTATAGTCTTTGGATGTTTCTGATTCCATTGTTACAGTAATGGTTACACTCGTTTCACTGATACTTCTTGCTCCACTAGGTTTATTTATTACCATTTGGTATACTTTACTTTCACTAAGGTTAGTTACATCTATTTCTAATTCAATTTCTTTTAGTTCATTCAATATACTTTCGTCTGCATATACAGTTACGTTAGTTACAGAACTTGTTATACTTGAAATTGCTGAACCACTTCTTATTTCTCCTTTTGGAACTATTTTTAATGGAACTGTTTTACTAGGACTTGTTATAACTACACTTGCTGTTACATTTTCAGGTACTATTTCTATGTCTTTTAGTTCTTTACCATTTTCATCATATGCTACTAATTTAACATTTTCTAGTGTATATGTATCTGATTTTGTAGCATTTAACGCATTTACATCAATTATTGCTTTTACACTTGCAACTTTATCCAATTTTTCTTGATAACTTTTAATTATAACCTCATCTCTATCTAATACTACATTACTAACTACTAAAGTTTGTGGCAATTTGTCTGTGTTTATTACGTCTATTGATAGCGATCTTACTTGACTAACTTTTGGATATATTACCACAGTTACTGTTCCAGGATTAAGCTCATAATTAAGTGTATTTATTGGTTTGTTATATTCCAAGGCAACTTTATGTGTTCCTACACCATAGTTTGATAGATTTAATGTTACTTTATGGTCACTTAAGTCTTGTGCTAGATATAAGTCGCTTTTTCTACCAGTTAGTATAATATTAACTCCATCAGGTAATCCTTCTACAACATATGCTTCTTCGTTATATTCAACAGAAACTGGTTGGTTAGATAGTACTATTGCATTCGTATTACTAAAACCTATTACTTTTTTATCTACTATGTAGAAGCAGACAAAGGCGAGTATTAATGATAGGTATAAAAGAACATTAGGTTTATTTAATATTCTGTCTATGAATCCACTGTTAAATGATAGTCTGTCTTTAAAAAAGTATGCTATTTTACTTATTGGAGTTATTATTATCTTGTCTATTATGCTATATATGCCTCCAAATAATTTTTTGATTATATTAGTTTTGCCCTTTTTCTTCATTAGATGTCACCTCCTCAATGCTTTCTTCTACTTCGTCAGCGTCAAAGAATGTTTCTTTTTTAGGCTGTAATGCTTCTATTAATGTCATTCTAGCATCTTCAAGAGTTAAATTATAATTAAGTTCTTGATCTAATGCTATACTAACTCTTCCTGTTTCTTCACTTACACATACTGCTATAGCATCTGAACTTTCTGCAATTCCTAAGGCTGCTCTATGTCTTGTTCCAAGTCTTTTAGAAATATTTGTATTCATACTTGTTGGAAGTACACTTCCTGCACATGTTATTCTATCTCCTTGTATTATTACAGCACCATCATGAAGTGGATTGTTAGGGAAGAATATTGATATTAATAGTTCGCTACTTAAATCAGCATATATTTTGTTTGCAGGCTCGATGTATTGACTAAGTGCATAATCTCTTTCTATTACAAGTAATGCACCAATACGATTTCTTTTCATATATTCTACTGCTTGCATTATTTCATATACTACTTTTTCTCTTTCATCTACTGTTAAAACTTTATGTCTACCTAACAATTGACTTCTTCCTATGTTCTCTAAGACATTTCTTATTTCTGGTTGGAATAATACTATTAGCGCTAGAGGTGCCCATTCTATTACATACTCAAGTAATAATCCTACTGTGTTTAAGTCTAACCATTCACTAAGTATTTTTAATAAGACAACTATAAGTATTCCTTTAAATATTAAAGTTAGCTTCACATTATTCTTTATATATTTTAATATATAATATATCATAAACCAGAGTATTGCTACATCTAGTATTTTTGTAAATAAGTTATAAAATTGTGTTAAAGTCATTTTTAATCACTCCTATACTACAATAATTATATAATAAAAAAGATATATTTACTATATCTTTTATTTCTTTTTAACATATCATTTACGTATTAATTCATGTTAGTTGGATTATTTGTATTAGTTTCTGAATTAGGTGTTACATTCTGCATTGGTGCAGGATTAGTTGTTTGAACATTAGTATCAAAACTAATAGGTTCTCCAATTGTCGCTGCTGTTTGAGCTTGATTACTTACTTCGTTATTAACAGGAGCTGGTTCTGCTGTTGGCATTTCAACTGGACCAGAATAAAATTCTACTTTTGTTTCTGGAACAGGATTAGTTGAAGTCATTGGAATATCATTTATTTCCATTGTCGAATCACTAACAGTATTTGTACTTCCTAATGTAGCCTCGCCTTCCATGTTAACTGTATTTCCAACAACTTGTGGCTGATTATTTGTCACTTGTTGTACATTTTCAGTTACATTTGGTTCTGCGATTGCTTCACCTTTAAATTCGTTTTTCTTTTTCTTTCTTGCATCGATAATAAATCCTATTAAAGCAAAACATAATACTAAAGCTCCAATAAAGAACCATATATAATAGTCTGCTAAGAAATTCATCACACTTTCCATATTTAAGTCCTCCTTACTATATATACATTTTAGCAAATTACATTGAAATTTTCAATATTAATATATTTTATTCTGTAACTTCATCATTATTACTGATATTTCCTGTAATTTCTAAATCTTGATCTGTTGGTTGTATTTGTACCCAAGTATTTCCATCATTTAATTTTATTTCTTCTCCGTTCATGTATTTATAAACTGTTTTACTATTTCTACTTGATTTTTCCCAAGTAATTGGAACTGCATATCCATTAGTTATATAGTATCCTTCCCCTGACCCTGTATTTTCTAATTTTTGCCTTCCATAGCTGTCTATGCTTTTATTTTTAACTTTATAAGTTATTATATTTTTTGTAGTATATTGTTCAGATGTTACTGCGTCAACATGCGCTTTATCTGACATAGTTCTTAAATACACTTTGTTTATTTCATCATATTTATAACTAGTATTATGATAGTAAGAATATTCTATTAAAATGTCATCTGCTTTTATTGCATCACTCATACTGCTTAAATCTATTTCATCAATACTATAGTTAAATACTGTTTTTTTGTCTGTAGTTTTTTTTATATCTAAATCATTAATTCCTTCTTCAATCATACTCATTTTTGTGAAACCAGTATGTTCATATGCACGACCTCCTGATTTATCTCTAAAGAAGTATTTTCCTTCGTAAGTCATTCCATCTATATGGTCAATGTTTAAACTTCTTATATCAGAATATGCTTGGTCACTTCCACCCCAGTGTACATAAATAGCGTCGTTTTCAAGAACATAGTCAAGATAATAAGGTCTACTACTTCTAACTGAACCGATTTTCTCTACATCACTTACATCTTTATATAATGCCATTATTCTTGTTATTCCACCTTCTGCTACTATTTCATAGTTTAAAAATGATTTTTGTAATCCTGCATGAGGCCAAGCTGCATGATTATTGTTTATCATAACTGCTATTGGACGTGTGTTACTATCTTCATCAAAAATTTGCAGTTTTTTTACCACTTCGTTTTGTTTATCTTTTGATTTAGGATTTCCTTCATCACCATTAAATAACTTAGTAATTGCAAAATAACTTCCTACCCCTATTAGAATTATTAATAAAATCAACACAATTAATGCACTTTTTTTTAATTTTCTTCTTTTCATTTTTTCACCTACTCTTTATATATTCAAGTATAGTACATGATAGAAGATTTTTAAACTATTAATTTTTTTTACGTGTAAAGTTTGTGAAAAATATTTAATATAAAAATTTGTAAAATATTAAAATAAGCAGTTTATATAATTAATAAATTAAAAACCCTGCAAATACAGGGATTGAAATACAATATTTGGTGGAGCTGAGGGGTAGCGAGCCCCTGTCCAAGATACTTACCATATAGACGTGTACAAGTTTAGTTGGTTTTTTAATTCAAATAATACCTAGGAGAGCCAACAGTCCAGTACTATTCTAAGTTTAGTTAAATTTCTTTATATTCCCTAAACAAGAATATAGTATAGTTCGCTTTTATGAGTCTGGACACTTTTCTCGCGAACAAAGAAAAGGCCAAACTGATACCTAGCTTAAATTAAGCGAAAGATGGTACCATATTGTAATTATCGTTTCCGATTATTTTGTTTCGGATTTATAGTATCCCTACTACTTGCATCCATATAATAGATATATCCTGTCGAAAGCATTACAGCCCCAAGTACAATAAATTATACTATTTTTATTTATCTGTGTCAACTTTTGCTATTTAATTTTTGATAATATTCTATAATTCCATCGTTATAATAAGATAGTATTCCTTCAGGTAATATTATTGTTCTTTCTATGCCAAGATATTTTGTGAAATCTGGATTATGTGAAACTATTATCATACTTCCTTCAAATTCTTTAAATACGTCTGCTATGACTTTGGTTGTTTCAGGGTCTAAATGGTTAGTTGGTTCATCTAAAACTAGAAAATTTGAGCCACTTACTGACAACTTTGCTAATGCTACACGTGCTCTTTCTCCTGGAGATAATACTTGTATTTTTTTAAAGACCTCATCTCCAAAAAATAGAAATCTTCCTAATACATTTCTTAATTTTTTTTCACTCAAATTTAAGTCTTTGAAATTTTCTATTATTGTTTTATCCATTTCTAAGCCATCTAATTCTTGAGCATAGTAAGCAATATCTGTTTTATTACTAATATATATATTACCACTATTTGGAGTTAACTCTTTAATTATCAGTTTTAATAATGTCGATTTTCCTACACCGTTTTCTCCAACTATTAAAAATTTTTCTCCTTTATAAATATCAAAACTAACATCTTCTATTAAATTATGTTCATTATTATAACTAAAACATAAATTCTTTATTTGTAGTGGGATTAATTCGCTTTCTCTATTCATTTCTATGTTAAATTTGACGTTTTTAGAAGGCACTTCTATCTTTATTTTTTCTTTCATTAATTTTTCTAATTTTTTCTCTCTGTCTTGTGCCATTTTCTTACGTTTTCCTGATGAATGCGAATATAATAATACTATATCTCTTAATTTCTTTTCTTCTCTTTCTTGAATTTCTACTTGTCTTAATAAGTTTTCTTCTTTTATCTTCTGTAATTTTTTGAAATTAGAATAATTTCCTTTAAAGAGTTCAAATGTTTTTTTTGATTTATCTAAGTGTAATGTGTTATCAGTGACTTCATCAAGAAATTTTATATCATGAGATATTATATATACACTTCCATTATAATTTTTTAAGTAATTTATTATATAATCTTTACTTTCTTCATCTAGATGATTTGTTGGCTCGTCAAGTAAGATTATATCTGGTTTTGAATATAATAGTTTGGCAAATGCAACTTTTGATTTTTGACCTCCTGATAATTCACAAAGTTTATGATTTAGTATTTCTTCTGTTATATTCATTCCGTCTATTATTTTTAAAAGTGTATTTTCCGCATTATATACATCAAAATATTCCAATTTTTCTTGTATGTTTGTTATTTCGTTATATATGGCATTATGATATTTTTCTTCTGTTTCGCCTAATTTTACATAAAGTTCTTCTAGTTTTTTATTTAATTCTTCTAAAGGCCTTCCACTTAATAAATAGTCAAATACATTAATAGATAAATCTGTTCCTTCATCTCCTATTACTTGAGGAAGCCAGTCTATTCTTGTTCCATTTTTATATATTATTTTTCCATAATCTGGGGTTAGTAATCCCATCATAATTTTAAAAAATGTTGTTTTTCCTGCTCCGTTAACTCCCACTACTCCAATTTTTATATCATTAGGTATTACTAAATTTATATTTTCAAATATTGTTTGTTTTCCATAAGTCATTGTTAAATTTTTTATTTGCATTTCTTCACCTCTAGTTATTTAGCAATATTATTATTTTTAGTTAATTATGTTGATTCTAATATCTTCTTTCTCTTTCTAAATCACGTTTTTTAATTGTTTCTCTTTTATCATAAAGTTTTTTACCTTTACATACTCCTAATAAAATTTTTGCTTTTCCATTTTTTAAATAAAGTTTTAGTGGAATTAAAGTGTATGAGTTTAGTTCAACTTGTCGTGAGATTTTTCTTATTTCATTTTTATGTAGTAAAAGTTTTCTTTCTCTTCTTTCTTCATGATTAAATCTATTACCTTCTTCATATTTTGCAATATACATATTAGTTAAGATGACTTCTCCATTTTTTAATCTTGCATAGGAATCATCTAAACTTACCGATCCTTTTCTTATACTTTTAATTTCTGTTCCTTTAAGTTCTATTCCACATTCTATTTCGCTTTCTATAAAATAGTTAAATTTTGCTTTTCTGTTATATACTTCCATTTTTGTCTCCTTCTACAAGTATAAAATCAATATGCTTTGTTTCTTTAGAAGCAGCTATACATCTAACTCGTACTTTATCTCCAAGCTTCAATGCTATTTGTTTTTTTCTGTTAGTGTAATATAAATTATCTTCACTTAATGTGTAATAATCTTTTACACTATCTAAACTAACAAATCCGCTTACATAGTTCTCTGTTTCTACAAAGAATCCAGTTTTTAATAGACCATCTACAACTGCATTATATTCTTCTCCAATATGATTTTCCATATATTCTGCTATTTTCATATCATTGACAGCATATTCACATTCATCACTTCTTCGTTCTGTCATGCTTATATGATCTGCTGCTTCATTTAAACCATTAGCTAGTTCTTCTAGTTTTATACCAATATTAATATCAAAAACAACAATTTTTATTAAATAATGTATTAGTAAGTCACAAAATCTTCTTATTGGACTAGTTTCATGAGTGTATTTTGAACTAGCTAATCCAAAATGGCCTATGTTATCTGTGCTATATATTGCTTTTTGCATGCTTCTTAACATTTTTGTGCTTATTATTTCATAATCGGGTTTATCTTTTAGTTGTTTCATTATATTCTGTATATCTCTATTTGTAATGTTCTCTAAAATATATTTTCCAATTAATGTATATCCTAAAGTACTTATGAATTTCATGAATTCTTCTATTTTTTTAGGGTTTGGTTTCCCATGTATTCTATATAGGCCTGTGTCACAAAGACTAGTGATTATTTCAATTGTAGCTTCATTACTTGCAATCATGAAGTCCTCGATTAAATTTTCGCCTATTCCTTGTGTTCTTTTCTTTATGTCTGTGACTTTTCCATTTTCATCTACAATTAGTTTTATTTCGCTAGATTCAAACTCTATTTCGCCTCTTTCTATTTTTCTTTTTTTAAGTATTTTAGACAACTCTAACATCTTTAATAGTGTTTCTTCAAATTCTTTATAATCTTTAGGTGTGTTTCCTTCAAATACTTGGTTTACGTCATCATAGTTCATCTTTTTTTTAGATTTAATTATGCTTGGAAATAATCTTTTGTTTACTAGATTTCCAAGTGAATCATATTCCATTTCACAAGAAACAGCACATCTTAGTACATTTGGATTTAATGAACATATGCCATTACTTAATTCAACTGGTAGCATAGGTTCTACTCTGTCTGCCATATATGTTGAATTTCCTTTATTATATGCGTCTTTAAATATTGCACTGCCAAATTTAACATATCTGCTTACATCTGCTATTGAAACATTTAGTAAGTAATTTCCATTTTCTAATATTTTTAGTCCAATAGCATCATCAATGTCTTTTGTATCTTTTCCATCTATAGTAAAAATCATTTCTTGTGTTAAATCTTCACGGTTTTCATAATCACTTGGAAGCACTTCTTTAGGAATCAATTTTATTTCACGTTTTGTCTCTTCACTAAATCCTGTTGGTACTTCTAATTCTGCCATTACTTTTAATGTGTCAATATCTGGCGAATTTTTATGTCCTATTTTTTCTATAGCACTTACAAAAATACATTTGTTATCTTCTCTTACACTTTTTAATTTTACTATTTCTCCTTCTACTAATGAAATATTTGGATTTTCTTGTAATATTAAATCAAATGGATATAGTTTTAATGGTTTTACATATGTCACAGCGTTTTCTACACATATTTCTCCTAATGGTAAGTTTCTTTCTACTACTTTTTTTATACGGCCTTCAAAACTTCCTTTGTTTTTAAATATTTCACATAGACATACGTCTCCATTTAAAGCATTTTTTAGGTTTCTCTTATCAATAAATATGTCGCCATCTGTTAGTAACATCCAGGCATTTCCGCTGCCTACTACTTCAATTTTTGCCTTTATATATTCATTAGTTGTTATTTTAAATGTATTTTTTTTACATTCAATTACTAATCCGTCATTAACTAGATCTAATAGTATTTCGTTTACTTCTTTTATGTCATTAGAATTATATTTATTTTTAATCTTGCTTATTATTTCTATTGGGTTAACTTTTCTTCCGTTGTAACTTTTTAATACTTTTATTATTTTCTCTTTCATTATCTTCACCTTACTTTATATATATTTTATCATTAAGAAAAGAAAAAAACAAAGGTATTTCATTATAAGAAACGACTTTGTTTATTAGAATCCCATAAAAAGTGTTATTGCTAGAAATAAAAATCCTAAGATATAAGTTAATCTAGTTATAAACTTTTCTGCTCCTCTTTCTTTCATTTGTCCCATTAACATACTATTTCCTCCAGTAATTATTTGACCAGCATCGCTAGCTTTGTTACTTTGTAAAAGTATTATAGCAATTAATAGGATACTTATTATCATTAATACTATTTCCATTTTTTCATACCTCGTATATATTATATGATAGATTCATATATTTTACAAGTATTTAGCAATTTATTTGCATTTTAACAAATTATTATTGTAAAAACTTGTTATTTTTTATTTATTTTATTAAAATTTTTATTTTTTCTTTTAAGTCTTCAAAGCTTGTATTATCAGATCCGACAACGTCAAAATTGTCTTTATAAATTTGTAAGTTATTATCAATATTTTCTTCTAAAAATCCAATTTTTAAAGCATCATTTCTGTTTTCTTCTTTTGCCATTTTTATGTCAGATAATCCATCTCCTAATAAGATTATGTGATGTCTATTTTTAATTAGTGCTTTTACATTTTCTGGCATAGCAACTTCATTTTTATTTAGTGAATGTGTAATATTATCTTCTACACCAACTGCTACTCCATTTTCAAATTTTATAAAATTTGAAACTATAAAAATATTATCATAAAAGACATTATTGTCTATTAAAAATTGTTTAATAAAATTGCCTATACCAGCAGATATTATTATTACTGGAATTTTTCTATTAAACATATTAGTAAGAAATTCTTTTGTTCCTTTTCTAAATGACATGACTCTTAAGTCTTTTGATGCTTTATTTATTATTTCTTCACTTATTTGATATTTAACAAAAAGATTTATGTGCTTATTCCACCATTCTTTCATTAAATTATTTTTAGTTTCATAATTTAATGTTTCATCAATTTCTATTGGTCTATAATATTCATAAAATGCGTTTCTTTCTTCAATATAACTTTTAGGTACTAAATCACTTTTGGATAGTATACTCCAAGAAGTACTGCTGCTTCCTAATGTAAGTGTTCTATCAAAATCTGTTAAAACATATATTTCATCATCTTTCCAGTCTTTAATTCTCTCATTTGTATTTTCTTTTATAAATATCATAAATTCTCCTTTTTATATATCTTCTATGTTTTCATTAAGTTCTTCTTCTATTTCTAGAAGTCTATTATATTTTGATATTCTTTCTCCACGTGTTACACTGCCACTTTTCATAAATGGAATGTTAAGTGCGACTGCTAAATCTGATATAAATGTGTCTGTTGTTTCTCCGCTTCTATGACTAGCTACTGCTGTGTATTTGTTTTGTTTAGCAGCAACTATAGTTTCTAATGTTTCATAGAATGTTCCAACTTGATTAGGCTTTATTATTATTGCATTACATAATCCTTCTTTTACACCAGATTCAAGAATTTTTTTATTTGTTACAAATAAGTCGTCACCAACTATACTTATTTTTTTTCCAAGTGCTTCTGTAATCATTTTAAATCCATCAATGTCGTCTTCATCGTATGGGTCTTCAATAGAAATTATAGGATATCTTTTTACTAAATTTATATAATATTCTAACATATCCTCCCTAGTCATGTTTGTGTTATCCATTCTATACATATCATTTTGTTTGTTATAAAAACTACTAGCAGCTACATCTAAAGCTATAAATATATTTTTGCCTGGGATATATCCAGCTGTTTCTATAGATTTTACTATTAAGCTAAGTGCTTCTTCGTTACTGTTTAAATCTGGCGCAAAACCACCTTCATCACCTAGAGAAGTAGATAAGGCTTTGTCTACGAGTAGACCTTTTAAACTATGAAAAACTTCACTAGCTGCTCTTAAAGAATCTTTGAAAGTGTCAAATTTTGGTACGATCATAAATTCTTGTATATCTACATTGTTATTAGCATGTTTACCTCCATTTAAAATATTAAACATACAAAATGGGATTTTAACATCTCTTTTATTTAGATATCTATAAAGTGGTACTCCTGCGTCTTTAGCAGCTGCTTTTAGACAAGCTATGCTAACGCCTAACATAGCATTAGCTCCTAATTTACTTTTATTATAAGTGCCATCTAGTTCTATCAATATGTTATCTATAGTTTTTTGATTTTGTACTTCTAAACCAAGTATATTCTTTTTAATTATATCATTTACATTATTAACTGCTGTTAATACCCCTTTTCCAAAATATCTTGAGTCATTATCTCTTAATTCTAATGCTTCTCTTTTTCCAGTTGAGGCACCACTTGGTACTCCAAATGTTCCAATATTGCCTTTTTCAGTAAAAACACTTACTTCTACTGTTGGATTTCCTCTTGAGTCTAGTATTTCTCTTGCCAAGACATCAGTAATTTTACTCACTATGTTCACCTCTCATAATATACAATTATACTATTTTTAAATATAAATAACAAGAGTGCATATTTTCTTAGACAAACTGTACAATATATGCTATAATACTAGACGTTACCAAAAGGAGGGCATGAAAATGATTATAAAAGAGATTTCAAAAGATGAATTTAATATTTTTTCTAAGTCTCACGTTTTGACAAGTTTTTATCAGACAAAAGAATATGGTACTGTTATGTCCAGAAGTGGTTATGCTGATATTTATATTGGAGCGTTTGTAGATAATAATTTAATTGGAGCTTCTTTAGTTCTTACTAAGTCTATTTCTCTTAATGTTAAATATGGTTATGCTCCTCGTGGTTTTTTAATTGATTATTTCAATAAAGAGTTATTTACTGAATTTTCTAAATGCATAAAGAAGTTTTTTAAAAGAAGAGGTTATGCTTTTATTAAGGTTGATCCTTTAATTACTTATAGCGAGGTTTTTCCTAGTACAGATACTAAAAATATTAATGAGGCAGCTGAAAAGTTGTATCCATGTTTAGAAAAAAATAATTATAAAAGATTAAAAAATAATGTTTATTTTGAAAGTATGTTAACTAAATATAATCCTATATTAAATTTAAGAAGTTTTAATTTTTCTAATTTAGAGGAAAAAATTCAAAAGAAATTAGATAAAATTCACTCTAGAGGGTTAAGATTAATTAAGGGTGATATTTATAATATTAATGATTTATATGAACTTATTAAGAGAAAGAATGATAGACCTTCAGAGTTTTATAAGATACTTTACAAAGTTTTTAAAGAAAGTGAAATGATAGATTTATTTCTTGTTGAAGTAGATTATCATAATTATTTAGAGAATTTACAAGATGAGTATGCTACTGAACTTAGTATCAATGAAAGAATTAACAAAGTTTTCGAGTCTAATACTAAAAATAGAGATATTTATAAAGAAAAGATGGATAGTGATAGAAAATTAAATGATATTAATAAAGAAATTGGAGAAATTAATTTAAAAATTCAAAGTGGTATTTTTAAAGAGTTTGTAGCAGGTGCTTTGGTAATTAAGTATAATGGCGTTGCTAGTATTTATGCTAGTGGATTTAATAAAAATTACAATAGAATATTACCTAATCATTTTCTTCATTATATGCTTATTACTAATTATCAAAGTGAAGGATTTAATTTTATTGACTTAAATGGAATGGCAGGAGATTTTAGTAAGAATAGTCCTTATAAAGGTCTTAATGATTTTAAGATGATATGGAATCCTAGAGTTTATGAATATTTAGGAGAATTTGATTTTATTTTAAGTTATACAAAGTATAGTTTGCTTTGGACTACTAAAGCTTTGCATAAAGAGTTTGAAAGAAGTCCCAGAATTATATAAAAATACATAATGCTGATTTATTTTGCAATATGTGTTTTTTATTTATTGCATAAAAAAGAAGCTGAATGAAATTATTCATTTCTACTCAGCCTCTTTTATCTGCACATATTTTTCTTACTAAATCCGTAACTTATGTCCATATCTCCATTTCCAATATAAATATCATTATTTCCATTTAAGGTATTACATATTACTAATGTTATTCCTCCTTTAATATCTTTTGTTGATTTTTTATTGTTATAAATTTTTGTTCCACCATCTTCTAAATTAGAAGAAAATTCTATTTTCTCTTTTAAGTTATCAATTACATAAGTTAAATTTCCATTATCACTTTTTAAATAGTCATCTAACATTATTGAAGAATTTCCATTATATAGTTCAATATTATCTATACATATCAAATACAATTTTCTTTCTTCATCAGAAAAAAACGTTTTTTTGTTATCAAAATCATCTTTACATTTTTTTCTTTTACAATTTTTGTTTTAAATTCATTTTCCAAATCCAAAACTTCATTTTTTTTACAACTTGACAGTAAAATTATACAAACGGTAAATACAATTATTTTTTTCATACTTTCACCCTAAATTACATAATCTAAGGAGAGAAATCTCCTTAGATTAATCTTACATTAAATTTCAAATGTTTCAGTTACTATTGCAATTGTATCATTAGTAGTGTCTCTTTCAATCATATTTATATCCAAATATGATTTATTAGTATTCACATCATAATGTTTTCTAGTTGATTCAAATTCTATTTTCATATTTTCACTAATATTTGATTTATAATAGTTAACTGTTTCTTTTATTAATTTTTCTTCTTCCTCATTACTAATACTAGTAACTTTTGGAACTTTTTTAATTGATTGTCTCATGGATACATCTTCTTTCGTCAATTAGATTGTATCACATATGACGTTAGAAATTAACATTTCTAGCGTTTTTTATAATTTTTATAACATTAAAAAGAAAGCTGAATGAAATTATTCATTTCTACTCAGCCCTCTTTAGTGCATCTATTAATTCAGCTTTTTTCATACTTGTATAGTTCTCTATACCTTTTGATTTAGCTAGTTCTTTTAATTCTGCTACTGTTTTAGAGTTTAAATCTGTAGTTTCAGATTTAGTCTCTTTCTCCTTTTTTGTTTCTGTTGTTTGTGCTTTTACTTCTTTTACACCTTTTCCGTTTAAAGCATCTTTGGCAATATTTACTATATTTGTAAATTCTTCTGGTGCACTTATAGCTATTTCACTAAGCATTTTTCTATTTATTTCAATTCCAGCTTTGTTTAATCCATCTATGAATTTTGAATAGCTTATATCATTAATTCTACAAGCAGCATTAATTCTTGTGATCCATAATTTTCTAAAGTTACCTTTATTTTTCTTTCTATCTCTAAAACTATAGTTTCCACTATGGAATAATTGTTCTTGCGCTGTTTTATATAATCTGTGTTTACTTCCAAAATATCCTTTAGCTTTTTTAAGAACTTTTTTTCTTCTTGCTCTGGTTACTGTTCCACCTTTAACTCTTGTCATCTATTTTACCCCCTTAACGCTTTCTTATATCTGTTCATATCAGCACTACTTAGTGATGATCCTTTTCTATGATCTCGATTGAAACTTGTTGGTTTTTTTCCTGTTTTATGGTTTGCACCAGGTTTTCCTATTTTTGTGCTTCCACCAGGTCTTACTTTAACTTTTTTAGATATTCCTTTATGTGTCTTTTGCTTTGGCATAATAAATCTCCTTCTTTCTATCTTTTAGGTGCTACAACTAAACTCATACTTCTTCCCTCAAGTTTAGGCATACTTTCTATTTCTCCTACTTCCTCTAATGCAGTTGCAAATTTTAGGATTACTTCTTTACCTAAGTCAGAATGCGCTATTTGTCTACCTTTAAATCTTACTGATACTTTAACTTTATGACCTTTTTCTATGTATGTTCGAGCATTTTTTAATTTTGTTTCAAAGTCATGTGTATCAATAGTAACACTTAGTCTATATTCTTTTAACTCAAGGTTTTGTTCTCTTTGTTTTTTCTTAGCTTCCTTTTCTTTTTTAACTTTTTCATACTTAAATTTGTTGTAATCTATTACTTTACAAACTGGCATACCATTACTACTCATTAATACTAGGTCAAGTCCTGCATAGTTTGCTAAAGTTAGGGCATCAGCTATTTTTTTGACTCCTAATTTTTCTCCATTAGGGCCTATAACCATTACTTCTTCAAATTTAATTTGTTCGTTTATTAAACAATCGTTTTGTTTAGCTATTGCTAGTCACCTCCAAAAAATTATAAAAAGTGAATACAATTGTATCCACTTAAAAACTAATAAAAACTGTTAAAATTAGCTTTTAACCTACCAACTCATTAGTCAGTCAGGTGAGTGTGGATACACTGCTTTCTCTTTTTCTACTTCAATATTTTATAATAAATTATATTAAAAGTCAATAAAAATATTCCATTATAATTAATGTCTATGTCCTTTTCCTGGTCTTCTATTTTTTGTACCATTACGTTTAGTAAGTGTTCTCACTATAATTTCTTGTGACATAGCTTTTTCTTCTTTATTTTCAATTTGACTAAGGTATAATGCATATAATTTTCTAATTTTTTAAATAGTCTTTTCTTTTAACATATTTTGAAATGTTGACTTTTACTTCTACTCCATTCATCTCATATAAGTCATCTAGTAAAGATAGTAACTCGTCTTCTGTACATACCATTTCCCAGATTATTCTATTATTAATAAAATCTTTAAAACCCCAAGTATTGTTTTTTTTGCTAAAGTGATTTAATTTTAATTTTTTACCTGTTATATAAAATTTCATGAATCCATCTTTATATTCTATTTGGTTGTGTACTATGCTATTTCTCATTTTCCAACTAAACTCATTTAAAGGATTGTTTGCTGATTCGCTCAATAAATTTGTATATATTTGAATATTATATAAACAACTTTTCTTGGCAGATGGAGTGCCCTTGTATGTTTCTAATTCTTTATAACTTCTTGCTAGTGCCTTTAGGTATTCTTCATATATTTTTTGGGCATATACATATCTAGCGTTTATTCCATATTTCTCTGCTAAACACCCTGCTCTTTTATCATCTATACCTGTAAAGAAAATGTTTGCATATACTTTTAATAGAAATTGTTTTGATTCTTTTAAAGTAAATATGTTTAAACTATCTACTTTTCCATGTCTCATATTTTCAAACATTTCTAAAAGATTTTGAACCATAATTCCATTATATAGTATTGGGTCATTAAAGTTTGTCGATCTTGCTAGATAGGCTATTTTATCTTTAAAAGTTAAATTTATAAAATCCTCATCACTTAATAATTTAGGATCTAAAGTTATTGGCATATCTTCAACTTTTATTTTATTTCCAAAAAATTCTTCTATTTTTTTATATTTTGCTTTTAGTTCTCTTTTATTCTCTGCTATGGAATAATAAACATTACTTTTTTCCATTCTTAAAAAACTTATAGCAGCTTGAAATAATGTTTCAAATGTCAAAGTTTTGCTATCCATTTCTGTTTTCGCTGCATTGCTTATGCTTTCTTTATTTCCTGATAATGCAGTTACTTTATAAAATTGAATTATTCCTAAGTCAATGAATTCTTTAAACTGATTTATATCTACATCAATTGCGTTTATTAAAGACATTACTGATACATCACTCATCCCTTTTTGTATACCTAATCTTTTGTTTCTTAAAGTTACACTGATAAGTCTTTCTAACCATTTTATATCAAATGTTGCTTCATATTTTTCTTGAAAAACATTTATAATACCATCATTGTAAGTGAATTTTCCATGTGAAAGTAATCCTCTTATTTTTTTAAATTCGTCTTTTCTAGGTAAGTCTAAATTGCTTTTGAATCCTTTTCCAAATATTTGCTCGACTGTTTCTCCTTTATTTACTCTAGTAGAAAATATATTATCTAAGACAAATTCTGGTACTATGTCAAATAATTCATCCATATTGTTACATAAACTAGTTATTAGACACCATAGTTTTATTTCATTTAAGCAATTTAATACTATATTAAAGTTTTCTTCTTTTTTGTTTGATATATATAATAATAAGTGTCTTATTCCAAGTGCTGCTTTTTTTATCCCATATTTATCATACATAGTTTTCCCCCTTTTAATTGATTTTTAATATAATACCATAAAAAGTACATAATGTATAGTAAGTTTATGAAAAAAATTAATATTTGTTAAGACATTTGAACAAATTTTTACACAAAAAACAGTATTTTGAAGCACTAAATATTATGTTATTTATAATTGCATATGTTTATTATCAATCAAATATTATTGCATCTGGTATTTATATAGGTCTATAATTACATTTCCAACGTTTCTTATTGTTAAATTCTTTTTTAAATTTATATAAAAAAGAAATAAATCCATTACTCTGCTTATAGTTTTACATGCAATCTTTAATTATTAATTTACCATCTTTACAAACTATATAAAAATATTCTCTCGTATTGAAATGATTTTTAATATTTCGCTGGAGGTAAATAATACTTCTAACTTTATACTTTTTCTAACACATTCATATTTCCATCTCACTTTGATGATGTATTATAAACTAATATTAAGAAAATGTACATAGGCCGAGTACATATTTTGAATATTATTTTTGTAATAATAATGTTAGGTGATTGATTATGAATAAAAACAATGACGATTATTGCTACTATCAAGCAAGAATAAATATAAAGAAATATAGGAAACTATCTAAAATGACATCACAAGAACTAGCTGATAAAAGTGGATTCACACATCAATTCATAAGAAATTTAGAAAGTCTTAAGTCTAATAATAGGTCAAGATTAGATAGTCTTTATAGAATTGCTAAAGCTTTAAACATTGATATTAGAAAACTTTTTGATGATGTCGACTAACTAATGTTAGTTTTTTCTTTTTCGAAAAAAACTAACTTTTCTCAGTTAGTCTCTTATTTTTATATGTGTTTCTCTTAATTGATTTTCAAATACTTCGTTAGGACAGCCCATTAAAGCGTCACTTCCATTAGCACTTATAGGGAATGCTACCATTTCGCGTATGTTTTCTTCATCTTTTAAAAGCATTAATATTCTATCTATTCCAGGTGCCATTCCAGCATGAGGTGGTGCTCCAAATTGAAACGCTTGGTAAAGACTTGGAAATTTACTTTCTACTACTGATTCGTCATACCCTGCTATTGAAAATGCTTTTTTTAGTATAACTGGATTATAGTTTCTTTCTCCACCACTGGCCATTTCTAAACCATTACATACGAAATCGTATTGGCACGCTACTATTTCTTCGGGATTTTTGTTTGTTAATGCCTCTAACCCGCCATTTGGCATACTAAATGGATTATGAGTAAAATCATATTTTTTATCTTCTTCATTCCATTCATACATAGGGAAATCTATTATTATACAGAATTCATAACTATCTTTGTCTATTAGTTCTAAGTCGTTAGCTATTTTTAATCTTAAATTACCACATAGTTTTTGGAATTTCTCAGTGTTGTCTCCGCATATTATGAATAATACATTACCTTTTTCTAAATTAAATTTATTTATTATTTCTGATTTTTCTTCTTCACTAAATAGTTTTGCCATGCTACCTGTTAAATTATTTTCTTCATCTAGTTTAATAAATCCTAATGATGAAGCACCTAGTGTTTTATATTCTTCTTCAAGTTTTTTACACCAAGAGTTTGATTTTTCTAATGATTTTATTTTCATTACATTTATTGTTTTATTTTTAAATACTACACTATCATTGTTTTTTAGTATGTCTGTAATATTTTCGATTTCAAAAGGAATTCTTAAGTCTGGCTTGTCACTTCCATATTTTTCCATTGCTTCTTTAAATGGAATTTTTCTGAACGGAAGAGGACTTACTTTTTTGTTTCCAAATTTTACAAATGTATCATAAAATACTTTTTGTCCTACTTCAAATACATCTTCTTGTGTTGCAAAACTCATTTCAAAGTCTAATTGATAAAATTCTCCATATAGTCTATCACTTCTAGGATCTTCGTCTCTAAAGCAAGGTGCAATTTGAAAGTATTTGTTAAAACCACTACACATTAGAAGTTGTTTAAATATTTGTGGTGCTTGTGGAAGAGCATAGAATTTTCCTTTAAATTTACGTGAAGGAACAATAAAGTCTCTTGCACCTTCAGGACTTGAGGCTGTTAAAATTGGAGTTTGTATTTCTGTAAATTCTAAAGATTTCATTGTGCTTCTTATAAAGTCGATTACTTGACTTCTAAATATGATATTTTCATGCACTTCACTATTTCTTAAATCTAGGTATCTATATTTTAGTCTAGTTTCTTCACTTGAAGTTTTACTAGTTTTTACTTCAAATGGTAGTGTTTTATATACATCTCCTAATACTTCTAGTGTTTTAATTTCAACTTCTATTTCTCCAGTTTTCATGTTTGGATTTATCATATCAGGCGTTCTTTTTTTAACAATACCTGTAATTGTAATAGTGCTTTCTCTATTTAATTTTGAATATTGTTCTACTTCACTACTAATAAGTTGCACTATTCCTGTTTCATCTCTTAATGTCATAAATACTAAACTTCCTAAATTACGTATAGTATCTATCCATCCTGCAAGTTTTATTTCTTTTCCTTCGTATCCCACATCTACTTTACCACAGTAGACATTTCTATATTTGTTATTCATTTTATCTCTCCTCCTTGTAAATAAAAAATCTATAATCTAAGGACTTCTTTTTGAGAAGCGGTGCCACCTTAGTTTATAGATTTACTATACATCTTTATTCTTTAACGCAGAAATACGGTTACTTTTATATTTTGTGTCTTTATAAGCATTTATTGTTAGTTTACACCAAACACTAACTCTCTTTAAATAAACTAGGCTTATTACTCTTCAAAACAAGTAGTGATTTAATTATAGGCTTTTTAAATTATTTTGTCAAGTTTGTTTCTATAGGTATTCTAATGACCAGCAAATGTTTTGCCGTTTTTCATTTGACTTCGTTATGCTTAATGGTTTATAATTATGATAAGGAATACTTATAAAGTTAGAGTGTGTCAGTTTTCTATAAAGGATGGTGATACAATGAGCAAAAAGGACTTCTTGATTATGTTTTTAATACTTATTGTATTTTTTCTCCTAGTAATTATTTACAAAATTTTATAAATAAAAAACGCCTAACTTATAACAGTTAGACATATTTCAAAACCTTACAGGTACACTCAACGAAAAAGTTTAAGTGTTCCTTTTTTATGAAGTTTCCTTCATCTATTTATATTCTAGCATAAACTTTTTTGTTTTTCAAGATATCAATTGTTACTGGTACTAGCAATACCGGTTTTATTTTGACTTTACTATATTTTCTTCTGTAAGTAATATATTATATATTTTGTTTATATTATAATTACCTTGGATACTTACTTTTATAAAATTAGAAGTATGCCCTGTAAAGTAACCATTCTTTTCTTCTTCAATTAATACTTCCATGGTTTTGTTATAGTAACTTTTGTAAAAATTATTTTCTAATTTTTTTGAGAGTTCTAAGAGTTCATGTACTCTTCTTTTTTTTATGTTTCCATCTACTTTATTTGTCATTTTACTAGCTACTGTTCCATCTCTATCTGAATAAGGGAAAACATGAACCTTTGTAAAACCAATAGATTCTATAAATTCAAGACTTTCTTTATGCATTTCTTCTGTTTCTCCAGGAAATCCTACGATTACATCTGTTGTAAAACTTATATCATCTTTTATACTTCTTATATAGTTTATTTTCTCTTTAAAAAACGCTTTATTATATTTTCTATTCATTTGTTTTAATATTTCTTCACTACCTGATTGTAATGGTACATGAAGATGAGGGACCAAAATTTTGCTATTTTTTATTATTTCTAATACACGGTTATTTAATTCATTTATTTCTATAGAAGATATTCTAAGTCTTAAAAGATTAGGTGTTTTTATTAATTCTTCTAAAAGATCTGCGAAGTCATGCGTTCCATCATTATATGCTCCTGTATGTATTCCTGTTAACACAATTTCTTTGTGACCATTTGTTACTAAAGCAGTAACTTCTTTTATTATACTTTCAAATTCTTTGCTTCTAACATTTCCTCTTACATATGGAATTATACAATAAGTACAAAAATTGTTACAACCATCTTCAATTTTTACAAATGCTCTTGTTCTATTTTCTTTACTACTTATTTCCATGTTTTCAAATTCTGTATTTTTTAAATTGTAAAATTTTGATATTTTATTTTTATGCTTTAAATACTCGTCTAAATATTCAATTATTTTACTTTTATCTTTATTGCCTATTATTATGTCTGCGTCAATGTTATTTAATTTTTCTGTTTGATAAGCGTTTTGAGAGTAACATCCACAGACTATAATTATACTTTTAGGATTTGACTCTCTTATACTATTTATTATTTGTCTACTTTTTCTATCACTCATATTAGTTACTGTGCAAGTATTTATTATGTAAATATCAGCATTTTCTTCACTCCATAAAAACCCTTTCTTAACGAAAAGGCTATGGATATATTCACTTTCATATGTATTTACTTTACAACCTAGTGTTTTGATACAAAAACTCATCATAATGCTCGTCTGAACTCCTTCATTGCTTCTAAGAATGCCTCTTCTTTATAATAAGGCTTTTCATTAGTTTCTCTAACTGTTTCGATTTGTTTAGTATCAACTTTGCCAATAGATATTCCCCCTAGTTTTTCTTCACTTTCATAACTAACTATTCCATCACTAGCGCGGCTTAATAACTCATCATAACTAATTATGGCTTTATTTTCTAATTCTTGTTCGTACTTTCTTAATTCTTCTTGATGTTGTTCAAATTCTCCTGTTTCTTTCATTGTATTTATTTTGTTTTCTAATTCTCTAGCACTTATAATCGCTTGTTCTTCTTGTTCCCTTTCGTAGTCAGTATATTCATCTATTTCTTCTTTTTCTATTTCTATTTTATTTACTGGTTTGAAATCTTCTTTTGTGTATCCATTAAATTCAAGTGGACTTTGAAGATTATTATAAGAGATTTCTTCTTCTATTTCTTCATTACTTATTTTACTTATACTATTTTCTAAGTCAAAACTACTTCTTACTAAATCATCTACTTTGTCACTAGTTTCTTCATAGCTATATGTAGAAGTTGGTACAAGTGTTTCGTTTTTTTCTTCTTCTTCAATAGCTTCTTCTACTTCTTTTTCAAAGTCTGCGTCAAAGTTAAATCTTGATTGTTCGACTACTCTTTTATTTGGTAGTTCATACGTATTTTTGCTTAAAATTTCTTCTTGTTCTTCAACTTGTTCTTTTATACTTTTTTCTTCCTCTAAAATCGTTTCGCTTTTCGCTTCGTATTCTCTCATTTTATCTTTTAATGATATTCTTGGAGCGATGTCTTCTTGTTCAGGCGCTACGAATTTGGCAAACTCTGGTGTTATAGGTTCTCTTTTTCTTGTAGTTGTTGGAACTAAGTCTTCTGTAACTTCTTTTATACTTTCTACATCTTCTGTTTCTTCTTCTTCATCATAATAATCTCTATCTCCAATTTGAAGTCTTACTAAGCAAACTATTACACCTATAATTATAACTAACATTATAACTAGGAATATTAAGAAAGAATCTCCTTTTACTAAAAGATCTATAAAATTGTTAATACTATCTCTCATAATCTCACCCATTCAAATAATTTATAATGGAACAGACATTAATAATAACTGTTTCTGTCCTCAAAACATTTTTACCTAGTGAAGTTTTGATAAAATCTCTACTTTCGATTAAACTTTCTTCACTATTTGATATTCCACCTTCTGGTCCGAATACTATAGTTATTTTATCACATATACTTTTTTCGTTTAACACATTCTTTATCTCTTTTACATTATTTTCGTCAAGAGAGCACAATATATTTACACCATCTACACTTTCTATTTTGTCAACTGTGGTAATATTGTTAATTTTAGGAATTATTAGTCTTCTAGATTGTTCACTTGCTTCTTTTGCTATTTTTGTCCATCTTTCTATTTTTTTATTTTCTTTTTCTTTACTAATTGTAAATTTTGAATGATTAAATTTTATTGGAGTAAACTCGCTTACTCCCATTTCTGTTCCTTTTTCTATAATAAAACTCATCTTCTCTTCTGTAAGTACTGGAATATATGCTTTTACGTATATTTTTTCTGTATCTTTTTTGTATACATTTTCAATAATAGCATGGCAGTAGTCTTTATCTAATTTACATGAATATGCTATTTTATCATATACTACTATTATTTTATCCCCAATGTTCATTCTCATTACATTTTTTATGTGGTGTTTATCAGATTCATTTAATTCTAATATCTCACCATTTCTATTTTTACTAAAATACTGTTGCATATTGTAATTATATCATTTATATTCTTGTAAAGCAAATAAAAAGGCTTTTAGGCCTCTTCTTCTACTTTTAAACAAGTAAATTCTATATTATAATCACGAAATAAGAAAGTTTTTTCTACTTTTATATCAGCTGCACATATTTTATCTTCTATTTTTAGTTCGTTTATGTACCCTTCTTCTTCTAATTCTTCTGTAGTTATTTTTAAAGGATATTTAGGTTTTTTATCAGCAATATATTCTTTTACTGATTCTTTTAATTCATTTTTTAAAGAAATGTATTTTAATTCTTCTTCATATTTTACACCTATAAAATATATTGTTCCAACCAAAAGTATTATAATTGTCCCCCATATCATTATAAGTTTATTACTCATCAGTCATCCTTTCTTGATTCATAACCATTAGTCTCATAGTCTTTACATTTTAAGTATGGCTTATAAATAATATTTCCATCTCCATCAACATATACTGAAACATATCCAGAGCATTCTCTTTCTTTTGTATCTTGTAGTTTATCTAAATGTCCGCTTGTTTTTAGCTGACTTGCTCTTATATTAAGAGTATCTAAACCTAGATTGTTATTATAGTATTCAGTTATATATTTTTTTGCTGCTTTGACTAATTTTTCTTCTAATGAAGGATATGATATTATAGGCTTTTCTTCTTTATTATTGTTGTTACTATTGTTAGAGTTATTATTTGTGCTAAAACCATTGTTATTTATAAATTGATTATTATCATCCATCAATCCTAATTTCTTTAGTCCTTCAAATGCTCCGATTAAACATATTATAAAGATGAATAAGAAAAAGAAAAATTCTAAAAATCCCCATCCTTTTTTATTTAATTTCATCGTTTTCACCCCACTTAAATTAATTATATATATTATTTTACTACAAATTTAAAAGAAATTAAACTGTTTTGTTAATTTCTTTATTAATTATATTTTGTTTATAGATTAATTATTCTTTTCATAAACATTGATATTATTTATTTTTTTCTTTACATTCTGGACAAAATACTTCATCTTTCTTTTCGACTAGGAGTCCTTTACAATTAGGACATAATTCCCCAGTTGGTTTATCCCATAGAGCATAATTACATTTTGGATAGTTTGAACATCCAAAAAATATTTTTCCTTTTCTTGTTTTCTTAGATATTATATTTCCTTCTTCACATTTTGGACATTTACATATTACAGATTCTTCTTTTTCTACTTTTGGAATATACTTACATTCAGGATACCCACTGCAAGCTGCAAAACGGCCATATTTACCATGCCTATATACTAAAGGTTTGCCACATAATGGACAAGTCTCTCCTGTTTCTTCTGGAGCTTCTTTTTCCATGCCTTCATACGCTTCGTTAACTAAAGGTTCAAAATCTTTATAAAATTGATTTAGAAGTTCATACCATATTTCTTCTCCATCTGCTACTTTATCTAATTGAGTTTCCATATCACTAGTATATTCTACATTTATTATTGAGCTAAAAAACTCTTGTAGTTTATCTGTTACTTTTATTCCAACTGTAGTTGGATGGAACTTTTTCTCTATTATGTCTATATATTTTCTTTCTTTTAATACTTCAATTATTTTAACATAAGTGCTTGGCCTTCCTATTCCCAAACTTTCCATTTCTTTTATAAGTTTATCTTCGCTAAATCTTGCTGGTGGAGTTGTCCAATGACTAGTTTTGTGAATTTCTTTAGATACGAGTACATTAGAGTTATATGTACTAAAGTCTGGCAATATCTTATCATTTGATTCTTCAAATTGGCTATATACTTTTAGATATCCATCGAATGTTCCTATTTGTCCACTTGAAGTAAATTTATAATCATTATTATCTAATGTTACGGTCGTCGCCATTACTTTTGCGTCTGACATTAAACTAGATAATGCTCTTACATAAATTAAATTATAAAGTTTATATTCATCTGGTGTAAGAAAAGGTTTAACTTTTTCTGGTGTTCTGTTAATACTTGTAGGCCTTATAGCTTCATGAGCATCTTGTACATTTTCTTTTGATTTACTTTGCTTTACAAAACCAATATATTCTTTGCCATATTTTCCGGCAATAAATCCTTGTGCTTCTTTTACAAATACATCAGATAATCTTATACTATCTGTTCTCATATAACTTATTAGTCCGACTGTCTCGCTTTCCAAAGTTTTACCTTCATAAAGTCCTTGTGCTAAACGCATGGTTTTGGAAGCACTAAATCCTAGACGACTACTTGCCATTTGAGTCAATGTACTAGTAGTAAATGGTGGTTTACTTTTCTTTTTCTTCTCTTTGCTTTCTATATTTTCTATTTTAAAGGCATTAGACAATTTTTCTAATATGTCATTAGCTTCTTTTTCTGTTTTTATTTCTATTTTTTTAGTTTTGTATTTAGTGAGTTCTGCTTCAAAGTCATTAAATATTGCTTCTATTGTAAAATATTCTTCACTAGTAAATGCTTCTATTTCTCTTTCTCTATCAACTATTAATTTTAGGGCAACTGATTGTACTCTTCCTGCACTTTTTCCTTCTGTCTTATTTTGCATAAGTTTACTAAGTCTAAATCCGATTATTCTATCTAGTATTCTTCTACTTTCTTGGCTATGAACTAAATCCATATCAATGTCTCTAGGATGTTTAAACGCTTCTTTTATAGCACTTTCTGTTATTTCATTAAAAACTACTCTACCATATTTTTCTTCTTCAAGATTTAGTGCGTCTTTTAAATGCCAGCTTATTGCTTCTCCTTCACGATCAGGGTCGGTTGCAAGAATTACATAATCACTTGCTGCTACATTTTTTTTAAGCTCTGTAATTAATTTACTTTTTCCAGAGATTGCTTTATAGCTTGGTTTAAAATTATCTTCAAGGTCTACTCCTAGTCCATATTTTCCAGTTGTTGTTAAGTCTCTAATATGCCCTTTACTAGATGTAACTTTGAAATCTTTGCCTAAATATTTTTCAATTGTTTTACTTTTACTAGGACTTTCCACTATTACTAAATTTTTCATTTTTCACCTTCTCTTTATATAATATATAAGGACTTCAAAATATATTCTATCACTTAATTATATATACCTCAAGATTTACATATTTTAATATAAATTTATTTTACTTAGTGTCAGTATAACATATATGACTTTATTAAGTCAAACGTTTTTTCGTTAGTTTGGCAAAAAAGAAAGCTTTAAACCATAAAAGTAAGATTTTCTATTAAACTTTAAAGTGCTGATAAAAAAGAAAGTTTAAAATTATTTCTATTAAAGAAAATCAAATTTATCTTTAATATGGTATAAACTTTCCTTATTATGATATAATTCTTTTATAAATTTTTTATCTTCATATATGTTATAGTAATTAACTAAGTAATCTATTATATTTTCATTTTCTAATTCTTTTAGTATTTTAATTTCGAGGTCTTGTTTTTTATTTCTAATATTTACTAAAATCAAATCTAAAATGCTAGTACATATTTCAGTTATTTTTTTGTCTATTCTTGTTGTATATTTTTTTATTTTTATTATTTCACTTATAACTTTTGATTTTACTATAAATAAATTATCTTTTTCTATAAGAGGTAGATAAAGATATTTTATATAATTATTTATCCATATTTTTAGTTTTGTTATGTCTTCTGGCGGTAATAACATTAATCCATACAAATAAGAATCTAGATTAGATAAATAATCTAAAAATGTATACCTTTCTTCAAAAATATTTTTATTGTCTTCATATTCTAGAAGACTGTTTACTGCATTACTACTACTAAGAATTGTTTCTAACACCTCGAACTCAATGTACTTTGTACTACCAAACAAATCTCTCATATTATGCTCCCTATTTACTCTTTTACTCTTTATATTTTTATTATACAATATATTCTTTAAAATTCATAGATTAATTTAATTAAAATATGAAAATGATGTATCACATTTTTAATATTTATACATAAATTATTAGTGAATATGAAGAAGGGGTGGATATTAATGAATAATAATTTTAATAATGGTTCTTGTTGTAGAAATAATAATGACAATAATGAGTGCAATAATAATTGTATAGCTGAGATACTTCAAGTTATCAATGTTCTTCAATCTAATGCTTGTCCTGATAATTGCTTAAATTCTTGTGATAGACCAGCTTTAGGTGGTGGAGGTAGCTGTATAGTATGTAATACAAGACCTATAATGCTTTATACTTGTTGTGGTAATGGAAGACCTTGGAGTATGCCTACTACTAGAACTAATACTGACTGTGCTGAATCTACAGCTCAAGGATGTTCTAATGTGTTTAGAGTAGAAAAAGTTGATGGATGTTGCTGTACTTTTAGAGTATTAGCTCCTAATACTGATACTACAAGTCCTTATCCTTATGTTGGTACTGACTCAATTTTCACTATGAATATTAATTGTTTATGTAGTATTAGATGTTTAAATGACACTTATGTAGAATGTATTTGCGGTTAAATTTTCCGAGACTTCTTTTTTAGAAGTCTTTTTGTTTGTATTTCTTTTTATTATTTGATAGAATTTATATACAAGGAAGGTTTTTATGAATAAAAAAAATTTGATTTTTTTAATTTTATTTATTTGCTTTATTATATCTGCTACTGTTTATTATTTTATGAATAATAGTTTTAATTTTAGTTTTATTAATAATTTTTTTGAAACCTTAAACTGGAGTGACAAAGATTATGAATTTCCAGAAGTTAAAGAATATGTTTACCATGTAAGTGATTTAATTATAACTACTAATAAGCAATATTATTTTAAAGGTAGATCTGATCAAAATAAAAGTATTTATGAATTTGAAGATACTCAAAATAAAAGTAAGTTTAAAGTAATTATTTCTAATATTAATGATAAGGTTGATAATTCTATTTATGATAATATTAATTTAGAAAATGTAACTACAAATTATTTGAGTAATGGACTTAGGTATATTGAATATGATAATAATGGTTTATTTTATGTTGATGGTATATGTGAAAATAATGAATATGTTTATAGAATTATTTTTAGTTGTGAGATAATTAATAAGGATGAATTTTCAAATACTTTTATAAGTTGGTTAGAAAATATTAAATTTATGTAGTGATTTTTGTTTATTTTTTGTTAATTATATAGTATAATTTTAGTAGGTGAAATATATGTATTGGCAATATATAATTATTTTTGTAGTATTAATTTTAATATCTATAATAGTAATAAAAATTAATAAAAAAGATTTTAGAGTTGAGATAAATAAACTTATTACTTTTTTAGGTGGTAAAGAAAATATTATTGATGTAGAAACTAATTTATCTAGGCTTAAAGTTACAGTAAAAGATACAAGTATAGTTAATAAAGATGGTATTCAAAAATTAGGCGCTAAAGGTATAGTTGAGATTGAAAATCAATTAAAAATAATATTTGGTCCTAATTCAAAGCAACTTAAAAGATATATAAAAGATCTAAAATAATTAGATTTTTTTATTTGTTAAAAAAGTAAATACATTAAGATTACCTTAAAAATTAGGTAATCATTTGTATCTACTTTTATGAATACATATTGTAAATTTATTTTTTAGTTAATCTTGGAGATTCTTCTATTTTTATTGTTCCTAAATCACTGTATAAATTTTCTAATAATGTAAAATAACCATATAATTCACATCTATCTATTATTACTCTGTTATTTTGGCTATTCTTTTCTTATTAAAATTACATCGTTATTATTATATATTTCCATATTTTATCTCAGCTATTTATCTTCTTTTTTGTCTTTCTTAGGAAGAGCTTCTTTTCTTGATAAATTTAATTTTCCACGTTTATCATATCCTGTAGCTTTTACTATAATTTCATCGCCTTCTTTGTATAAATCGCTTGGTTTATCTACTCTTTTAGTATCTAATTGACTAACATGTACTAATCCTTCACATCCAGACCATAGTTCTACAAAGCAACCAAATTCTTCTACTTTTACTACTTTACCTGTATAGATTTTGCCTATTTCTACTTCTTTAACTACATCTTCTATCATTTTAAGTGCTTTATCTATTATGTTGTAATCAGTATGATATGCTATTACTCTTCCATCATCTTCTATATCTATTTTAACAGCATCTTTATGATTAACTGTTGTAACATTAGAACTTTCTAATATTATCTTAGTTATCATTTCTCCACCACGTCCTATTACATCTTTTATTTTATCTGGATCAATAGTAATCATTTTTATTTTTGGTGCATAAGGACTAAGTTCTTTTCTTGGTGCTTTTATAGTTTCTTCCATTACATCTAATATTTGCATTCTAGCAATTTTTGCTTGTGCTAAACTTTCTTTTAATATATCTTCTGTGATTCCTTTTATTTTTATATCCATTTGTAATGCAGTTATACCTTTACGTGTTCCTGCAACTTTAAAATCCATGTCTCCCATGTGATCTTCTAAACCTTGAATGTCTGTAAGTATAGTATAGTTTTCTCCTTTAGTTATTAATCCCATCGCTATACCCGCTACTGGACTTAGAATTGGAACCCCTGCTGTCATTAATGACATACATCCAGCACATATGCTTGCTTGACTACTTGATCCATTACTTTCTAAAACTTCACTTACCACTCTTACAGTGTAAGGAAATTCTTCTTCGGTTGGCATAACTTGAAGTAGTGCTCTTTCTGCTAATGCACCATGTCCAATCTCTCTTCTACCAGGAGAACCATATCTTCCAGTCTCTCCTACACTAAATGAAGGAAAATTGTAATGAAACATAAATCTTTTAGTATCTTCTATTCCAAGTCCATCTAATATTTGATGTTCTCCTATAGCTCCTAAAGTCGTTACTGCTAGTGCTTGAGTTTGTCCTCTTGTAAATAGTGCGCTGCCATGAGTACGAGGTAATAAATCAATGTCTGTGCTTAATGGTCTGATTTCTGTTAATCCTCTTCCATCAGGTCTTACTTTTTCTTCTGTTATTAGTCTTCTTACTTCTTCTGCCTCAATGTTATCTGCTATTTTCTTTACTTGTTTTAATTCATCAGATAATGTTTCACTATCAGAGTGATTAGCTTCATAGTTTGTCAAAGCACGTTCTTTTAATTCATCTATTTTTGCGTATGAAGCTAATTTATCTTTAATTTGAATTGCATTTAACATTTCTTCTCTTATATCTTCAGTTACTTCTTTTATTATATTTTCGTCTAGTTTAGCAAGCTCTACTTCTATTTTTTCTACTCCTATTTCATTTATTATTTCTTTTTGAATAGAACAAAGTATTTTAATGTGTTGGTGTCCAAACATTAAAGCTTCCAACATTTCTTCTTCACTTACTTCTTTTGAACCAGATTCAACCATATTAATAGCATTCTCTGTTCCTGCAACTGTTAAGTTTATAGTACTTCTTTCCATTTCTTCTGTACTTGGATTTATTTTTAATTTGCCATCTATTTTCCCTACTATTACTCCACTTACTGGGCCATCAAATGGGATGTTTGATATTCCTAATGCAAGACTTGTTCCAAATAATGCCGTCATTTCTGGAGAGAAATCATTATCTACACTAAGTACAGTATTTATTACTTGAACTTCATTTCTAAAGTTTTCATCAAACATAGGTCTTATAGGTCTATCAATGACTCTTGCAGTTAGTGTAGCAGCATCTGTTGGCCTACCTTCCCTTTTTATAAATCCTCCTGGAATTTTTCCTACAGAGTATAATTTTTCTTGATAAAGAACTGTAAGTGGAAAGAAATCTGCTGTACTTACATTGTTACTCATAACTGAAGTTGATAGTATTACTGTATCTTCGTATCTTACTAAAACTGCTCCTGCTGCTTGTTTTGCTAATTCTCCTGTTTCTATAATTATTTTATGTCCTAAAAATTCATATTCAAAAACTTTTTTCATTTTTACCTCTTTTCTTTTCGTTTTTTATAATAAAAAGAGACACTTAAAATATAAGCGCCTACTTTCTTAATCCTAATTTTTTTATTAATTCACGGTATCTTACAACATCAGTACGTTTAAGATAGTCTAATAAACTTCTTCTTTTACCTACCATTTGTTGTAATCCTCTTTTTGAATGGAAGTCATGAATATGTTTGTTTAAGTGATCAGTTAGTTCTAAAATTTGTTCAGTAAGTATTGCAACTTGAACTTCTACACTTCCTGTATCATTTTTTACTCTTCCATATTCTTTAACTAATTCTTCTTTTCTTGCCTTTGTTAAAGCCATATTATATTTCTCCTTTCTTTTAAATCATCCGTTATATCCTAGTAAAGAGTTGGAGAACTCTCAGAACCAAGATAAAACTTACTAGTTAAGTATACGATAAATAATATGAAAAATCAACTAAAATCAGTATTGATGACAAAAAATCGTCATATTATAACGATTTTTTATAAATTAGTGTTATCTCCTTGAGTTGTTTCTCTATTAGTTTCTATAAATTCTGTCTGTATAAATTTGTTTCCAGCTGGTTCTTCTACTACTGGTGCTGGTTCTAATGTAGTTGACTCTGTAGGCATAGGTTGTACTGGAATTTCTGGAAGTGGAATATTTGGTTCTTCTAATGTTGTATTTACATTATCAAGTACTTCCAATTTTACTTCTGGTACTTGAGGTTCAGTATTATTCACTTCATTATTTACTATATTTTGCACATTTACATTAGCAGATGGAATTTCAACAGTATTTATTGGTGTAGTGTTAACAGTATTATTAACTACATTTGTTGGTTCTGGTGTCGAAACTACAACTGACTGTTCTGTAGCTATAGAGTTTGGAACAGCTTTTTGTGTTATTACATTATTTTCTATAGTATTATTTGGCATTCCTTGTGGAACTTCAGTGTTTAATTCTGGTTCTTTTACAGGTTCTTCTATAGTGTTTACTATTGGAACTTCTTTAGGCATTTCGCTTACATTATTATTTGCTTGTTCTATAGGTTGTAGATTTGAATTTATAACATTAGATGTAGGAGAAACTGGAATGTCAAATATATTTAATTCAGGTTGTTTTGTTTCTTCTTCAATTTTAGGTTCTGGTTGTATATTTTTAATTTCCTGTATAGGTATATTTTCTATTACAGGTTCTACAGGTGTATTAATAACTTCTTCAGTTATTGTAGGTGTTGGTGTTACTACTTGTTGTGTTGGTATTTCTATATTTGTATTATTTACTCCTGGTTCCATAATAATTGGCATTTCGTCAAGATTAGTTTTGTTTTCTTCCTTAGGAACATTTATTTCTTCTGTTTTAGTTTCTTGAGCTATATTGTTAGTATTTTCAATTACTGCTACGTTTGTAACTGGTATACTTTCTATAACTGGAACAGTTTCTATTGGTGTTGGATTAACATTAGGAGCAACTTCTGGTACCACATTTTGGACTACTGGATTTACTACTTGTGTAGGTGCTGCTACTATAGGAGTGTTTGATGGTATAGATGTTGTAGTTGTAGCTATATTTGTATTATCCATAGCTTGCTCTGTTTGTTTTGGAGTTCCACTTGGAATTGTTTGATCTAATACTTCTAAACTTTTATCTAATTTTTTATTATTTCTTGCAAATAGAACTAAGACTACTATAATTATTATAACAATTATAACTATACCTGCTATTAGCATTATCATTTCAGTATTTAATCCTTCTGATTTTGAATCAGCTAAAGGAGTTTCTTTTAATTTGAAAGAATATTCTATATATTCTCTTTCTTCATCTAATGAATCAATATTCCAAGTCAAAGTTTTTCCGTCTTCACTAACTGTATCTGCATTGTGCTTTATAGGTTTTGTTGGAAGAGTTACAGTATAGTTTAAAGAAAGATCTAGCATAGACATACCCATAGAGTTTTCATTAGATTGTGAGTCATCATTTATTTTATATTTAGCATAGTATGTGTCGCCATCTTTTTTAAACATTTTTTTATCTTTTAAATCATTATCATTTTCTGTATCTTCATCTTCTGTTTGTATATTAAATCCACTAAATAGTGTGAAATCAACTTCATCTTTAGATGATACTAAATCTATATTTTCTATTTCATATGACATCTGATAGCCATAGTAACCATTTTTCTCATATCTACTAACTTCAAGCCCATCTTGACTTTCAGGTTTGTTTTTTTCTAAATAGTTTCTTATTTCAGTTATGCTTGCTTCTGGTATACTAGGTTCAGAAGTTTCATCCTCATCGCTATCAAATAGATTATCATTGTTTTCCATATATATAAGAGTATTTGCTAGTTCTCTATCATATGCCATTATAACTGACATGTCCATTTTTCCATCTTTTGTTATCTCAACTTTTCCTTCATATTTAAGCTCGCATCCAGTTACAATTAATGCGCATAATATAATACCGATTAATTTTTTTATGTTTTTCATATTAATCCTCCTACTTCTATTATTAATTATAACATTTTTATTTAAAATGTAAACATAACTTTTGTTTTAAGTGTAAAGTAAAAGAACCCTATTTTAATTATGGTAGAGTTCTTTATATACAGTTAGTTTTACACTCCCATTGTCATTGTTTCAGGAAGTGTTGAACCTCCATCTATGACTATTCCTTGTCCAGTTATGTAACTTGACTCTTTACTCGCCAAAAATGCTGCTAGTTCTCCAATTTCTTCTGGGTTAGCTAATCTTTTTAAAGGTATAGCAGACGCAATTCCGTCTATTACACTTTTAGGATTTTCTTTATTACTAATTTCTGCCATTCTTTCTACAAGTGGTGTTTTAACATAGCCTGGCATTATTGCATTTACTCTTATTCCTTTATGAGCTAAGTCAGCTGCTAATCCTTTAGTAAATCCTAATACTGCTGATTTAGTCATCGCGTATGCAACTTCTCCTGGATCTGCAACCATTGGTCCTGTAACACTAGATAAATTAACTATTGTGCTTTCAGATTCTTTTTGTAGATATGGTATAACTACTTTAGTTACATTCCATACACCACCTATATTTATATCTACATGATGTTTTAGAATTTCGTCACTCATGTTTTCAAATGTTTCTAATTCACAGACTCCTGCGTTATTTACGAGTATATTTATTTTACCAAATTTTGATATTGCGTCTTTTATTGAATTTTCTATTGCTAAAGTATCTCTTATGTCTACTTTATATGCTAGAATATTCTCATTATTCATAGTAGTTACTTCTGAATCGTAATCTAGTACTATAATTTTTGCTCCATATTTGATAAATACTTCAACTATTCCTCTTCCTATTCCTTTATTTCCTCCTGTTATAACTGCAATTTTATTTTCTAATTTCATTTAATATCTCCTTACTTTTATTTTCTTATATTTATAATTTATCTAAAAATATCTTTATGATAAGTAATGTTTCTTTCTTTATTATCTTCATCTAGTACCACTATTTCTGAGTAAATGTATCCATAATCATCTACTTCACTATCTGGCGTTTTATAGTCACCTAAAAATTCTTTAATATTATCTGTTTTGCTTGATAATTTAATAAAGTCTACATCTTTAAATCTTAGACTATCTATATCAGTAATTTCTAAGTTTTCATTATTTTTTACATCATCACTTATGATTAAATCATTTAATCCTGTTATTAAAAACAATTTACCATCTTCAGTAATATAGAACAGATTTACATTAGTACAAACTTGGTAATTAGTTTTATATAAATATTTTGCATTTTTTGTATTTATTGTTATTTCTTTTGTGTCGTATGAAATTACTATATTTCCATTATTTATTTTTGCATTAATATTTCTATTTTTGCAAGTTGTGTCTTCTAAATTTAGTTCTTCATTTCTAATAAATTTACTTTCATCAGGTTTTGATTCTATATCAGTTGATGGATCTTTTTCTTCCTTTTTATCTTCTTTACTTTCTTTATTACTATCTAGTTTTAAATTAATAGTTCCGTTTAATGATAAGTAAGTAATTGTCCAAGATGTTATTAGTAATATAACTAATAGTGTTATTATTATATTTTTTCTTTTATTCATTTGTTTCCTCCCAAATATATTATAGCACTTATAATTATATATTATTTATTTTTTTATTTCTAATGTGTAAAGAAATCTTAAGATATAATTAACATATTTTTCAGTTTATATATTATTTGTAAAATTATCTATGGAACTAATATATATTACTTTTAATGGAGTAAATATAACATTTAATGATTCTAATCCAGCAAACAATATTACTATTTATAATAAAACTACCACTTTTTAATGGTAGTTATCTTCTTTTAATTTAAATTAGATTTTAAATTCTCTAATTCTTCAATACTTAAGCCTGTGCATAAACTTATTTCTTCAAGTGTACTTTTTGTGTTCTTTATGAGCATTTTAGCTATTTCTAGTTGTTTATTTCTTTCTCCTTCAGCACGACCTTTAGCCTCAGCTTCAATCTTAGCATCTTCTAGTTGATTTTTTAATAACTTTTCATGCGAACTATAATCTTGTACATAATCTTTATTCATAAATCTCACCACTTCCTTTAATGCGTCTTTTATAAGTGGATTGTTTGATTTGTTTACTACTTTTTTTGCTTCTTCTAATGTGTCTGCTCCTATGAATCTTCTCCAACTCTCAAACTCACTTATGTTATTATTATAATTTATGTCTCTTTCAGAATCAACATCTATTATTAATATAGTGAATAGATTTTCTAGTATTCTGTCTTTTGGATTGTCTTCTTCTGTTAAGTAATATCTTTTTATTAGTTTCTTATCTTTGTGCATAGATGAAGATTTAACAAAGTTTATCAGTGTTACTGGTTTTACATTAGAATACTTTTCTCCTGGTTGTAATGAATTTGAATGTAGTTTAGATATGTACATAACATTTTTAGTTTCAGAGTTAGGATCATAAACTTTTTGCATTTCAAGAAGAAATAAATCCTTATTAGGAGATTTGACTACAATGTCTAATTCAAACTTTCTATCATTAACTGTTTTTCTGTCAAGAGGACACTGTTAGTGATAATTGAGCCATTTAATGAACCTTTAGGTAGATTGAATAAGCTTTCTAACATATTAATAGTAAACTTAATATTATCTTCACAACCAAAAATTCTTTTAAATGGTAAGTCATAACTTAAAGGTATAAAATCTTTCTTTTCTTTCATGGTTTTTCCTCCTTTCATAATAAATATAAAATATAGAGTAAAAATATACTCTAAGAACTTGAAAATATTAAATAAAAAGAAGAAAAATATTCACAAATAAATTCAAGTCACAATATTACTTTAAAAGATTAAGTAATAAAAGGCAAGATTTTTAACCAAAAGAAAAAATCCCCGTAGGGATTAGATTTCTTTATTATTCGATGATTTCTGATACTACACCAGCACCAACAGTACGTCCACCTTCACGGATACTGAATTGAGTTCCGTTTTCAATAGCTATATTGCTGATTAATTCAACTGTCATAGTAACATTATCACCAGGCATTACCATTTCTACACCAGCTGGCAATTCAATTACACCAGTAACGTCTGTAGTTCTGAAGTAGAATTGAGGTCTATAGTTACTAAAGAATGGAGTATGTCTTCCACCTTCTTCTTTAGATAGAACATAAACTTCTGCCTTGAATTTTTTATGAGGATGAACACTACCTGGTTTAGCAAGTACTTGTCCTCTTTCAACATCTTCACGGTTAATACCACGAAGTAGTACACCAGCGTTGTCTCCTGCTTCAGCATAATCTAATGATTTTCTGAACATTTCTATACCAGTTACAACTGTTTTTCTTGTATCTTTAATACCAACGATTTCAATTTCTTCGTTAAGTTTTAATTGTCCTCTTTCAACACGACCTGTAACAACAGTTCCACGTCCTGTGATAGTAAACACATCTTCTATACTCATTAAGAATGGTTTGTCTGTATCTCTTGTAGGAGTATCAATCCATTCATCAACAGCAGCCATTAAGTCTCTAACAGCTTGTTCATAGTTAGCGTCTCCTTCAATTGCTTTAAGAGCTGATCCTCTAACTACTGGAGTGTTGTCTCCATCGAATCCGTATTCAGTTAGTAATTCTCTAACTTCCATTTCAACTAGATCTACTAGTTCAGAATCATCAACCATATCACATTTGTTGATGAATACACACATTTTAGGTACACCAACTTGTCTTGATAATAGAATGTGCTCTCTAGTTTGAGGCATAGCACCATCTGTAGCACTAACTACTAGAATAGCACCATCCATTTGAGCAGCACCTGTTATCATATTTTTAACATAGTCTGCGTGTCCAGGACAATCAACGTGAGCATAATGTCTTTTCTCAGTTTCGTATTCAACATGAGATGTGTTGATAGTTATTCCTCTTTCTCTTTCTTCTGGAGCTTTATCGATGTTTTCGTAAGCAACGAATTCTCCATATAATTTAGTTATAGCCGCAGTTAAAGTTGTTTTACCGTGGTCTACGTGTCCAATTGTACCAATGTTAACATGTGGTTTTGAACGATCAAATTTTTCTCTTGCCATTTTGTATTTCCTCCTTTTTTGTATACATTCTAATTTTATCTAATACTTCTAACTTTTGCAAGCATTAAATGAATTTTTTTCAATATTTTCTATCTTTTATTTTTATCAATTTTTAAAGTAAGTCCTTTTTGTTTATTATCTTTAGAAATTTCACTTGCTTTTTGACTATTTTGCAAATATTTTTCTATTGCTTCAGTTAAGGTCGTTTTACCGTGGTCTATATGTCCAATAGTACCAATAATAATATGTGGTTTTGAACTATGTTTTTTATCTTCCATCTATTTTAACCTCCTTATACTGATTTTGATGGTTTAAGGTTTAAAGAGTTCTGTTTTCCTTCACCCTTAATTCTTTTATTCATTAATTCTTCTTTTAATAGTCTTTGTAACTCAGAAGCGTAAAATGAATAATTTTTAAGATTTTCTAACAAACTTATTGTTAATTTTGTATTGTCAAACTTTTCTCTTTCCACCTTAATCACCTACTTTATTATTGTATGCTGTTTTTCTTTATGATTTCATCAGCAATATTTCTTGGTACTTCTTCATAGTGGTCAAATATCATTTGATATGTTCCACGACCTTGTGTGTTTGAACGAAGCACTGTCATGTAACCAAACATTTCTGCTAATGGAACCATAGCTGAGATTTGTAAATCTTTTCCACGAGATTCGTTTCCTAATGGGCGCCCTCTTCTACTTGTTAAGTCTCCCATTACTGTTCCCATGAATTCTTCTGGAACTACTACATCTACTTTCATAATTGGTTCAAGTAATGCTGGTTTACATTTATTTTTTGCTTCTTTTAATGCCATTGAAGCTGCTATTTTGAAGGCCATTTCGTTAGAGTCTACATCATGATATGATCCATCAAATAATGTACATTTTACATCAATCATAGGATATCCAGCTAATATTCCACCTTCCAATGCTTCTTGAAGGCCTTTGTCTACAACTCCAATATATTCACGAGGTACTACACCTCCAACGATTTCGTCAACGAATTCATATCCGTTATCTTTGTTTGGTTCAAATTTAACCCAAACGTGTCCGTATTGTCCGCGTCCACCTGATTGTTTGATGTATTTTCCTTCACATTCCGCTGGAACAGTAAGTGTTTCACGGTAAGCAACTTGTGGTTTACCAACATTACATTCAACATCAAATTCTCTTTTCATTCTATCTACTAATACATCTAAGTGTAATTCACCCATACCAGCTATTATTGTTTGACCAGTTTCGTGGTTTGTACTAGCTCTAAATGATGGGTCTTCTTTTGCTAATTTTTGAAGTGCTAGACTCATTTTTTCTTGGTCTTGTTTACTCTTAGGTTCTATAGCTAATTCAATAACTGGTTCTGGGAATGTCATTTTTTCAAGAATTACTTGGTGTTTTTCGTCACATAGTGTGTCACCAGTCATAGTATCTTTTAATCCTACAGCTGCTGCTATTTCTCCAGCAAATACTTCTGTAATTTCTTTTCTTTGGTTAGCATGCATTTGTAGAATACGTCCTATTCTTTCTTTTGTTCCTTTACTAGAGTTAAATACATAACTACCTGACTTTAATGTACCAGAATATACACGGAAGAATGTTAAGTTTCCAACGAATGGGTCATTCATAACTTTGAACGCAAGTGCTGAGAATGGTTCAGAATCACTTGTTTTTCTTTCTATTGGATTATCATTCATGTCTATACCTTTTACATGAGCTATGTCAGTAGGTGCAGGTAAATAATCTAATACTGCATCTAAAGCTAATTTAACACCTATATTACCTAAAGCAGTACCACATAATACTGGGTGGAATTCTCCAGCTAATACACCTTTTCTTATTGCCTTTTTAATATCTTCTGGACTTAATTCTTCTCCTTCAAGATATTTTTCCATTAAGGAGTCATCAAACATAGATACTGCATCTATTAATTCAGTTCTTTTTTCTTCAGCTTTACTCATTAATTCTGCTGGGATTTCTATTTCTTTATATTCTTCATGTTGTTCTCCATCAAATGTGTAAGCTTTCATTGAAACTAAGTCTATTATTCCATTAAATTCATTTTCTGCTCCGATTGGCCATTCAATAGCTGCTGAATTTTCTGATAGTCTGTCTTTTATTGTTCCTAGACTATATTCAAAGTTTGCTCCCATTTTGTCCATTTTGTTAGCAAAAATCATTCTTGGAACTTTCCATTCATTTGCTTGTCTCCAAACTTGTTCAGTTTGCGTTTCAACACCAGCTTGAGAGTCTATTAGTGCGATTGCACCATCTAATACTCTTAAACTACGTGATACTTCTATAGTGAAATCTACGTGTCCTGGTGTATCTATTATGTTTAATCTATAACCTTTCCAATGCGCAGTTGTTGCAGCACTTGTAATAGTTATTCCTCTTTCTTTTTCTTGTTCCATCCAGTCCATTTGTGATTCACCATCGTGAGTTTCACCTATTTTATGAGTTATTCCTGTATGGAAAAGTACACGCTCTGTAAAAGTAGTTTTTCCGGCATCTATATGTGCCATTATTCCTATATTACGAGTCTTATCTAAAGATACGTCACGTGCCATATTTTATTTCTCCCTTCTTACCATCTATAATGTGCATATGCTTTATTAGCTTCTGCCATTTTATGTGTATCTTCACGTTTTTTAACAGCTCCACCTGTTCCCTCAGCAGCATCTATTATTTCTGCAGCTAAATTTTCTGCCATTCCTTTACCATTTCTAGTTTTTGCATATTGAACTAACCAACGAAGGGCTAATGCTTGCTGTCTTTCTGGTCTTACTTCAACTGGTACTTGATAGTTTCCTCCACCAATACGTCTACTTCTGATTTCTAGTGCAGGTTTAATATTTTCAAATGCTTTTTCAAATATTTCTACAGGATCACTTCCAGTTTTATCTTTTACTATTTTAAATGCGTCATATAGTATTTTTTGTGCAGTTCCTTTTTTTCCGTCTAACATAATTCTATTTATTAGTTTAGTAACTACTTTTGAATTATATATAGGATCTGCTAAAACATCTCTTTTTTCAGCTCTTCTTTTACGCATGTAAATTCACTCCTTTCTTGTATATTTTTAGTTATTTATTTTTAGGTTTCTTAGCACCATATTTACTTCTTCCTTGACGTCTTGCTTCTACTCCAGCTGTATCTAAAGTTCCGCGAATAATGTGATAACGTACTCCGATTAAGTCTTTAACACGTCCGCCTCTTATTAGTACAACACTATGTTCTTGTAAGTTATGTCCAATTCCTGGAATATAACATGTTACTTCATAACCGTTACTTAATCTTACACGAGCATATTTACGAAGTGCAGAGTTTGGTTTCTTTGGTGTCTTAGTTCCAACACGAGTACATACTCCACGTTTTTGAGGAGATGTATTGTTAGTTCTTTTTTTATCTTTTGAGTTATATCCAACATTTAATACTGGACTTTTACTTTTTCTCTCTTTTTTTCCTCTTTTATGTTTTACTAATTGATTAATAGTAGTCATAATAGCTCCTTTCTCGTACACACTTCCTGGTGTGTCGTATTCATAATTTTTATGCAAGTTTTATAAAAAAACTCAAGCAAGTTAATGATATCACTAGAAAGATGTTATGTCAAATAAAATCTTGTATTTTGTGGTATTTTTTTACATTTATTTTGTATTTTTTATATATACATTATATATTATTACTTTTTTCATTTTATAGAACTTATAATAAAATAAAAGCATACTTAAATGTATACTTTATAAGATTATTTTTCATTTTTAGCTATTTTTTCATTTACTAGATTATATATTATTTCGGCAGTTTCTTCTACTCCTAATGCACTATTTATACAAATATCATAGTTTGATGGATTATTCCATGACTCTCCAGTATAATGTTTATAGTGTTCGCTTCTTTTTGTATTTATTTCTTTTATAGTCTTTTTTGCTTCACTTTTTGGCAGGCCATAATATTTGATACCACGTTTTATTTTATTTTCCATATCACTATATACAAACACTTTAATTATATTTTTATTATCTTTTAAGATAAAGTCTGCACATCTTCCTATTATTATGCAAGATTCTTTTTTTGCGATTTCTTTTATTATGTTAGATTCACTTATAAATAATTTATCATTATTATTAAGGTTTCCATAATACCATATTGAATCCAATTTGCTTTTTTGTTGTTCTAATTCTTTTATGTAGTCTACTTGTAAGCCTGTTTCTTTAGCAGTTCTATATATTATTTCTTTGTCATAAAGTTTTATGCCAAGTTTTTCTGATAATATTTTTCCAATATATCTTCCACCTGAACCATATTCTCTTCCTATGGTTATAATAATTTTGTTGTCTTTTATTGTTGTAACTTCTTCTTTAAATTCAATATTCTCTTCTACTTTATTAAGTTTTGATAAAGTCTTGATTTCTAGTATTAAGAATACACTTGATAAAATGAATGCTATTCCATCTGCTACTGGACCTGAATATAATATTCCTTTTAGTCCAAAGAAATGTCCTAATATAAACATTGCTGGAATTAAGAATACTATTTGTCTTGATAATGATAGTATTGCACTTTTGGTACTTTTTCCTATTGCTTGAAAGAATATTCCTGCTGGCATTTGTACTCCGTTTGCTATTACTAACATTAGATATATTCTAAAAGTTAAGCAAGCGAATTCTATATATTTTTGGTCGCCACTTCCAAATAGTAATATTAGTTTGTCTGGTATTGTTTGGAATAATATGAATGATGTTAGTGTTATTATTATGCTTGTTATTAAAACTATTTTTAGTGTTTCTTTTACTCGGTCATATTTTCTGCTTCCATAGTTATAACCAAATATTGGTTGTGCTCCTATACTAAGTCCTAACACAATGCTATATAAAATTTGACTTATTTTCATAACTATTCCTAATACAGTTATTGGTATTTCTGAACCATATGAAGATAATGACCCATATTTTCCTAGTAAATTGTTTTCTACCGCGATTACTAATACTATGCTCATTTGTGTAATAAAACTACTTGTTCCTAACATTGTAACTTTCTTTATTATTTTCCAGTTTGGTTTTAAGTTTTCTTTTGTAAGTTTTATATTTTTTAGTTTTCTTAAATATAATACGTTTAATATAAATGTTATAAACTGACTTATTATAGTTGCTAATGCTGCTCCTTCTACTCCCATGTCAAATACAAAAATGAATATTGGGTCTAGTATTATATTAATAATTGCGCCTAATACCATTGAAAACATTGAGTATTTTGGACTACCATCTGCTCTTATAACTGAGTTTAATGTGGTTCCTATTATGACAAATGGTAAGCCTAAAACGATTATTTTTCCGTATGATAGTGCATATTCTTTTAATGCGTCAGTACAGCCAAATAGATTTAATAAATCACTTAAAAATATGTAGGAAGTTAAAGTTAAAATTACTGATATTATTAAAGCTAATAATATTCCTGTCCCTACTCCTTTTGCTCCTTCTTCTGAATTTTTTTCTCCAAGTTTAAGACTTAAATATGCACTAGCTCCATCTCCAAACATTAGTGATATGGCAAGCGCTATTACAGATATTGGAAATACAACATTTGTAGCTCCATTTCCTAGTATTCCTACTCCATGACCTATAAATATTTGATCAACCATATTATATAAGGAATTAACTAGCATTGATATTATACATGGTATTGAAAACTGTTTTATTAGTTTTGTTATTTTTTCTTTGCCTAATATATTTTCTTCTTTCATTATATCCCTCTTTCCTATTTTCACATGAAAACTTTTACATTATATGGCAAAAAATTTTATAAGTCAATTAATGAATTTTTCATTTTACGTAAATGAGTGGATGACTTTTATTTTTAATATTTTAGTTTTTTTGTTAATTTTATTTTGTTATTATTTATAATTTCTTTTTCAATGTAATTAGATAAGAGTTCTAATTCTTCATCCGTTAGCTTATTACTTGGATTATCAATATTTCTATATACTCTAAAATTAAAGAAACTACAGTCAATATCAAAACATTTATTTTTCTTTGTAAATGTTAGAATTCTAAAATGTGCTTTTACAGGATATGCATTATTTGGATTTTTGGTTATACCTAAGTCTTTATAACTGTCTTTTATAAAATCATTTAACTTTTTATGGTCTACTGAAAATATTATAGAACAAAAATATTTTAAATAATCTCTATCATTTAGAATTTTAGAATTTTTGTAATCTCTAAAGATTATATTATATATATAACTATTCTTACTTTCTAAATCTAAATATATATTGTTTAGTGATGAGGGAATACTTAATATATCAAATGATTTTGGTTCTAGAGATGCTATAAAGACTAGTGATTTTAATCCGTCATTAATTATTAATTCACTAGAATCTATTGTCCAAAATAGTCCATACATCGTTTCCAATGTGCTAGGTGTATATACTATTTTATTCTTTGCTTTTTTGTTTATTTTTTCCATTAATATTTCATCTTTTTCAATATAGTCTATACCAAAATTTATTTTTTTCAAACCTTCTAGTAATATATTAGGTAGTTTAACTTTATCTTTTATAATTACATATAGATTATAATAAGGATTACTTATTTCTTCTAAGTAGTTATAATCTATTAATTTACATATAGTTAAAAGCGGTATTTTTTGACACCAAGTAAAACCACTATTTTGCGGAAAATTGTAATCTTCTTTTGATACTAAATATTTTTCAAAAAACTCTATAGGTCCATTTTTCTTTTTAAATGAAAGTAAAAAAGACAATATCATTGGATTATTTAAAATATTATATGTAGAAAATTCTATACTTTTAAGTAAATTTGATGTGTTTTTTATAAATAAAGTTATGTTATCTAAGTTAGCAGATAATAAATCTTGTAAAACCCAATTTTCATTAAATAAGATACTCTCTATTATTTCATTAATAATTTTGTTATAACATTCCATTTCCGCATAGTTTAAGTTTTCGAATGATTTAGAGTCATAAGTATTATAATTTTTACTTGTAGTATTTAGAAATTTATAATAATATAATTTTTCTATAAAGTTATAATCCACTAGATTTCTTCCATAAAGTGAAAATATTTTCAATGTAATTTCTATTTTTTGAAATGAATTTGTTTTGAATGAAAAGTAAGTAAAATCATCTCGATTAAATTCATTAGATAAGCTTCTCCAAAAATAATCGTTAAATATGTTTTTATTTTTATATACGTAGATTTCTAATTCTATTTCTAAATATGCTATGTGGTCGTATAAATTTTCATATTCTCTATTAATGTAATTTTCATAGTCGTTTGGGTATGCAATCTTTATACATTCTTCTACTTCTTTAAGTTTATCATGAAGTTCGTTTTCTTGAATTTCTTCTACACTATATTTTATATTATTTAGTGCTGACAATATATCAAGCTTGATTGCTTCTTCTTGTGTTTTAAATTGAATATATGTATTTATTAAATTTTCGTACTTTGTTTTAATTATGTCTCTTTTATATTTACTTAAATATACTTCTTTTAGTATTTCTTCTAATGCTAGTATTCTTAACTGCACTTCGTTTTTCATTTCAATGATTCTTGATAAATACATAATTAGCTTTTTTGCTTTGATAATTATTTTTAATTTAGGCGTGGCATTAATTTTATCAAAAATATTTGTATCATCTTTAAGGAATAAATTAGTGATAAGCTCTAAAGTCATTTTCATTTCTTTTTGTAATCTTTCACTATCTAAATCTGCACTATAAAGTATTTTTCCTTTAATCATCTCACAGTATTCTTTTTTTATTTTATCAAGTTTTTCTAATTCAGATATATTTAAAGACTCTCTATTTTGAATATTTATATTTTCTCTTAGATTTATAATATCTTGAACTTTTTCTTTTCTTTTGATTAAGTTTCTTAATATATTTATAATATTCATAGTATTGTCCTTTCATTTCTGGAGTTTATAGTAATTTATTTTTAATTTAAAGTCAATAAGTTTAAATTAAAGAGTAAAATAAAAGCACAAGACTTTATATTTTTAAAGTTCTTATGTTTCTATTTTTCATAAACTTATTATCAAAATATTTTGATATTTGTGATAATGATCTATACATAAATTGATTTGCTGATACTGTAATAGATATTAAACATTCATCTCCATTATAGCTAAATATTGGTTCAATATAATTTTTTACTCTTCTGTTATTTTTTAAATGTATGTGGTTATTTTGGATTATTTCCATTCCTAAAACAACTGCATTCAGTATATCACTAATATACTCATAATCTGATATTCTTGTTAGATCTTTCTCTATGCCTTGTATTATTTCTGACATGGATAAATCTATTGAAATTGAAGAATCATAATCTGCATAGTTTCCTTCAATGTGATTAAATATTATATTTTTTAAATTATTCTTTTTTTCTTCTAGTGTTAAATCGTTAGATGATAATAGCATTCCACAATCTATTATTTTTTTTGTACAGTTATTCATTTTTTTAATTACCTCCTATAACCATTATAAGAGTCTTAATATCTTTTATCAAGAAAAATGAAAACAAGTTTTCATAAGAATCTATAACTAGATTCATTTTTTT
>CANSWR010000003.1 GCA_947650795.1 uncultured Bacillota bacterium | reverse complement strand
TAAATATATCTACTTTTTCTTAATTATAAAAAACTGTCCAGAGGTGAGTACGCTAATGAATCCTTAGAACAACTAAATATTTATAAAAATTTCATAGAAACAAATTAATTCGACAAATTTACATAAAACATAAAGATATACTAATAATAGGTGAAAATTATGAACAAAAAAATACTAGTCATATTATTAGCAATTTCTCTATGTTTTTCTTTCATTATATATAAATTTTATACAAAAACAGAAAAGGAATATACAGAAGTATATCTAATACAAGCAGGTGCTTACAAAGACTATGACAATTTATCTGAAGCTACCAAATCTTACGAAAACTACATTGTTAGAAAAGAAGGAGAATTATACAAAATATTTATAGGCGTAACAAAAGATGAAGAAGTTTATAATAAACTTATATCATTATACCTAAATGGAAAAGAAAACTTTAAAAAAGTAATTAAAATAACAAACGAAGAATTTGAGAACAATTTAAGTGCCTATGATAACATAATCAAAAATACTAGCAATAAAAAAAACATAAATACAGTAGTAAAAGCAAGTCTTAATGAAATAAATAAGTTGCTTTCTCAAAAAGACAAATAAATTACTTGAGAATTAAATATATTTAGAGTATTATAAAGTTTAGGAGTTAAACAAGGTTTCATAAGAAAGGATTATATGAAACTAAATGAAATAATAGAAAATGAAAAACCAAGAGAAAAATTAATAAACTTTGGAATTAAAAGTTTATCAAATACAGAACTTTTATCAATATTACTTAGAACTGGCAACAAAGAAGAATCTGTAAATGTATTATCTAATAGAATTTTAAAAGAAATAGGATCTTTAAATAAATTGAAAAATACAAGCATAAACAGACTAAACAAAATAAAAGGAATAAAAAATGCAAAATCAAGTACTATAGTCGCAGCTTTCGAGTTGGGAAGACGAGCGTTTAAAGAAAACCAAGCAAAAATAAAATTAGATAATCCTAAAAAAATTTTTAAATATTATAAAAATGATTTCTATGGAGAATTACAAGAAAAATTCTTTGTTCTTTTATATGACACAAAATTAAATTTAATAAAAAAAGAAGAATTATATAAAGGAACTGTTGATAACATAACGCTTCATCCAAGAGAAATATTTAAAAGTGCTCTATTAGAAAGTGCAACATTCATAATAATCATGCATAATCATCCAACTGGAGACACTACTCCAAGCAAAGAAGATATAAAATTCACAAACAGGTTGATTGAAATAGGAGAACTAATGGGAATAAAAATACTAGACCATATAATAATTAGTCACCAAAACTATTATAGTTTCATGGAAAATAGTAGTAAATCAAACAAAATCGCATAAAATAAAATAGGTGAAACAAATGAGTAAAAAAGAAGAGTTTAAAGAATTTGCGGCGAAAAACAAATACTTATCAGATCTTGTAAGAGAAGGAAAAACTACCTGGCAAGCTCTTTTTGAAACATATGATATATATGGTAGTGATAATACAATATGGGACGACTTTAAATCTAGTATAGAAAAAGAAGAAAAAAAGAGTGATACAAAAGTTAGCGATGGTGTAAAAAGCATACTAGGAAATTTAAAAAATGTTGACATGGATAAATTGGAAGAGAATATAGGCTCTCTTCAAAAAGCTTTAGGATTTTTAGAAGAAATAGTAACATTAAGACAAGATAAAAAAGAAGAAAAGAAAACTGTGAAAAAGAAAAATACAGAAATCGAAAGGTTCTTTGATGATTAATGAGATACGAAATTAGAGAAAAAATATATAACAACCCTAATGCGCTTAAATATTTAAGAGAAAATTCTAGTTGGTACAAAAAACTAAACAGAGGAGCAAAAGTAGAAGAAATGTTAGCAGAAATGAAAGAAAGATATGGTTTAAGATTTAGAGATAAAGTAGATAAATTAAGTACAGGTATTGATCTTATAAATGCTTTTATGAATGTTACAAAAGAATAATATCTTTACATTTTTAAAAAATAATGACTTATAGTAATTGACTATTACTTACTAATTTTGTATAATTTAATTAAGGTAAACAAAGATATAGCAAGTAGTTATGCTTTGTATTATAAGGAGAGGATGATAAAGAATGAAAAGTCTTAACAAGAAAGGTTTTACTTTAATTGAATTATTAGCGGTTATAGCAATTCTAGCAATATTATTTATGTTAGTTACACCTAATATTTTAAAAATGTTTACAAGTGGAAGAACACAAGCATTTGTAACACAAGTACAAAGTATCTATAAAGCAGCTGAATCTGAATATATGTCATCACAATTTGGAACTGCTACTGGTCCTATATATTGCTCAGAAGAAACAAATGGAACAAAGAAATTAGATATATCAGAAAACAAATCATTAAAATATTATGTTCAAATTGATCCTATGACAGGTAAAATAATTAAATTATCAGTGGCTGATAAAAACTTCTATTATACTAGCACAACTGATGATGCTGTGTCTGTAGATAGTATTCAAGAAAATGTTCAAGCGCTAAATGGTAAAACAGCTGGAATAGATTGCTCGTCAGGAGATTTAACAGGAATTAACTAAGAAAGAGAAATCTTTCTTTTTTATTTGGCAAAATTTAAGTGTTCGCTAGAAATACAAATTAACTTATTATATAATGAATATAGGAGGAATTAAAATGAATTACATACCTTTAAATATCAAGACACACTACGAATTATTATCTAGCTTAATAAAAATAGAAACATTAATTTTGTTTGCAAAAGAAAATCAAATTAATGCTCTAGGAATAACTGACTCAAATATGTTTAGTTGTATGGAATTCATAAAATCTTGTAATGAAAATAACATAAAACCTATAGTTGGAATTAAAATAAATATAGAAAACTTAGAAATGATTTTATATGCTAAAAACTATAACGGATATGTAAACTTGCTTAATATTGTTAGTGAAAGAAATATAAATGGTCTTAATATAGATTACATAAAAGAAAGAAATAATGATTTAATTTGTGTCACAAATGATGCAATAAATTATTTAAAATATAAAGAAATTTATGATACTGTATACATTTCATACAAAACATTAGAAGAAAAGCGAAATGCACTTCTTGAAACAGATAAAATAGTCTACATGACAGAAGGATTATATATAAATGAAATAGACAAAGAATACTTAATATATTTAAATATGATAAAAGACGGAAAAACAATAGACTCATATGATAATTACATATTTAATAACCATATAAATAAAGATATAGAAGAAAATGACGCCAAAACTACAAAAGAATTTACGAAATTAATAGATATTCAGCTACCTAAATTTAAGTTTAAATTACCTGAATATAGCACAAATAAAGTTGAATTACTTGAAACATTATCTAATAAAGGTTTAAATAAAAGACTAAATGGCAACGTTCCAAAAAATTATCAATATAGACTAAACGAAGAATTAAATATAATAAATACAATGGGATTTACAGACTATTTTTTAATTGTATATGATTTTATTTTATATGCTAAAAAAAATAAAATTATTGTAGGACCTGGCCGTGGTAGTGCTGCAGGAAGTTTAGTTAGCTATTCTATAGGAATAACAGAGATAGATCCAATTAAATATGATTTGATATTTGAAAGATTTTTAAATCCAGAAAGAATAACAATGCCAGATATAGATATAGACATTGAATATCTAAGACGAGACGAACTAATTAACTATGTAAAAGACAAATATGGCCATGAAAACGTTGCAAATATAATTACATTTGGAACATTACTATCTAAGCAAGTATTAAGAGATGTTGGAAGAATTTTAAAAATGTCCACTTCAAAAATAGACAAATTAGTTAGTACCATAAAAGATAAAGAAACTTTTACTGATTTAGAAAAAAGTCCTTATTTTAATTCAGTAAAAGATAGTGATATAGAATATGAAAAACTTGTAAGAATATCTAAAAAATTAGAAGGAATTAAAAGACACACAAGTATACATGCAGCAGGTGTTATAATCAGTGATGAACCATTAAAAAACAAAGTGCCTCTTTATAAAAGTGCAGACACATTACTTACAGGATATACTATGGAATATCTTGAATCTATAGGCTTACTTAAAATGGATTTTTTAGCAATAAAAAATTTAACTACTATAGGTACAATAGTGAGCAAAATAAAAGAAGAAAAGAACATTTACATTGATGTCAATAAGATTCCTCTTACAGACGATAAAACTTTAAAATTATTTTATGATGTTAATACTATAGGAATATTTCAATTTGAAAGTGAAGGAATGATGTCATTTTTAAAAAGTCTCAAAGTTAAAACTTTTGATGACTTAGTTAGTGCAATAGCATTATATAGGCCAGGCCCTAGAGAAAGCATTCCAGAATTTATTGCTGTTAGAGAAAAACGCAAAAAACCTCATTACATAGTTCCAGAATTACAAAATATTTTAGAAAATACAAATGGCATAATTGTATATCAAGAACAAATTTTAGAAATTTTAAAAAGAATAGGCGGATTTCCTTATAGTATTGCTGATAATATAAGACGTGCTATGAGCAAAAAGAAAGAAGAAATAATAATAAAATATAGAGATGACTTTATAAAAGGTGCTACAAACAATGGTTACAAAAAAGAATCTGCTGAAGAAATATACGATTTAGTCTTAAAATTTGCTAATTATGGTTTTAACAAATCTCATTCTGTAGCATATTCATTAGTAGCATTTCAAATGGCATTCCTAAAAGCACACTTTATAGAATATTTCATGACTACTGAATTAAATTCAGTAATTGGAAGCGAAATAAAAACAAAGGAATACATTGATGAAGCGAGAACTTATGGAATAACATTTGAACAAATAAATATAAACGAAAGTAGAGATAAATACTTAGTAAAAGATAAAAAAATAATATTGCCTCTTACAATAATAAAAAGTATTGGAAAAGAAACTGTATGTAATATTTTAACAGAAAGAGAAAAAGGCAATTTTATAGATTATTTTGATTTTTTAAAAAGAATATACAATAGTAAAACAAACATTAAAGCAATAGAAAACCTTATTATATCAGGATCTTGTGATATATTTGGTTTAAACAGAAAAACAATGATAAACATGCTACCAGCGGGGACTTATTATGCAAATCTTTGCAAAGATTTAGATGAATCATTTGTAGAAAAACCACAGATAATATATGAAGAAGAATTTACTGAAAATGAAATAATAAAAATGGAATATGAATTATATGGATTTTATATAAAAAATCATCCAGTTACTAAATTTAAAAGAGATAATATATGTCTTTTAAAAGATGCAACCAAATACTTTGATAAAATCATAAATGTTTTATGTATGATAGACTCCCTTAAAGAAGCTACAACAAAGAAAAAAGAAAAAATGGCATTTATAAGTGCTTCTGATGATACTGGAAAAATTACAATAATAGTATTTCCAATTGTTTATGAAAATTCATTTGGAATAAAAAAAGGTGATATAATAAAAGTAATGGGAAGAATCGAAAGACGGATGAGTGATTATCAATTAGTAGCAAATAAAATCGAAAAAATGTAAGAATGAAAATTTCTTATATTTTTTTATATAAAACAATTTTGAAAATTGAAGAACCGATTTTTAATTTTAATGCCACTTTTTAAAAAACACGAACGCAAATAAGGCAAATTTTTTTAAAAAAATAGCTCAATTTTTAATTTTGACTGCATTTGACTATTAAAAATTTATATGATAAATTTAATTTAGAAGGGAGGTGAAAAAATGGAGAACCTAAAAAATTTTTATGAATCTTATAAAAAACAGATTATCTTATGTTTAATGTTAGCTATTTTAATTGTCATAACTTGTTTATCATTTTTCCAGATAGATAAAAGACTAAATTCAAATAAAGATAAAGAAATAATCGCGTCAATTGTAGAAAAGCAAACAGATAGCATTGCCAAAGAAGAGAAAACTGATGACCCAAAAATAATTAAAGTAGATGTTAAAGGATTTGTAGTAAATGAAGGTGTTTATAGTTTAACGGAAGATGGAAGAGTAATAGACGCTATAAACGAAGCAGGTGGTTTAAAAGAAGGTGCTTATACGAGATACTTGAATTTAAGTAAAAAGCTAAAAGACGAAGATGTTATCATAGTAAATAGTTTTGAAGAAATAGAAAAAATGAAACAAGAAGAAAATAAAAACATTTACTGTGAAGTAACTAACAAAGCATGTTTAACTGAAGAAAAGATTATTACAAGTATTATAGAAGAAAAGGAAGAACAAAAAGAAGAATCTAACAATAAAGAAGAGAATAAGTTGAATACACTTGTGAATATTAACACTGCTACTAAAGAAGAGCTTATGTCTTTAAATGGCATAGGGGAATCTAAAGCAGATAAAATAATCGATTATAGAAATACTCATGGTGCCTTTAAAACTATAGATGAAATAAAAAATGTGAGTGGTATTGGCGAATCAGTATATGAAAAGATTAAAGAATATATTGAAGTCTAATCACATTTATAGAGTCATTGCATTACTAATATTATTTTATAGTTTAGCAGTGACTCTAATTCCTAATTATAAAAGCAAATATGATATTAGTGAAACTAATTTTTTATTAAGAATAGAAGACTATCAAATTGATGGTAATAAACTAACATTAACTTTATGTGGCGAAGAAAAAATAGTAGGAACATATTATATTAAAACTAAAGAAGAAAAAGATTATTTTAAAGAGAAATTGGAATTTGACGATCTTATAGAAGTAAAAGGCGAATTAACTATTCCAAATAATAACACAATACCTAATTCATTTAATTATAAAAAGTATTTATACTTTAATAAAATATATTATAAAATAAACATTGAAGAACTAAAAATCATCAAAAAAACTGACAATATTTTGTACAAACTTAAAAACATAGCTTATAAACGAGCATCTTCAATAGATAATAAATATATATATGCTTACATATTAGGTAATACTGACAATTTAAGTAATAATATTTTATCAAGTTATAGAACTAATTCAATTAGTCATCTATTCGCTTTATCAGGACTTCATGTTTGTATATTTAGTTCATTTCTACTTAAAATACTAAAAAAATTAAAACCTATACTTAAATATTTTTTAGTATTTTTAGTGTTATTGATATTTACTTTTATAACAGGATTTAGTCCATCAATGTTGAGAGCAGTATTATTATTTTTTCTAATTGGAATAAATAAAATATATAATCTTAACATAAAAACTATCAATATATTATTCTTAACTTTTAGCATAATTGTATTACTAAATCCATTTATAATCTATCAAGTTGGATTTATACTTACATTTACGACTACTTTTTTTCTAATAATATCATCTAATTTAATCAAAAATAAAACCTATATTTTAAGTTTACTTTTAGTAAGTACAATATCATTTATTTCAAGTTTAGGCGTATCATTATATTTTTTTGGTAGTATCAATATATTAGGAATTTTATTTAATCTTATCTTTGTTCCATTTGTAAGCTACATTATATTTCCATTAACAATTATAGTATATATATTTCCTTATTTTAATGAAATATTAACGTTTTTCACATCCATTATGGAAAATTTATCATTGTTGCTCACTAGAGTTAACTTGATTTTATATTTCCCAAGTATTAGTATTATTATTGTATTTCTATATTATTTTTTTCTCTTAATATTAATTAAAACAAAGAAGAAATGGATAATACTTCCTATAATATTAATTCTTATATTATGGAAAATATATCCTTATTTAAGTGATGAAACATTAATATACTTTTTAGATGTAGGACAAGGAGATTCGGCACTCATATTGACGCCACATAAATCTTCTGCCATATTAATTGATACAGGAGGAAAAATAAAGTTTAAAAGAGAAAAATGGAAAATACCGAATAAAGAATACGAAATATATAAAGATACATTAATACCTTTTATGAGAAGTATAGGAGTATATAAACTTAATTATCTAATTCTAACTCATGGCGATTACGATCACATGGGCGAAGCACAAAAACTAGTTGAAAATTTTAAAGTAGAAAAAGTAATATTCAATTGTGGTACAATTAATGAACTAGAAGAAAATTTAATTAAACTATTAAAGAAAAAAGGTATATCATATTATTCATGTATTGAAGAGTTAAACATTGAAAATAACAAATTATATTTATTAAATAAAAAAGATTATAATAATGAGAATGATAATTCATCTGTAATTTATACAGAGGTTAATAATCATAAATTTCTATTTATGGGAGATGCAGGAATAAAGGTAGAACAAGACTTAATAAAAAAATATGATTTGCAAGATATAGATGTATTAAAAGTGGGACACCACGGAAGTAAAACCAGTTCAAGCTTAGAATTTTTAAAAAAAGTAGAACCTAAAACTAGCATTATTAGCTCAGGTCTTAATAATCGCTTTAATCATCCTAATATTGAAGTTTTAAATAGATTAAAAACTATAAGTAAAGTCTACAATACAGCATATGATGGAACTATACAAATTAGCATAAATAAAAAATACAAAATAAAACATTATAAAAGATAAATGAATTTAGTTTATTGAATGGCACGAAAAAATGTAGTATACTTTAATAGGTGAAAGATTAAATGGCAAAAAAATATAATATAGAATTTAGAAATGTAGAAGAACTCTATAAAAGAATAAAACCTGCATTATATTCAAAAGTTAAAGAGTTAGATAGAATGGGAATTAACTATGTCAAAGAAGTAGACATATGGAATTATCTTAGTGAACATTCTTGGAAAGAAAGTGAAAACCTTTGTCTATCTGGAATGGTTAGTGACATAATGGACTTAGACTCTAGCATAATTAAAAGTTATTGTTTAGAAATTCTTAAAGAGCAAGATAGAGAAGTTAACACAGAAGGAGATTTATTATGAAAAAGAAGAAACTTATTAATAGCATCATTATTTGTGCAATATTACTAGTTTGTAGCTTACTTTTAGCACGTCCAACTATTAAAAATCTAAATTTTGGTTTAGATTTAAAAGGAGGATTTGAAGTATTATATTTAGTTGAAAGTCTTGAAGGCGAAAAAACACCATCTAAAGATGAAATAACAAGCACATATAAAGCTATTAGAAACAGAATAGATACATTAGGTGTAAGTGAACCAGAGATAACAATTGAAGGAGATAAAATAAGAGTAAAGCTTCCAGGAGTAACAGATGAAACTCAAGCAAGACAAAGACTTAGTACTCCCGCTGTGCTAACATTCAGAAATACATTAAATGAAGAATTAATGACAGGAGCAGTTTTAGATACTCCAGGAGCAAAATTAGATTATGATAGAGAGACTAATCTACCTGTAGTTGCTTTGAGTATAAAAGATAATGATAAATTCTATAATGTTACTAGACGAATAAGTGAAAGCGAGGACAAATTAATAACGATTTGGTTAGACTTTGAAGAAGGAGACACATTCAATAAAGATGAATGTGGAAAAGAAGGAAACAAAAAATGTATAAGTGCAGCTACAGTAAGAGAAGCTTTTACTGACAACGTTATAATTCAAGGTAATTTTACTGAAGAAGAAGCAAAAGAATTAGTTGACTTAATAAATTCAGGAAGTTTACCTACTAAGTTATCAGAAATAAGTACTAAAACAGTGGATGCTTCATTCGGATCAGAAACACTTAAAAACGTTGTAATAGCAGGGCTAATCACATTAATAGTTATAATAGCAATAATGACATTCTTTTATAAAATTAGTGGATTTATTAGTAGCATTTGTTTACTAGCATACACTATAATCGTATTTATTCTATTTTCTCTAATTGATGGAGTTCTAACTTTAACAGGTATAGCAGCACTTATTCTAGGAATAGGAATGGCAATTGACTCAAGTATAATAACCTTAGAAAAGATAAAAGAAGAATTAGCAAATGGAAAAAAACTAGAAAAAGCTTATAAAGATGGAAATAAAAGGAGTATTGTTTCTCTGATTGATGCGAACATAACAACTTTAATAGCAGCTTTAATACTATTTATATTTGGAGAAAGTAGTGTTAAAGGATTTGCAACAATGTTAATATTAACAATAATAGTGACAGCTTTAGCTATGGTATTAATAAATAGACTTATAATGAACGCAATAATAGAAAGTAAAGTATTTAATGAGAAAATAAAATTATTTATAGGTAAAATAAAGAAAAGCGAAACAAGAAACTATCTCAAAGCATCTAAAGTATACCTTTATACTATAAGTGTCATTATTATTGTAGGATTAATAGTCACTTGTGTGAAAGGCGTTAATCTTGGCATAGATTTTAAAGGTGGTTCTAGTGTAACATTAATAAGTGAAAACAAAATAGACGAAGAATTAGTAAATAATATATTAGATAAATATAAAATTACCGAAACTACTAAAGTTAATGACAATGAAAATTATTATAGACTAGAAAAAACACTTGAAGAGAAAGAAATAAAAGAAGTGAAAGACACATTAAGTGAATTAAATATAAAAACTGATATATCAGTTATAAGTAATGTAGTAAAAAAAGATTTAACAAAAAATGCTTTGATGTCATTAGCATTTGCTGCGATTGCTATACTAATATATATAAAAATTAGATTTACTACTAATTATGCTATAGGTGCAATAATTAGTGTTCTTAGTGATGTATTAGTAACATTAAGTTTCTTTACTATATTTAGAATAGAAATAAACTTCATTTTCATAGCAGGTATTTTAACCATTATAGGTTATTCAATAAATGACACTATAGTAGTATTTGACATAGCAAGAGAGAAAGTATCATCACTAAAAACTAAAACAGAAGAAAATTTAAAAAATGTAGTAAAAGAAAGCATAAGCTTTTCTATGAAAAGGAATATCTTAACAAGTATAACTACACTCACAGCAATAATAACTTTATTAGCACTGAGCACAACAGGAGTAAAAGAATTTAACATAACAGTTTTAATCGGGCTCATCGCAGGAACATTTTCATCTTTATTCTTAGCTTTATATATTTGGTTAAAATTAGAGATTCATAACATTAAACATCCAAAAATTAAAAAAGACGATGATGAAGATGATGAAACATATGAAAAATTGATTAAAGGTATTAATTCATAAATTTAGAAACGTATTTACAAGTTTTACTACCTAGTAACTGTATATACGTTTTTGACTTTTAAAATTAGAAAGGAGAAACATGATATACCAAGAACTGAAAGAAAAGATTTCAAAATATATGACAGACGAAGAATTAAAAATTGTTAATGATTACTATTCATTTGCAGAAGAAATATATACTGGAATGAAAAGATTAACTGGTGAAGATTATATATGTCACCCTATAAGAGTAGCTAATATTTTAGCAGACCTGGAAATGGATTACATGGCCATAGGATGTGCTCTAATACATGAAGCTATAACTTTAGAAAAAACAAATTATGAAAGTTTAGTAGAAAGATTTAATGAAGATACTGCTGTAATATTAAACTCTATAACAAAGTTAAGTCATTTAAAAAGAACATTTAATAAAACAAAAAATGATGAAGACAAATACAGAAGAATTGTTGTAGGACTATCAGAAAATCCATTAAGTTTATTTATTAAACTAGCTGATAGATTGGACAATATGCGTTCAATTAATGTCCATGACAGAAATCATATATTAGAAGTTATTGATGAAACAGAAAAAATTTATATACCAATTGCACATAGACTTGGAATAAAGACTATGAAAAGTGAATTAGAAGATTTATGTCTAAGAAACAAAGATCCTAAAGTATATCAAGAAATACTTGATAAAATAAATGCAGATAACGACGAGCTAACAAACGCTTTATTAAAAATGAAAGACGAACTTGAAAGCATATTAGATGAACACGGTATAAATTATGAAATATCTTATAGAGTAAAAAGTGTAAGAGGAATTTATAATAAACTTAAAGTCGGAAAAAAATGGGAACAAATATATGATTTACTAGGACTAAGGATTTTAGTTGATAAAATAGAAGAATGCTATCTTTCAATAGGATTAGTTCATTCAAAATATAGGCCTATTCCAAAAAGATTTAAAGATTACATAGCAAACCCTAAAGCTAATAATTATCAAAGTTTACATACGACAATATTTGGAACGGACGGAAAAATATTTGAAATACAAATACGTACACATAAAATGCACGAAATTGCAGAACACGGTGTAGCATCCCATTGGAGTTATAAAGAAAAAACTGATGGAAGTAAAGTTAATGAATTTGAAAACACATTAGCATCATTTAGAACTTTAATAGAAGTTAATGATAAAGAAAATAATAAAGAATTCTTTAAAAACTTAAGTCAAAATTTAACGAAAGAAGAAATTTATATATTTACACCAAAAGGAGATATAATAGAACTACCTATAGATAGCACACCTATAGATTTTGCATATAAAATTCATTCAGAAGTAGGAAATACAACAACAGGCGCTAAAGCTAATGGAAAAATGGTAAGCTTAGACTATAAACTTCAAGATGGAGATATACTAGAGTTAATCACTGCAAAAGGCAAAACACCTAGTAAATCATGGCTTAAATTTGTAAAAACTGATGGAGCAAAATCAAGGATACGTTCTTTCTTCTACAAAAAAGAAAAAGAAAAAAGTATAGAAATAGGCGAGTATTTACTTTCTAATGAAATAAAAAAACGCCATCTTAATGAACATGAAATTTTAAATGAAGAATTAATAAACAATGTTTTTAAAGAATTTGAGTCTCTTAATGAATTATACATATCAGTAGCAACTCTAAAATACACTCCTTCAGTAATCATAAATAGATTAGAAGAATATCTTGCTCCTAAAAAAGATGATGCCATAGATAAATTATTAGCTAACGAAAAAATATTCAAAAATACAGAAAAAGGCAAAATACTAATCGCGGGTTCAGGAGATATACTAACAAATCTAGCTTCATGTTGTAATCCTGTGCTAGGTGACGAAATTATAGGATATATTACTAAAGGAAATGGTGTAAAAGTTCATAGAAAAAATTGTAAAAATGTAGACTTAGATAATGACAGAATAATAGAAGCAACATGGAATGAAAACCTTTTAGACAAATTTATCACTAATATAAATATTTATATAAATTCTTCAAATGATAATTTAATAAACATACTTTCATTAGCTACAAAAGATGAAATAAATATAGTATCAATAAATAACAAAGGAACAATAAAAGACGAAAGCGTCTATGAATTAGTTTGCAAAGTTAAAAACAAAAATGTATTAGATAAATTTATGACAAGCTTAGAAAGTTTAGAATTCATAAGTAAGGTGAGTAGATAATGAAAGTAATATTACAAAGAAGTAAAAACAGTAAAGTCACTATTAATAATAAAATTAATGGAGAAATAGAAGAAGGATTAGTACTGTTATCTAGTTTTACAAACGGTGATACAAAAGAAATAGTTGATAAAATGATTGAAAAAATTATTAATTTAAGAATATTTAAAGATGAGAATGATTTAATGAATTTGAGTTTGCTAGATATTAAAGGAAGTATATTAAATATAAGTCAATTCACTTTATATGCTGATTGTAAAAAAGGAAGAAGACCATCATTTGTTAATGCTTTAAATCAAACAGAAGCTTCTAACCTTTATGATTATATGAACAAAGTATTAAAAGAAAAAGGAATTGAAACACAAACAGGAATTTTTGGAAGTGACATGAAAGTTGAAATATATAATGATGGTCCAGTAACAATAATACTTGATAGTAAAGAAATATTTTAAGTATTTAGTTTCCTATAAAAATAAGTGCATTATATTTGGATGAAATTATCATATTTTGACTTACCTTACAAAAAGTAAAGAAAACACTTGTTTTATATATAAAAATATTGTAAAATGAGAATAGGTGAAGAATATGTTAGATTTTATATATGGAAAAATTGAAGAAATAGAAAGTGATCACATATCTATAAGTACAAATGGAATAGGTTTCAAAGTATATACTCCTAACCCTTATGTATTTAAACAAGAAACAGAAGAAAAAGTATATCTTTATAATCATATAAGAGAAGATGAGTATAGTTTATATGGTTTTAAAACTAGAGATGAAAGAGAACTTTTTCTCAAACTTTTAAATGTAAAAGGATTAGGGCCTAAAGTAGCTATGCCTATATTAGCAACAGGAAGTATTGATGGAATATTAGATGCAATAGATAGAGAAAATATATTGTATTTAACAAAATTCCCTAAAGTAGGCGAAAAGTTAGCTAGACAGATAATACTAGACTTAAAAGGAAAACTTGTAGCAAAACAAGACACAAGAGTAGTTAACGAAGAATTAAAAAGCGTTCTTGAAAGTTTAGGATACAAAGGTGCAGATATTAAAAAAGTAATTGCTGAAGTTGATGGAACACTTTCTATAGAAGATCAAGTAAAAGAAGCACTCAAATTATTAATTAGATAGGAGGCAAGTAATGGACGAAGATATAGTAAAAACAGCAGAATATCAAGAAGGAGATTCATTTGAAAAAACTATAAGACCAGGAAGTTTTGATGAATATATAGGACAAAAAGATGTAAAAGAAAATATCAAAGTCTTTGTAAGTGCTGCAAAAATGAGAAACGTTTCTTTGGACCATGTCTTATTATATGGGCCTCCTGGATTAGGAAAAACTACATTATCTCATATAATTGCAAACGAATTAGAAGTTGGGATAAAAACTGCAAGTGGGCCAACAATAGAAAAAAGTGGCGACTTAGCAGCAATACTAAGTACTCTTGAACCCTATGATGTTTTATTTATAGATGAAATTCATAGAATACCTAAATACATAGAAGAAATTCTATATAGTGCTATGGAAGACTTTAAATTAGACTTAGTAATAGGTAGTGACGGACAAAGTAGAAGCATTAAAATAGATTTGCCTCCATTTACATTAGTAGGTGCAACCACTCGTGCCGGAGATTTATCTAGCCCATTAAGAGACAGATTTGGCATTACTTGTAAATTAAATTATTATACTACAGAAGAATTAACTAGCATTGTCAAAAGAAGTGCAAGAGTTCTTGATTTAACTATAGATGATGAAGCTGCCACTATAATAGCAAGGCGTAGCAGAAAAACACCTAGAATAGCAAACAGACTTCTTAAAAGAGTTAGCGATTTTGCACTAGTAAATGGAGACGGAATTATTAATTCAGAAATAACAAACTCTAGCTTAAACAGATTACATGTAGACGAATATGGTTTAGACAGCACAGACATAGAATATTTAGAAAGTCTTATAAATAAATTCAATGGTGGTCCAGTTGGAATAGAAAGTATAGCTGCCTCAATTGGAGAAGAACAAACAACTATTGAGGACGTTATAGAGCCATTTCTTTTACAAGAAGGTTTCATAAAAAGAACAACACGTGGAAGACAAGTTACAGATAAAACATATGATTATTTAGGCATAGATAAACTTTCAAATTGACAATAAAATATAAATGTGATACAGTTGTAATCGTGTCAAAGAAGGAGTTAATAAGATGACTAAAAAAGAAAGATTTTTATGCTGGAGTTTAGCAAGTTTATTGTCATTGAATTTGACAGCTTGTTCTTTCATTTCTAATAGAACTATTCAAAGTATAGATACAATTATAAGTACTTCATTGGAATTAGATGACAAAAACTATGAAATTACTATTTTGCCAGCATATCTAAATCCAAAAACTGGAGAATATGAATCAATGTCTGAAGGCGTAGTAATAGGTAAGAAAGTAGTCGTTTTAAGAGAAATAACTTATAAAACAATATCTGCTACAAAAAATATAAACAAAGATGGAACAATTACATATAGCGCTCCAAATGGTGGTATATTAAAAAATGATATTGTATTAATACCTATGTCAGAAACAATAACTGATATTAACATAATTAAAAAAGTCTTAAATCAATACGTTAAAGAAGAGAAAGTTTACAAATTACAAAAATAACAGAACCCTATCTAAAGAGTTCTGTTTTAAATTTACTTATATTATTTTCCATTACCTTCAAATAATCTATATTATCTCTTCTTTGATCATCACTTAAAGTATACATAGGATCAATTGCTAACTTCTCTAATTGATAAGAAGAAATAAAATTCTCTACTTCATCTGACAACTGAGTATCTCCCATTGTAAACACATACTTAATACTTCCTTCAGAAATATATTTTCTCGCATCGTTATATGCTTTAGTAAGATTTTTATTATTAGGATCTAAAGAAATAACTTCTATATTATATTTAGACAAGAAATTAAACGCATCATCAGTAACTAATAAAGATTTTCTTGCAGCATTTTTGCCCATCATAGTTAAATCTACATCAAGCTCACTAATTTTGATTTTTAAATCATCATATAATGTTTGTATTTTATTTTGATTATAAACATTCTTTTCATAATCTAAAAGAGTAGACTTAATATTTCTAGCTATCATAAGATAATTTGATGGATCTAACCACAATTCTTCAACCCCAATATTATAATTCAAACCCTTAGTAGCGTCTATTATTCTAAGCTCCGAATTAGTATTTAAAAATTTAACTGCTAAATCAACTTCTTTAGTAACACCCGCGTAAACAAATAAATCTCCTTTAGAATAAATATCTTTTTGTTTATCAGTAAGAGAATAGCTCTCTATATCAGCGCCACTTGGGTAAATACTAGAAATCGTACTATAATCTTTATACATATAAGAAGTAGCAAACTCAATAGGATAATAAGTAGAATAAATTGTCAAATTTTCACTACTTTCATTAAAACTACAACCACTAATTAAAAGAACCCCCAACAAAATTACAAAAAACTTTTTCATCTTTTCTCTCTTTCTGGTACCATATCTATACCACTTTTTCCAAATGGATGACACCTAAGCAATCTTTTAATTCCTAAAAACAAACCCTTCAAAGCTCCAAACCTTTCTATAGAAATCTTCATATACTCACTACATGTAGGAATAAACCTACAAACAAAATGAGAATGAAGTGGAGTTTTTTGATATAAATTAATTAAATAAATTAGGAATTTTCTCATAACTATCATTAAGTATTATACTAGAAAAATAAGTAAAAATAAATAACTATTTTCTTCTTTTTAAATATTTGCTATAATATTAAAGGAGGTAAAGATGAAAGAACTAGAAAAATATGGGATACATATGGAAAATAGCAGATTACTTGACTTAGCACTTACTCATACATCTTATGCGAATGAACATGGGGTAGAATCATATGAAAGATTAGAATTTTTAGGAGACGCAGTACTAGAATTAGTGTCATCAGACTACATATATAAAACAGATAAATATTCAGAAGGAGAAATGAGTAGAAAAAGAAGTCTTTATGTTTGCGAAAATGCCTTGTACGAATATTCCAAAGAAATTAACCTTAAAAATTATATAAAAGTAGGAAATGGTGTAAAAGAAGCTAACAAAACAGTAATTGCAGATGTCTTTGAAGCACTAATTGGAGCTATATATTTAGAAAAAGGATTACAAACAGTTGAGTATTTTTTTAAGACTTTAATAGTACCATACATCGAAAGTGATGTAGACTTTTTAATGGATTACAAAAGTACCCTACAAGAACTTGTTCAAACTGAAAAAAAGAGTGTTGAATATGTAGTAGTAAAAGAAGGCGGGCCTGCTCACAAAAAATATTTTGTAGTAAGAGTAATAATAGATGGAATGGTATTTGGAGAAGGAACAGGAAGAAGCAAAAAAGAAGCAGAACAACACGCTGCGAAAGAAGCAATAAACAAACGAGCATAAAGGAGTACATTATGTATATAAAAGAAATAAAAATAAATGGATTTAAAAGTTTTGCTGATAAAGTTAATTTGGAGCTTAATAGAAACTTTACAGGAATAGTCGGGCCTAACGGAAGCGGAAAAAGTAACATTGTAGACGCACTAAAATGGGTAATGGGCGAGCAATCAGTAAAAACTTTAAGAGGATCTAACGGAATGACAGATTGTATTTTTAACGGTTCAAAAACTAGAGAACCATCAAGAAGCGCTTCCGTTTCCCTAGTGCTAGATAACTTAGATAAAAGTCTACCGCTAGATTATTCAGAAATAGAAATAAAACGTACTGTCTACAAAACTGGAGAAAATGAGTATTATATTAATAAAGAAAAAGTAAGATTAAAAGATATAACAGATTTATTTGTGGATTCATTTTCATCTAAAGAAAGTTTAAGTATTATTCCTCAAGGAAAAATAAGTGAAATATTAGATGGTCGTCCAGAAGACAGAAGAGTAATATTTGAAGACGCTGCTGGAGTAATAAAATACAAAAAAAGAAAAGAAGAAACCCTTAGACGCCTTTCTAAAACAAACGAAAACTTAGAAAGAGTAAATATGATTATAGATGAACTAGAATTACAAATAACACCATTAGAAGAACAAGCGAAAAAAGCGAAAATCTATAAAGAGAACAAAGAAAAACTTGAAACAGTAGAAATAGCACTCCTTGCCACAGACATAGCAACCCTAAGTGAAGAATACAATTTATCAAAAAAAGAAAGAGAAGATTTAGAACTAAATTTATTAGAAATTGCCAACATAGATATAGAAGAAAAAACAAAATTAGAACAAATGAAAGCGAAAAGGACAGAATTAGATACAGAAGTTTCTAAAACACAAAGAGATCTAATAGAAACCACAGAAAAACTTAACGACATAGGAGCAAAAAAAGAACTACTAAAAGAAAGAAGCAAATATGATAAAACAAGTAATCAAATTCAAGAAAATCTAAGCAAATTAAAAGAAGAAAGACTAAAACTTAGTAACTCGTTTGAAACATTAAAACTAAAATACGAAAATGATTTAAGTAACGCTAAGGAAACTAATGCAAAATTAAATTCACTAACAACAGACTTAGAAAAGTTGACAAAAGAAACTATAATGTTAAAAAGTGATATAGAAACATTTACTAAAAAGAAATTTGAATTAATAAGCAGAAAAGAAATCATCGAATTTAATATTGAAAATATGGCTAAAATTCCATACTCAGTTAAAAGTGTTCTAAATAATCCAAGTTTAACTGGTATAATAAATGTAATAGGTTCTTTAATAAACGTAGAAGAAAAATATCTTGAAGCTATAGATACTGCTTTAGGCGGAAGTGTCAACTATGTAGTTACTAAAACTGATAAAGACGCTAAAACTGCTGTTGAATATCTTAAACGAGCAAAAAAAGGTAGAGTTACATTCTTTCCATTAAATTTAATAAAACCAAAAAATATTGATCAAGCAACGATTGATCAAATTAAATCAGAAAATGGATACATCGGGGTAGCATCTGACTTAATAACATACAGTAACGAATACGAAAACATCATATTAAATGTATTAGGAAATATAATCGTAGCTGAAAACATGGACGTTGCATTAAAAATTAGCAAAACAATAAATTCAAGATATAGAGTAGTAACCTTAGATGGAGAAATAATTCATGTAGGCGGTTCACTAACTGGAGGAAGCAAGAATACTAGCAACATATCTAATGAAAAAACAGAATTAGACACAATAACAAAAAATATAAAACTTATTGAAAATGAAATGTTTTTAAAAGAAGAAAAACTAAAAGAAAAAGAAGAAAATCTAAATATAATAAAAAAAGAAATATATGATATAAACTTAAAACTATTGAAATTAACTGAAACAAATAAAACTTCATTAACAAAAGTAGAAGAAGAAAAACTTTTATTAGATAAAGTCATTGACGAAATAAATGCTCTATCAAATAATGAAAGTACTACCTCTAGCGAATTAGATAAAATAACTAACAAATATTACGAAATAGAAAAAGAAAAAAATATATTAGAAAACAAAATGTCTGAATTAGAAGAAGAAAGACATAATTTAATTGAAAACATAGAAGAAAAAGAAAACTCTAATAAAGTGTTTTCATCAAAACATAAAGAGTTAGAAAATAAAATTCAAAACTTAAATATTAAAGAAGCTAAATTAAATATGAATTTAGACAATTACTTAAATAGATTAAATGAAGAATATGGAATGACTTTCGAACATGCTAGAAATAATTATACACTTGATATAGAAATAGAAGAAGCAAGAAACATAATAACTGATTTAAAACGTACAATAAAATCTTTAGGAGAAGTAAATTTAGGAAGTATAGAAGAATTTGATAGAATAAATAACAGGTTTAATTTCCTTAACAATCAAAAACAAGACTTAAAGACGAGTGTAGAAAATCTATTAAATATTATCAGAGAAATGGATGATGTGATGATAGATAAATTCGCTTCTACATTTAAAAAGGTTAATGTAGAATTCTCCAAAGTATTCAAAGACTTATTTGGTGGAGGAGAAGCACATCTTGAAATGACAGATCCAACTAATGTATTAGAAACGGGTATAGAAATAGTTGCTAACCCTGCTGGAAAAAATCCAGGTGCACTAAGTTTATTAAGTGGCGGCGAAAAGACTTTAACTGCAATAAGCTTATTATTCGCAATTCTTAACCTAAAAAACGTACCTTTTGTTATACTTGACGAAGTTGAAAGTGCTTTAGACGAGGTAAATGTAGATAAATTTGGTAAATATATAAATTCATATAAAGGAAGAACTCAATTATTAGTAATTACACATAAAAAGAAAACTATGGAATACCTTGATTTATTATATGGTATAACCATGCAAGAAAGTGGTGTAAGTAAACTAGTAAGTGTTAAACTTGAAGAAATAAAAGAATAAAGTAAGTTAATTATATACTATAATTTAGTATATTCATATAGATGAATTAATTATGTTCTAAGAACAGTTAATTCATTTTTTATGTAATAGGAAAGTCCTCATTAAAATGGTAAACTGTGGGTTTTACTGATTAGTTAATTATTATGTAGCTTCAATTTACTTTTGTTTTGTAAATTAAGTAGTATAATCAAATAATATAAAATGAAAGTTTATTTTCAGTACATAATAAAAAAACAATCAGAAGCACTCAAATATATTTCTGATTATTTCTTTAACTTTCTTAGATTAGAATCAATCTTATCAAGATTTTCTAAAAAATTGACACCTATTTCTTGAATAACATTAATAAAATCATTCATATTAGAAACAACTATATCTTGACTCCTTGGAACTATGTAATAATCTGTATCCATAACTGTTCCTACAACTAACATAGGTTGTTCATTTTTAATCTCTTCACAAAAATCATCACTAGTCACACATGTGTCTGTCTCATATATAGGGTGGCCGATTATCACTTTATAAGATCCTTGAAGATAACTTTTATTACTAAACCTACTTATAGAATAATATTCATAAAAAACATTAGCTATAATAGCATTTTTAGGAATATCATCAAAGTCTCCATTAATAACATTATTATTAACATCTCTAAATTGTATAACAATCTTACCACTTATATCATTTATCATTAATTTAGCTCCTTTCGCGCCAAGATATTATATCAAACACTACACATTTAATCAAATAAAATTGACTATATTAAAAAAATAATTTATAATCAAACATACAGGTGAAATTATGAATATAAAAGAAATAAAAGACCCTAAATTTTTAAAAGACTTAAACAATGAAGAATTAGAAACTCTTAGTAAAGATATAAGAGAATTTTTAATAGAAAGTGTTTCACATACTGGAGGACATTTATCAAGTAACTTAGGAATAGTTGAGTTAACAATTGCACTACACAAAATATTTGACTCTCCTAAAGACAAAATAGTATTTGATGTATCTCATCAAAGTTATGTACATAAAATATTAACTGGTCGCGCTTCCAAATTTAACACATTAAGGCAAAGAAATGGATTATCAGGATTTCAAAAAATGAGTGAATCTATACATGACCCATACGAAGCTGGACACTCATCAACTTCGCTATCAGCAGCTTTAGGACTTGCTTTAGGAAGAGATATGAATAACTTAGACAACCATGTAATTGCAGTAATCGGAGATGGTTCAATTAGTAATGGCCTTTGCTATGAAGCTTTAAATCAAATAGGTAGCACACAAACAAAACTTATAATAATTTTAAATGATAATAACATGAGTATATCTAAAAATGTAGGTGCATTACATAATCACTTAGACAAAATTAGAAATGGTAGCTACAAAAAATTAAAAACAAAAACCAAAACTGTACTATCTAAAGTACCAGGAATAGGACCTACTTTAAACAATACACTTAGTACATTAAAAGACAGCTTTAAAAAAATATACAATAAAAGTGGTTTTATATTTGAAGAATTAGGTATTGACTATTATGGTCCAATTCATGGTCATGATTTTAAAGAATTAACAGAATATTTAAACATAGCAAAAAACTCATCTGGCCCAGTATTAATACATGTAATAACAGAAAAAGGAAAAGGATATGCCTTTGCGGAAAATGATACAACTGGTTCATGGCATGGAGTAGGCCCTTTTGACAAAATAACAGGATTGCCACTTGAAACAAGTGAATTAACATCATGGAGTGAAATAGTAAGTGACTCATTAATTAGACTTATGAATAAAGACATAGTAGTCATAACACCAGCGATGGAAACAGGATCTAAACTTACAAAATTAAAAGCAATGTTTCCAAACAACTTCATAGACGTTGGCATAGCAGAAGAACATGCTTTAGTATTAGCAAATGGTTTAGCACTAGAAAACAAAATACCCTTTGTATCAATATACTCTTCATTCCTACAAAGAGGATATGACGAAGTTCTCCATGATATAGCAAGGATGAATACTCATGTAATAATCGGTATAGACAGGTGCGGAATAGTAGGTGCAGATGGAGAAACTCATCAAGGTGTGTTTGATGTTACATTTCTACTTCCAATACCTAATATAATAATCGCTTCACCAAAAGACAGTGTTGAATGTAGTAACATGATAAAAACAGCAATAGAAACAAAATCCCCATTTTGTATCCGCTACTCTAGAGCTAAATTAGAATACAAAAAAGAAGAAATTCAAGAAATACCAGTAGGATCTTGGGAACAAATAACTGAAGGAAATGATGGTACACTAATAACTTACGGAGATTTCGTAAATGAAAGTTTAGAAATAATAGAAAAGCTTTCAAAAGATGGAATAAAAATAGAATTAGTAAATGCTAGATTTTTAAAACCTATAGATGAAAAATATTTTAAAAATATTATAAAGAAAGATAAACCAATATTCGTATATGAAGAAAGCATGAAAACCGGATCTTTTGGTAGTTATTTAGGTACACTTACAGATAAAAACATAATAACATACGGTATAGATGACTTATTTGTTCACCAAGGAAATAGAAAAGAATTATTAGTTGGATTAGAATTAGACAAAAACACTATATACAAAAAAATAAAAAAAGAAATTGGGAGAAGTAAATAATGCTAGAATATGAAAACGAATTATATAGCAAAAACATTAAAGTTATATGCGGAGTGGACGAAGTTGGAAGAGGCCCTTTGTTAGGTCCCGTCGTAGCGGCTGCTGTAGTTTTGCCAGTTGGTTATTTTAATAAAGACATAAAAGATTCAAAGAAACTTACTGAGAAAAAAAGAGAAGAACTTTATGACATAATAGTAGAAAACGCAATAAGTATAGGTGTAGGTATAGTTTATGAGGATGTAATAGATAAAATCAATATTTATGAAGCTACAAAAGTAGCAATGAAAGAAGCAATAAAAAATTTAAGTATCAAACCAGAGCATGTCTTAATTGATGCGATGAAATTAGATATAGATATTCCAAATACGCCTATTATAAAAGGAGACGCAAAAAGTGAATCCATAGCAGCTGCTTCAATAATTGCTAAAGTTACAAGAGATAGAATGATAGATGAAATAAGTAATGAATTTCCAATGTATGATTTAAAAAACAACAAAGGTTATGGAACAAAAAATCATATTGAAGCATTAAAAAAATATGGACCATGTAAATACCACAGAACAACATACGCACCAGTAAAAGAAGTGGTTAATAATTAAATAATATACTAATCGACTAGGTTAGTTTTTTCTTTACATATAAAATGAAAAATATGTGAAAGAAAACATAAAACATTGTGTTTATATAAAAATAATAGTAAAATGAATTTAGGACGGTGGAAAAATGAAAGAATACTATAAAATATTAGGTATTGAAGAAAATGCAACATTAGAAGAAATAAAAGAAGCATATAAAAAATTAGAAAGAAAATATAAAGGAAATAATAGTAAAACTGCAAAAAACAAATTAAATGAAATCAAAAAAGCATATAATAATTTAGTAGAAAAACTAGAAGAAAAAGAAACAAAAACAGAAGAAATACAAGAACCAGAAGTCACAAACGAAGAAAATATTTTAAATAAAATTTCTAAAGAACAAATTATAACTTTTTGTGTAGGATTATTTTTAGGATTATTCATAATGATGTTCTTTTTCCCAGACAGAATTGCAGAATTAAAAAATGGAGAACAAGTAGCAATTGAAGTAGGGAAAAATAATATAACAGCAAATGAAATATACAATAGAATAAAAAAAGCATCATCATTAAATGTTTTAGCAGAAAAAGTAGACCAAATAATTCTTTATGAAAAATATGAATTAACAGAAGAAGACAAAAAAACAATAAATGAAAATGCCGAAACTTATATAGAACAAGCAAAACAATATTATCAAGTATCAGAAGAAGAATTTCTTAAATCATATGGATTTGATACTAAAGAGGATTATATAAAAAATGTAATAGAATTAGACTATTTAAGAAGCAAATATTTTAAAGACTATATGTATAAAATAATAACAGATACAGAAGTACAAAGCTATTATGATAATAATGTATATGGAACTATTAATACAGAACATATTTTAGTTAAAAATGATAACTTAGAAGATGAAGCAGCAAAAAGTAAAGCAACAGAGATTTTAGAGAAACTTAAAAATGGAGCTTCATGGGAAGATTTAAAAAACGAATACAGAAGCGTTATAACTACAGAAAGTGTTCCAGTAGATTTTGACTCTCCTTTAGAATCAAACTATAAATCAGAAGCAGAAAGATTAACAGATGGCGCATATAGCACTTCTTTAGTTAAAACAACTTACGGTTATCATATAGTGTATAGAAAAAGTTCAGAAGAAAAGAGCAAAGTAGAAAGTTTAACTACAAGAATAAAAGATGTAATATCATCACAAAAACAAGAAGCTGATAATAACCTATATGCAAAAGCTCTAATTGAAATGAGAAAAGAAGCTGGTATGGAAATTAAAGACACTGAAATAAAAGAAATATACGATTATTATATGAAAACAATTGAAGAAGCTAATAACTAGTTTCTTTTTTTACTTTAGTTTCATATAAATCAATTATCTGACTCCATACAACTATAGGCTTCATATTTAAAGCAAAACACAAAGAATTAAAAGTTTGTATAGTTATCTGCATTCGAGCATTTTCATAATTTTTTAAATTTTCAGTTGTACAAGAAACTTCCATTCTATCTACAACATCAGACATACTAAATTCCTTCTTAACTCTAATATTTTTAATAACTTCCCCTAAAACTTCAAAAAAAGGTTTATTAACATCATTAACTTTTTGCACAAAGCTTCACCTCCCTCTACTAACTATATACGACACTAATATTAAGAAACGCTTTTTCATTTTAGAATTTCTATTTAATTACTAAATAGATTAAACAAAAAATTAAAAAAGTTAAAGTCCTAATAATTTTTAAATAAAATCATATCACACTTAATTATTTAAAAAAGAAAATAAACAAAATATGTAGCTTAAAAATACAAAAATATCTTTTATACACTACCTCAAAATTTATAAAAATAAATTATAATAAATTCAGAAATTTTCAGTATTCTATTGAAGTATGCAAAATACTATGATAAAATTAAATTACTTGATGAGTGGGTGTTAAATCCCACTTGTTTATTTTTAAAAAGGAGGAATAATATGAACGAAAGAATAATAAACGCAGTAAAAGACCCATTAAAAGAAATTGGAGTTACTGTTTCTAATATTGAGCTTGCTAAAGAAGATGGCGAAGACACACTATTCTTACATATAGAAAGCGAAAATGTAGTGGACACTGATTTATGTGTTAAAGTCTCACAAATAGTTAACCCAATTATAGACGAATTAGAATTACCTGAAATACCTGGCGAATTTATACTTGATATTTGCAGTAAAGGAGTTAGTGAAAATGAATAATCAAGAATTTAAACGTGCATTTGATTACATAGTATCAGAAAAAGGAGTAGAAGCTGACAAAATAATAGAAGCTATGGGCAACGGCCTAGCAGCAGCTTACAAAAAAGAAACAGGAGAAGACGCAGACATAAGACCTGAAATAAATACAGAAAATGGAATGATTAAATTATTTAAAAGAATGACTGTAGTTGAAGAATTAGAAAATGAAGATCAAGAACTATGCCTAGAAGAAGCAATTGAAATAAAACCTGATGCTCAGATTGGAGATATCATTGAAACAGAAGTAACTCCTGATGACTTTGGACGTGTTGCTATTTCAGTAGCGAAACAAGTAGTACTTCAAAAAATAAGAGAAGCAGAAAGAAATAAAATCATGGAGGAAATGAGAGACAAAGAAGACGAAATGATGATAGGATTTCTAGCTATGGAAGATAATAGAAATTACTATGTTGACTTAGGAAAAGCACGTGGAATATTACCTAAAAATGAACTTATTCCTGGAGAAACTCTTAAAATGGGAGAAAGTGTAAAAGTATATATTGTAAAAGTTGAAGAAACTACCAAAGGCCCATCTATTAAATTATCAAGAAAACATTATGGATTTGTAAAAAGACTATTTGAATTAGAAATACCAGAATTTCAAGATGGTCTATTACTAATGCATGGAGTAGCACGTGAACCTGGAGTAAGAAGCAAAGTTGCTATATCTAGCACAAACTCTAATGTGGATGCTGTAGGAAGCTGCATAGGAGAAAAAGGTAGAAGAATTGCTAACATCATAAGTGCATTAAATGGAGAAAAAGTGGACTTGATTTTATACAATGATAATCCAGAAATATTTATAGCAAATGCGCTAAGTCCTGCAAAAAATCTTAATGTAAGTATACAAGACGAAAAGTCAAAAGAAGCATTAGTAATAACAGATGATGAAAATCTAAGTCTTGCAATAGGTAAAAAAGGTATAAACATTAAACTTGCAAGTAAACTTACTAGATACAAATTAAACATAAAAACATTAAATGAAATAAACGAAGAAATAAATAAGTAGGTGATATAATTGAAAACAAGAAAAATCCCTATGCGTTCATGTGTTATAACTAAAGAAAAACTTGAAAAAAAAGATTTATTTAGAATAGTTAGAACCCCTGAAGGAAAAGTAATAGTAGATGAAACTCTAAAAGCGAATGGAAGGGGAGCATATCTAAAAAAAGATGTTGATGTAATAAACAAAGCTAAACTAAATAAAATACTAGAAAGACACCTAGAAGTAAAAATACCTGAAGAAATATATGATGAACTTTTATCAAAATTGAACAAATAAAAAAGAGCACGCCTTGATGCTCTAAAAACTAACAAGGAAATAACCAAAACAAATATAAGAAAGAGGGTGCAATATATGACAGTTGAAGAATACGCTAAAGATATAAATATGAAAGTAGAAGCACTACTAAAAAAATGTGAAGAATTAGGATTACAAGTTACAGATAAAAATGATATATTAGATGACGATGATATTGTAACATTAGATTTGACACTAAATAATAACGAAAGTATGACTGATGAAAACAATGGAATTATAGAAGATGAAAATCTCTTAAGTGAAGAATTAGAAAGTAAATTTTCCTTTGAAGATCGTGCAGAAGAATTACTAGGAGGAAGCAACCTTTCTCATGAACGTGCACAAAAAATAAAATTAAAAAAGAAAGATAATAAATCTAACTTAGAAGAATACAAAAAAGAAAAGAAGAATTTATATAAAAATAAAACAAAACTACAAAGTAACAAATCTGAACATGAAGAAAAAGTAGTATTATATAAAGAAGGTATGACAGTAAAAGATTTAGCTTCATCACTAAATGTATCAGATGATGAATTAGTTGGAAGATTATTCAAACTAGGTCTAATGCTAAATATAAATGCTTCTATAACATATGAAGATGCTGAAGTTGTTGTTTTAGAATTTGGGAAAGAATTAAAAAAAGAAGAAACAAAAGATATAAGTAACTTCGAAAACTTTGAAATCATAGACGATGAAAAAGACTTAATGTCTCGTCCACCAGTTGTAACTATAATGGGGCATGTAGACCATGGAAAAACTAGTTTACTAGATTATATAAGAGAATCACATGTTGTAAGTGGAGAAGCAGGTGGTATAACTCAACATATAGGAGCTTATCAAGTTGAAATCAGTGGCTCACTTATAACATTCATAGATACTCCAGGACACGCTGCGTTCACAGAAATGAGAGCAAGAGGAGCAAGTATTACAGATATTGTAATAATAATAGTCGCAGCAGACGACGGTGTAATGCCTCAAACTAAAGAAGCAATTGACCACGCTAAAAGCGCTAACGTTCCTATCATAGTAGCTATAAACAAAATTGATAAAGGTGTAGGAAACATAGAAAAAATTATGAGCGAAATGAGTGAACATGGTCTAACTCCAGAAGAATGGGGAGGAGACACAATATTTGTAAAACTAAGTGCACACACAGGCGAAAACGTACCTTTACTTTTAGAAAACATAATAGCTTTGGCAGAAATGCAAGAACTTAAAGCTAATCCAAACAGATACGCTGTAGGAACTGTAATCGAGGCTAAATTAGACAAAAATAAAGGCCCAGTCGCAACGTTATTAATAAACAACGGTACTCTTAGGATAGGAGATCCAATCGTAGTTGGTACTTCTCACGGAAAAGTAAGAACATTAAAAAGCAGCAACGGAATCGATTTATTAGAAGCATTGCCTAGCACACCAGTTGAAATCACAGGACTTAACGAAGTGCCAGTCGCAGGAGACAAATTCATGGCTTTCGAAAACGAAAAAGAAGCTAGAAGTGTAGCAGAAAAACGTTCAGTACTAGAAAAAGAAAAGAAATTCACTAAAAAAACAGTTAGTTTAGACGATTTATTTGCATCTATTCAAAGTGGTAGAAAAGAAATTAATATTGTATTAAAAACCGATGTTAAAGGTAGCGAAGAAGCAGTAAAAAATGCCCTAGAAAAAATAGATGTAGAAGGTGTAAAAACATCAGTTATAAGAAGTGGAGTAGGTGCAATTACAGAAAGCGACATAGTCCTTGCTAGTGCTTCAAATGCAATAATAATAGGATTTAATGTCGTACCAGACAGTAAAATCAGAGAAAATGCTAAATCTCATAGTGTAGAAATAAGAACATATAACATTATATATAAAGCGGTAGAAGAAATAGAAGCTGCTATGAAAGGTATGTTGGACCCAGAATTTGAAGAAGTAATAACAGGAGAGGCTGAAGTAAGACAATTATTCAAATTTTCAAAAGTTGGAATAATCGCAGGATCACATGTAACAACAGGCATAATCAAAAATTCATCTCAAATGAGATTAATACGTGATGGAATAGTAATATTTGAAGGGAAAATAGGCAGTTTACAAAGAGAAAAAGATCAAGTAAAAGAAGTTAAACAAGGTTTTGACTGTGGAATTACTATAGAAAACTATATTGATATCAAAGTTGGAGACGTTATAGAAACATACGAAATGAAAGAAGTGAAAAGAATATGAAGTTAAAAGGTGAGAGAGTCGCTTCAGATTTAATGAGAGAAATAAGCAAAATACTACTTACAGAAATAAAAGATGAGGACTTAAAAAATGTGACAATTACATATGCTACAGTGACAAACGACCTAAGCTTTGCAAAAGTTTACTTTACAACTTTAGATGATTATAAAAGAGAAAAGGTAGTACATGACATGAATGGAGCTGCATCTTTCTTCAGAAGTGAACTAGCAGGTAGATTAAACATAAGACATATACCAGAATTAAAATTCGTTTATGATAACTCAATAGAATATGGCCAAAAAATAGAAAACATAATCGAACAAATAAATAATGAGGAAGATAATGATTAAATATAGAGAGAAAGAAACAATTACATACGAAAAAATAATAATAGCAATGTTATATAATCTTTATAAAGAAAAAAGAGCACTAGTAATCAAAGATGAAGAACTAACAAGCGCTACAGACATAAAAATGCTAAGTGATTACCTTGATTCTTTCATTGGCATAACTACATATAACTTATCTGAAAAAGACAAAGAAATCTTTTTAAAAAATTGCACATACTTAACTTATAGCAATGGAGAATTAATACTAAAAGAACAGATAAGTGAAAATTACATTGACTATTTAGCACATTCATTAGACTATGATTTACTTTGCCTATTAAGAGAAGCAACTTATAAATCACTTCAAAAAAAATATATAGAGACAATCTATTACAAAGAACAAGTATTATGTGCTTTTTATACATTACTTAATAATTATGGAATTAAATCTATTACTAGTGAAGAATTAAGATGTTACAGAATAAAATTAGCAGAATATCTAGCAGCAAGAAACGAGCGCATGATTTTAGAAGCTAATAAAGAATCTATTGAAAATTTTAGGCAAGTTTACAGATTTGATATAGAAACAATATTTAAAGACCAAGAATTAATTTATATACTTAGAGAAGATTTGACATTAAGTGAACTAGAAAGCTTAGTCTTAAACAATGTAGATAATAGTTACAAAATAGATTTATTAACAAATAAAGAAATAATTGACTCATCATTTAATGAAGTCAAAAAACTTAAATTATCAAAGTCCAATTAACCTGGACTTTATTTTATTGTTATAAACATAAAAATTTGTTAAAATATAAATAGGTGTTAAAAATGATAGATGAAAACATAAATAAATATATAAAAGAAAAATTATCACTAGTTCCAGCACTTCCTGGTTCTTATCAAATGAAAAATGAAAAAGGAATAATTATATATGTTGGAAAAGCTAAAAACCTAAAAAACAGATTAAAAAGCTATTTCACAGGACGTGTAACAGGAAAAACAAAGAAATTAGTAAGCGAAATAATAGATTTTGATTACATAGTCACAGGAAGTGAACTAGAAGCATTCATATTAGAATTAAACCTAATTAAGAAATATGATCCAAAATATAATATATTATTAAAAGATGATAAAAGTTACCCTTACATAGAATTTAAAAACGAAAAATTTCCAAGTCTTGTAGTAAAAAGAGAAATAAATATAAATAAAAAACATAAAATGCTATTCGGACCATTTCCAAATGGACATGCTGCACGAAGATTAGTAGACTTAATAAATAGATTATATCCATTAAAAAAATGTGACAAAACTCCTAAAAAAGAATGTTTATATTATCATATAGGAGAATGTCTTGGATACTGTGTTCATAAAGATTTAGATACAACCTCATTAAGGCAAGAAATAATTGACATCCTAAATGGCCATGACGAAATACTAATAAACAAAATATTAGAGAAAATAAAAATAAACTCAGATAACTTAAACTTTGAAATAGCATTAGACTTAAAAAAAGAATTAGATTATATAAAAGTTGTATTTGAAAAACAAAAAGTAGAACTTAACGATGGAATAAATAGAGATATATTTAACTACTATTATGAAAATGGATATATAAGTATAGTAGTGTTCTTTTTAAGAAATGGTAAACTAGTTGGAAACAAAAAAAACATATTTCCTCTTATAGATGATATTAAGGAAACATTAGAATATTATATAGTTAATTTCTACGCTAAAAAAAATATTCCACCAAAAGAAATAATTGTACCCAATAATCTTGACATAGAATTACTTAACAGTGTTATTGACTCAAAAGTAATAATCACACAAAAAGGAAAGAAAAAACACTTACTAGATTTAGCGGCTACTAATGCAAAAATAAATCTAAAAAATAATATGGAATTAGAATATAGAAAAAACGAAAAAACAGAAACTGCATGTAAAGAACTAGGTAATCTATTAAACATGGAAAACCTAAGTGTAATAGAATCATTTGATAACTCAAACTTATTTGGATCATTTACAGTAAGTGGAATGGTAGTCTTTATTGATGGTAGTCCTAGCACAAAAGATTATAGAAAATTCAAAATATCTAAAGAACAAAACGATGATGTAGGGTCTATGAAAGAAGTAATATATAGAAGATACCAAAGTGTATTATTAAACAAAACAAGAATTCCAGACTTAATATTAGTAGATGGAGGAATAAATCAAATAAATGCTTGTAATTCAGTTTTAAATGATTTAAACCTAAAAATTAAAGTATGTGGACTTGCAAAAGATGACAAACATTCCTTGAGCGAGCTGATTGATGGAGACACACTAATATCTTATAAAATAGATAAAAGAAGTAATGTATTTTACTTATTAACACGTATAAGTGATGAAGTTCATAGATTTACAATAAATTATCATAGACAAATAAGAAGCAAAGGTAGTATTTCAAGTATACTAGACAACATAGAAGGAATAGGCGAAACAAGAAAAAAAGAATTAATGAAAAAATTTGGAAGTTTGAAAAAAATAACAGAATCATCCATAGAAGAATTAGAAACAATCATTCCTCATAATGTTGCAATAAATTTAAAAGAATATTTAACCAATTTTAAAAATAACAACAAAGATAATCTTGACTAAACTTGTCTTAAAGTGTAAAATACTATATGTAACATAAGGAGTAATTAATATGAACATAAACCTAGTAACGTGCCTATTTGTAATGGACACACAAAAAAGTGAAAACAACAAAAAAACTGATATTAAAGTATTGAAAATCTTAGTAAAAAAAACTAATAAATCTCTACCAAACATATACTTTAAACAACAAGATGACATGAAAACCGAATTAAAAGACTACATTACTAAAATAATAAATACAAAAACTTTTCACTTAGAACAAGTATACACATTAGCAGAAAGAAAATACTTTGCTGATAAAAAATTAGATATAATATACCTAAGCTTAGCGAATATTGAAAATATAAAAAACATTGATGAACAATACGAATTAATACCTATAAAATTTAAAACTAATGAATATTGCCAATTAGGAGAAACTACTATAAAATATAAAACAAAAGAGCTAAAGAATAATTGTAACATTGAATACATTCATGAAATAGAAACAGAAGACATAAATTTAGAAAAACAAATTATGGAAATAATAATCGCTTACAAACACCTAAAAAATAGAATTGATAACACTGACGCAATATTCAAATTACTACCGCAAAAATTTTCATTAGAAGATACAAGAATTATATATGAATTAATAACTGAAACAAAAGTAGATAAATCAAATTTTAGAAAAAGAATAATTAAATACTGTGAAAAAACTGACGAAATAGTAAAAGACAAAGCATATCGTCCTACAATAATGTATAAATACAACTTAACAGATAAAATTTGGTTATAAGAAAGGAAGTAAAATTATGATATTCGCAAGTAATAATGAAGGAAAAATAAAAGAATTAAAAAGCATATTTAAAAATCAAGAAATATTAAGTTTAAATGAAGCTAAAATTAATATTGAAGTTGAAGAAACAGAAGATACATTTTATGGAAATGCCTTAAAAAAAGCAACAGAAATTTATAAAATAACTGGAATTCCTACAATCGCAGACGACTCAGGACTATGTATTGACGCTTTAAATAGTTGGCCTGGAGTCCTTACACATAGATTTTTAGGGGAAAATAAAACAGACAAAGAAAGAAACTGTTATATACTTGAAAAAATGAAACAAATAAATGGAAAAACGAGAGTTGCGCATGCAGTATGTTGTTTAGTTTACTATGATGGAACTAACACTATAATAGGCGAAGGTGTACTTCATGGAAAAATATCAAACACAAGAAGAGGTCAAAACGGATTTGGATTTGATGAAATATTTGAACTAAATAACAACCGAACTCTAGCAGAACTAACAGAAGAAGAAAAAAACACCACAAGTGCCAGATATTTAGCTATAATAGATTTAAAGAAAAAATTAGATACAAAAATATTAAATAGGAGATAAAAATGGAAAGTAACAAAACGAAAGAAGCATTAACAGTAGATTATATTTTCATACCATTTAGTAATCAAAATGATATAGAAATAAACGAAGGAAGTTCAATTTATAAAGACCAAATAATAATCAAAACTATGGAAAAAGAAGAACATTCTCCTGTGTCAGGATTATTTAATGGAATAGGAGAAATAAACTCTGTAAGCGGTCCTAAAAACGTAATAATAATAGAAAACGACTTTAAAGATTTTAAAGAAAAGAAAAAAATTTCTATAAATGATATATATGAATTAAAAAGTGATGTCATAAAAAAAATATGGAAACCAAAAACAAGTACTATCTATTTAAAAATAGATAGTAAAGACTCCTATGATCTAAAAGACGAATTTATACTAAATGATAACATGAATATAATTTTAAAAACACTAGACATACTAGATCAAACTTATCCAGACATAACATTCAAAATATCACTAGATAAAAGTAACATCAGAGTATATCAATCTTTATTTAGCTACTTAGGAACATATCCAAACATAACAGTAGAATTTAATAAAGTTCCCTCTGAATCAACTATATTATCATTATATGATGTAATAGATATATATAACGAGCTCAAAAACTGTAGCAAAAGAGACTTTGTATACATAACTCTAATAAACAATCAAGAATTTGACGTAATAAAAACAAAAAGAAACACCAATTTAAAAAATTTACTTGAAACTTTAGAAATAAATGCTACTAAAGCTACAATAAATGACACTCTTAAATTATCAGGAATAAATTTCCTAATCAATGAAGAAGTATACAAAATAAATATAAATTAATGTAAACTTCTTTAAAAAATATATAAAATCACACAAGACTATGATAAAATAAAAGTACAAAATAAGGAGGTGGAAGAATGAAGTGGATCAAAAAATATCTTCCTTGGTTATAATCTAGGATAACATTTGGGGGTTTGGTTTATTAATTTAAGAGGTGGAAGTATGACAAATTTAAACAAATTAATTAAAGGAATAGGTGTTTTTTTATTATACATTTTAGTGCCAATGCTCTTACCAAGCATAACATCAAATAGCACAAACGATTTATTAATCAATATAGGTATTATGTTTTTATTACTTTTATTATTTATATTTATATACAAAGATGACATAATAAGAGATATAAAAGCATTTAACAAACACTTTTTCAAAAACGTAGGTAAATCATTAGTATATTCAGCAGCATTAATAGTAGGATTATTAATCGTTTCAATTATATTAGTAGAAGTTTTTCACGTCACTTATAATAACTCTTCTCTAATCGATTCATTATTAGACAAAAATATCTTTTTACTAATAATATATGTATTTGTAATAAGCTTATTTACAGAACAAATAGTATTTAGAAAAGTTTTCAAAGATATATTGCAAAACAAATATTTCTTCATTATATTTTCAAGCTTAGTATACGCATTCTGTCAAATAGGATATAACATTTCTTCTACAAATGATTTATTTACATTAATACCTTTTGCATTCGCGGGTATAATATTAAGTGTATCATATGAAAAAACAGGCAATATTATAACACCATGCGTAGTATACTTATTTTATGATTTATTCATACTTTTAAACAGTATATAATAAGATGCGGAAAGGATTACTATGAAAAAAGAATTTAGTATAACACTTATTTCTCTTTTACTTATAGTTATAGCAGGACTCATTACACACATAATAAATACTGACAAAGAAATTGGCATAAATAACAAAAAAATGTTATCAAACAATACATTAATAAATATCTCAAAAACTATATCAAAAGAAGAAATAATATATGAAGTAGTAGATAAATCTAAAAACCTTACTTATTCTTGGACATTCCTAAACAATGAAGATTTTAATAAATCACTAAAAGATAATATGGAAATAGACCTAGATTTAAGATTACAATTAATGACTGATATAAAAGACAAAAATATAGAAAATTTAGTATCAAATAATGACAAACTTATAATCTCATTCAATCATCATGGAGAATTACCTACTAAAGCAAAAATAAAGTTAGATGTAAAAAATAAATACAAAAATGGAGAAAAGCTTTATCTTTACTACTATAATGAAGAATTAGATAGGATAGAATATATACAAAATGATATAATAGTTAATAATGGAAAAGTAGAATTTGAAATAACACACTGTTCAAACTATCTACTTACAGCATCAATAGTACAAGATGCCGTTAATAATCCTAAAAATATAAACATTATCATTATAGTTATGATTGTAGTTATTATAGTATTAATAGGCGCTACACTATTCCAAAATAAAAAATAAATAACTATTGGCAAATAATCGAGTCAATAGTCTTTTTAATTATAAAATCATAATAAAATTATCAGAAAACTAGAGAAAATTTACTATTTTTGTTATAATATAAACAAGGTGATATCATGAACTATATACTATATGGAGAAAATGAAAACGAACTAGAGAAATTTATAGAAAAAACTATGACAGAATCTAATATAGAAAATAAAGTAATCTATAACTATAAAGAATGTCAAATCGAAGATGTAATTGAAGAATGTTCTTATTTAGACTTATTTGGTTCTAAAAAAATGGTAATACTAAATGAATGTGAATTTCTAACTGCAAAGTCTACACTTGAAAGTAAATTATTAGAGTCATACATAGAAAATCCCAATCTTTCAACTACATTAATATTTAAAATAATAACAGATAAACTAGACGAAAGAAAAAAACTAGTAAAATATTTAAAAACCAAAGTAAAAACTATAGAATTTAAACCTTTAAGTGAAAACAGTATAATAACCTACATAAAAGAATACTTTGAAAAAAAAGAATTTAAAATAGATTTAGATACTGTAAGAGAAATTGAACAAAGATTAAAATCTAACACTAAAGTAATAGATAAAGAACTAGAAAAACTTTACTTATATAAAATAAACGAAAAAACAATCTCTAAAGAAGACGTAAAAAAAGTAATAACAAAATATAATGATAACAATATATTTGATTTAGTTAACGCTGTTGTTAAAAATGACAAAAACAAAATATTCACATTATATAAAAATTTAATAGAAAATAAAGAAGAACCAGTAGTCATAATAAGCTTACTAGCTGGACAATTTAGACTCATGTATCAAGTTAATATACTTGCAGAAACTGGCATGGATTCAAGAACAATTGCAAGCAAACTAAAAGAACATCCTTACAGAGTAACCCTTGCAATAAAAGCAAGTAATGATATAGAAGAAGAAACAATGTTAAAAATATTAGAAAATCTAAGCGATGTAGATAAAAATATAAAATTAGGAATCTTAGAAAAAACAAAAGCGCTAGAAACTTTCTTTTTAGAACTATAGGTGTAATATGACAAATGAAGAACTACAAAAAATATTTAATCAAATTCATTCAACTTTCACAGCAGCTATCTATGATTATAATAAAACTTTAGATTTTAAAAAAATGCATGAAGCAGTCTTAATATTTGAAGAATTCATCACTCTTTACCAACAATCAATAATAGCAAATAATGATGAAAAAATAAAAACATTAACAAAACTTTCATTCAGAAATATAGAAAAAGATAAAGAATTTTTAAAATAAAAAAAGAAAACTAGATAGTAATTCTTAGCTAACTTTAATAGTCCTACTAAAGCTTCGCTACGTTTTACTATTTTTGTTTTCTTACTAACTAGATTACAATAAATTTAATACTATGTCAACAAAAAAATAACAAAAATAATGCACTAATTTTTTAGTGTATTTTCTTCGTTACAATAAAAAAAATAAATTAAAAAAAATGAAAAAATGAGTAGACATAAAGTGTGAAAATATTTATAATAAAAAGTCATATGGGAGGCAGAAGCATGATTAAAAATAACTTACCAGTAATACTACTAAAAGGCCTCGTGCTTTTACCTCAAGGTGATGCACGAATTGAACTTAATAATGATATTAGCAAAAAAATAATAGACATATCAAAGCTATATCATAATAATGAAGTTTTAATCGTAACTCCTATAAACGAATTAGAAGAAAGTCCAGATACAACAGATCTACCAAAAGTTGGAGTAATAGCAAAAATAACTAGTAGAATAGACTTACCAAACGGAAACACAAGAATAGTCCTAAGCGGGCAAAAAAGAGTAAAAGTATTAAGTTACGTAAATTATTCAAACGAAAGTGATGTATTAGAAAGTATATTTGTAACTTATAGAGATGAAGATTATAATGAAATAGAAGAAACAGCACTGTTGAGAAAACTTATAGGAGAACTAGATAAATATATAGGTGCTAATCCATACATATCAAATTCAATATTAAATAATATAAAAGGAATAACAGACTTAGATAAACTAACAGATAAAATCGCTAACTTCTTACCACTAAACTTAGAAAAGAAAATATCATTAATGTTAGACATGAGTCGTGTATCCCGTACAAAAAAACTTATAACCGAAATAAATATAGAATTAGCAGTACTAGAATTAGAAAATAAAATTGAAATTGAATTTAGAAAAAATTTAGATCAAGCTCAAAAAGAATTAATATTAAAAGAAAAATTAAAAATTATCAAAGAAGAATTAGGAGAAAAAGATAACAAAACAGAATACATTGAAAAAATAAAAGAACTATTAAAAAGTGGAAGAATCCCAACTAACATCATTAGTCGAGCACATAGAGAGTTAGAAAGATACGAAGTAACACCTGAAATAAGTCCAGAATTAGGTGTAATAAGAAACTATTTAGATTATCTAACAAAAATTCCATGGGGAATATATACAAAAGATGAAACAAACTTAAAAAAAATAGAAAGTTCTCTAAATTCATCACACTACGGATTAACCGAAATAAAAAATAGAATAATAGAATATATAGCTGTAAAAGAAAACAAAAAAAGTGAATACGCTCCTATAATATGTTTAATCGGCCCTCCAGGAGTAGGAAAAACTACACTAGCAAGCAGCATAGCAAATGCATTAAAAAAGAACTTTGCAAAAATAAGCTTAGGAGGAATAAACGATCCAGCAGAATTATTAGGTCACAGAAAAACTTACATAGGAAGTTGTCCTGGAAAAATAGTAAACGCTTTAATTAAATCTAAATCAATGAATTCAGTAATATTATTAGATGAAATAGATAAGCTATCTGATAGTTACAAAGGAGATACATCAAGTTCATTATTAGACATACTAGATTCAAACCAAAACAAAACATTCATAGATAACTTTATAGAAGAAGAAATAAATTTAAGTAGCATTACATGGATAATAACAGCAAATGACAAATCTACAATCCCTGCTGTATTATTAGATAGACTAGAAATAATAGATATTACATCATACATAAAACCAGAAAAATTAGAAATAGCAAAAAAACATTTAATCCCAACTTCACTATCAAAAGTAGGACTAACCCCTAATCAAATAAAAATTCCTGAAAACATACTAGAAAAAATAATTGACAACTATACAAAAGAAAGTGGAGTAAGAGAATTAGAAAGACTTATAGATAAAATCATAAGAAAAGTTATAACAGCTTACAAGCTTGAAAACAAATCTATTAATAACATAATTATAAATCCAGATGATTTAAAAAAATATCTTAAAAACGAAAAATATAACACCAGAAAAAAAGGAGAAAATATTCCAGGTTTCTTAACTGGTCTAGCTTACACTTCATATGGAGGAGAAACACTAGAAGTAGAAGTTACTAGTTACAAAGGCGAAAATAAATTTATAACCTCTGGATCATTAGGAAAAGTATTAGAAGAAAGTATCAAAATATCACTAAGCTATATAAAATCTAAAACGGAATACTTCAAACTAAATGAAAATATCTTAAACCAAACATTTCACATAAACTTTAGAGAAATTGGAACTCCAAAAGATGGTCCTTCAGCTGGGACTTTAATAACAACATGCTTACTAAGTCACATACTAAATAAAAGTATTCCTAAAAATATATCAATGACTGGAGAAATGACATTATTAGGAGAAGTCCTCCCAGTGGGTGGTATAAGAGAAAAAGTAATGGCTGCGATTAGAGAAGGTATAGACATATTATATATTTCGGTGTATAATAAACGCGAGATAGATGAACTTGATGACTATCTCAAAAATAAAATAAAATTTAAAATTATAAAAAATTATAAAGAAATATATGTAGACTTATTTGAAAGGAGCGATAACAATGAGTTTCATAACAGAAAGCAAAAAAGCAAAAACACTTAGAGAAGCATTTAAAACAAGCGATTCAGATATACTTGCCTATGAAATCTATGAAGGAATAGATAAAACACCTAGAGTTGCACTCTATATAATATTAGATGATGAATTCAGAACATCAATAAAATTAGACGAATTAGGCGTTATCTCAGACGAACTAATAATAAATTTAGAAAAAATAGGATACGTACAAATACATAGAGAAAACACTCTTGTAAAAAAAGCTGCATAACCTTTAACACTCCTTCATACAGTTAAATGAAAGGAGTGTTTTATATTGAATAATGTAATAGAATTTAAAAAAGATTGTATAATGAAAACTAGAGTAGAAGAAATAACAGATATCTCACTAAGTCATGATTATAAAATACTTGAAGATACTATTGAAGGTTATTTTGATGTAAGTGGAGAATACAAACTAACAAAAGCAAGCTTACAAAAAGAAGAATTTACTTATACTATTCCATTCACAATCGCACTATCTAGTTTAATAGACCACAGTTCAATAAACTTAACAATAAAAGACTTCAAATATGAAGTAGAAAAAGACATACTACATTTAAAAATGTATTTAAACATGTTCTATCAAGAAATGATTTATGAAGAACCTACACCAGTTCCTATAGAAGAAAGTATTGACTTACCTATAGAAGAACCAAAAGAAGCTGATTTAGTTGAAGAGGAGGAGCAAATAATTATGAATGATATAGAAGAAATGCTAAATAATGCTAGTGAAGTAGAAACCCCACAAGTATTTCATAACGAGGTAATGTTAGATACTATACATGAAGAAACGAAAGAAATTAAAGAAATAACACAAACGGAAGTTCATACAAATTTAAACGAAAATGATACTGAAATATTAGAAAATATAATGAGTAATGAAGAAACAAGTTACTACAAATATAAAATATACATAATGAGATCAGAGGATACAATAGAAAGTATTGCAATCAAATATAATGTAACCCTTGATGATTTAAAAGAATACAACGATTTAAGCAACATAAACATAGGAGATAAAATTATAATTCCATTTATTTCTAATGAGCAAGATTAATAAAATACAAATAAAAGGAAATGTAAAAATACTTACTACAGAAGAAGGAAAATATGTAATAAAGCCCAAAAAGAAAGACTTAAGTACACTATTTAATTACTTAAATACAAGAGAATTTAACATATATCCTGAAATAATAGAAGAAACAAAAGACGAAATAAAATACAAATACTATGAAGATGATCCTTTTTCATCTAACACAAAAGATATAGATTTAATAAAAACAATTAGTAGTCTTCACTATAAAACTACATATTTTAAGGATATTAGTAGAAAAAAATATAAAGATATTTATAACACATTAATAGGGAATATAGACTATTTAAAAGAATTTTATGAAAACTTAATTAGAACTATAGATTTAAAAATATATATGTCTCCAAGTGATTACTTATTAGCTAGAAATTACTCAATAATAAATTCTAATCTAGTATTTATAGAAAAAGAACTTAACTCTTGGTACAATCTAGTAAAAGATAAAACAAAAGAAAAAGTTTGTATAGTTCATAATAACTTAAAAAGAGAAAACTTTATAGAAGGGGAAAAGTCTCTACTTACTTCATGGGACAATTATTTGGTTGATACACGTATCTTAGATATATATAAGCTGTACAAAAAAGAATACAAAACAATGGACTTTACAAATCTATTAAAAATTTATAACGATGAATATCCACTTGATAAAGATGAAGCGAAACTATTACTTATTATGATAAGCATGCCAACAACCTTAGAAGAAAACAATAAAGAATATGATAAAATAAAAGAAATAAACTCTTTACTAGATTATATATATAGAACTAATTATTTGATTATATGATAATCACTAAACAGTTCTTAAACACTCATATTAGGTTATATGCCTAATATTTTTGGTTAGAACAAAAGTAAATTAAAACTATGTAATTAATTTATTTTCTTTTATTAGTAACTTAATTCCTTCTTCTATTAAATTTCCACATCTTTTACATTCATATTCTCTTTTACTTATAAGTTTCATATTTTGATCTTTTTTACCACACTTAATATCTGACTACATTAATAATAGCGCATATATTTTTATTTGCCAAATATTTTTTTGCATTTTGTTTTGTTCGAGTATTGTTTTCAACTTTTTAATGATGACTTTACTATTGTACAAAAAAACTGAAAATCTTTCAGTTATTATATATTAATCTTAAACATCATTAAAAAGTTGAAAAATAAGCGCACCTATCAATACAATAAGTAGTATAACATTTCCTCTCGAAGGCATAATTAAAGCAAATATTGCTTGCCAAACAATTAAAACCACTGTTACAGTAAGTATTATTACATTAAAAAGCTTTCTATTAGTCTTATACAAATTAATAATTTCATATAACTTATTCATATAATATAATATGCTAAAAAATATATTTAGATACAAATTAAAAAGCTATATTAATTCTATTTTTATAATAAAAACTCATTTTTACAGCTTAGCTAACAACAAAACTAAAGCACATAAAATTATTTAGTCTACACTAGATAATTTTTTTATGATATAATAATTTTATAGTAGGTGATAATAGTGAAAAAAGATGGATTCGTCTCAATGGCTGTTGTTTATAGTTTTATAATTGTATTTTTATTAGTAATGCTATCCTTACTTACATCATACGCATATAGAAGTAGTTTGATAGGAACACAAGTTAAAGAAGTAAAACAAAACTTAAATAAGGAGTATGAATAATGAAAAAAGGATTTGTATTTATAGAAACTTTAATAGTCCTTGTAGTTCTAACAGTAAGTATAGTAAGTTTGTATGGAATGTACATAAAAATTTCTACAGACATAAATATTAGAAGATATTATGACAATATAAATGATTTATATAAAGTAGATGTAGTAAGAGATTATATATCAGAAGAAACAAAAGAAAGTACTACAAACCTTATAACAATTACGCCTAACAATTGCACATCATACATGAAAACAGGATGTAGAGCTGTATTAGAAACATTAAATATAGAAAATGTATATATAAATAATGCAGATGTATCTGTAATACTAGCGTCAAGTTCTATTCCACTAAAAAACTCTTTAAGAGAATATATGAAAACAATCCAAAGAAATAGTACAACAAGATTTATAATAGTTAGCTTTAAATATAACGGAAGAAACTATTACGCATCACTTAGAATATAAGGAGGCAAACATGCTAAACAAAAAAGGATTTACTTTACTAGAAATAACTATAAGTGTGGCACTTTTATCTCTAGTAATGGTATTCATGTTTAAATTATTAAATACTGTAAGAAAAGATGAAAATGTTATCTCACAAACCACAGAATTACTGTTAAATAAATCTATACTTTCTAAAAACTTAAATGAAAGTATAAAAAAAAGTGAAGGAATCACATCTTCTGAGTGCACAGAAACAACTTGTACATTTAATATGAAAGATGGGACTACAAAAGAACTTAAACTTACTAACAATAAAACGGTTGTAGAGTTAACTGATACGACCAATAATTTAAAAGAAGTAGTAAGAAAATTACCAAATGATTACACATATAAAATTAGAAGGGTAGATAATGAATTTTTAACACTTATAACATTAATAGTAGTCTCACACGAAGAATACAATATAGAAATAGTTGATAATAAAATTAAATAACATAACCAAAAGTTTATTTTTAAGTATAACATTAACATTAATCTTATAATCATTTAAAATACTAAAAGCTTGCATTAAAACACTCATACCAGAAAATGACAAAAATAATGAAATAAAAAGATATTTTGCCTGAGTACTAAAAATACTAGTACTCATATTTTTTATACCACTAGTCATTTCAAAAATACCACTGACAATAGGAAAGAATTTGTCCCCTAAATTAATAAAATTAACTAAAATATTAATAAGTGTCATAAAAAACATAATTGTACCCAAAATAACTAAAAGAGTAGTAGCATTGTTTCTTATACTACTACTCAATAACTTTGAAAAATGTACTTTTTCATTACTAAAAGAGACATCACTAATATTATCTAATTTTCTATAATATAAAAGATAAACTAAAAAATTAGAAATATAAACACTAACAAGTGCCATAACACCTAACTTTAAACTACCCATCATAAGTAGTCCCACACTACTTATTACAAACATAGGATTAGGAAAAAAAGTTACTGACAACATAATCTCAGCATCATGAATATTAATCATATTTCTATCTAAAAAACTTTTAATATATTTAGCATTACTCGGAAGTCCAGATACTAAAGAAAGTAAAATTATATAACCATATTTAAACCTAAAAATACCTTTTAAACAATCAACATAACCATAATTAATAAGAAAATCTACTAATACAAAAAATGGAAACAAAGTTGGAAGCAAGTTTTTTAAAAAAACATCCATACTATAATTCACAGAATCAATAATTATATCAGGATTTGATAAAAACACAAACACTATAAAACTAAAAAACAATATTTTACCTAAATTAATTAAATTTTTAATCATAATTTTCCTCACTATATGTTATAATAAAATGAGAGGTAAATTATGGAAACTAATAAATTATATGAAAAAATTAAAAAGTTTATAAAAGAAAATTATCTAAGTATCATTTTTTTGGTTATATGTATCTTATTAGCTACTATTAGATTAGATTATGAAATATATACTCCTGGTGGACTAAGTAACTTAAATAAAAGAATTGAAGTAGAAGATGGTTATGATAGTAAAGGATCATTTAATCTAACGTATGTAAGTTCAAAAACTGGAACAATTCCTGCTATACTACTATCTTATATAATACCATCTTGGGATTTAGTAAGCATAGAAGAAGTAAGATTAAATGAAGATGAAGATTATGATGACATCCTAAAAAGAGGACAAATAGATTTACACAGTGTCAACGAAAATGCTATTGCAGTAGCGTTTAAAGCAGCTGGAGAAAAATATGAAATACTAAAAAATGAAACTCAAATTTATTATAAATTAAAAGAATCTAATTCTAATTTAAAAACTGGAGATATAATAAAAAGTATAAATGGTAAAAAAATTAACAGCTTAGAAGACGTTCAAAATTCATATCAAGATAAAAAATCTGGCGACAAAATCGAAATAATAGTAGAAAGAGATGGAAAAGAAAAAGAATGCTATGCTACTCTTTATGAAGATGATGGGAAAATAATCATAGGAATAACTTTAGTAACCATTTTAGATGTAAAAACCGAAAAAGAAGTATCATTCAAATATAAAGGCACAGAATCAGGTGCATCAGGTGGATTAATGTCTGCATTAGAAATATATAATAGAATAACTAAATATGATTTAACAAAAGGGAAAAAGATATCTGGAACTGGAACAATTTCACTAGACGGTAAAGTGGGTGAAATAGCAGGAGTAAAATACAAGCTTGCAGGAGCAGTTAGAAAAAAAGCTGATGTATTTATTGTTCCTAGTGAAAACTATGAAGAAGCAATAAAATTAAAAAAAGAAAACAAATATAACATTAAAATTATAAAAGCTGATACATTTGATAATGTAGTAGAAGAATTGAAAAATTTATAAAGCTCAATTGCAGAGTTAATTCCAGTTTATAGAAATTAGGGGCGGAATTCACTTTTACAGTTCAGCAAAAATTTATAAATAAGCGAAGACCATTCGCTTTTTCTTGACTAAATTTGTAAAAAAACATATAATAAAAAACAATTAGGAAGTGAAAAAATGGATATATATGAAGGCTGCATTCACAGCGTTAGAGATTATTATTATAAAAAAAGAACAGATGAAAAAGAAAAATTTGAAAAAATAACAATTAGACTAAGCAATAAAGAAATATTGACTTTATATAGAGATATAATTACAAATATCTTGTATCTAAGTGAAGATAATATACAAGGTATAGATTTTAACACAAAATATTTAACAAATATTAAAAAACTAAATAATAGAAATGGAAATAATAATGACTAAAGAAGATATTGAAGATTTAATTTTAAATCACTTAAGTTCTTTCACTATTGATGAACTATTAAATGAATTTCAAAATCCTTTAGATCACAACACTAGAATATTAATTCACAGTATATTATATGATTTAATAGAAACTGATAAAATACATTATATTGATATCAATAATGAAAGAAGGTATTACAAAAAAGGACGCCTACTAGAATTACTTTTTTAAATTTTTATAATACCTTCAATAAATTTATACAAATAGCAAAAAAACGTTTGACTTAATTCTACACAATATGTTATACTAAAAAAGTCTTAATAATAAATAAAAAGATGTAAAGAAGGTGCATAAAATGAAAACTACTAGAAGCGAGTTAAGAGAAAAAATTATGACAATTCTATATCAGATTAATGTGTATAGAAAAGAAAAAATGGAATATGATATAAGCTCAATTATGAAAGAAATAGATCCATCAAATGATAATTTTGTTTCTTCTATTGTTATGGGCGTTTTATACAAAGAAAAAGAAATAGATGAATTAATAAATAAATATATGAAAGAATGGACTATATCTCGATTAGGAAATATAGATCAAGCAATTTTTAGAATGAGTGTATTTGAACTTCTACATACTGCTACACCTCATATAGTAAGCATAAATGAAGGAATAGAACTATCTAAAAAATTTAGCGACGAAAAAATCACTAAAATGCTAAACGCAATTTTAGACGAAATACTAAATAATGAGGTAAACAATGAATGAAGAAATATATCTTACAGTAAGTGACTTAAATAACTATATTAAAACAATATTTGATAAAGATGAATTTCTAACATTTGTATGTATAAAAGGAGAAATAAGTAACTTAAAATTTCATACTAGAGGGCATTTATACTTTAGTTTAAAAGATGAAACAAGTAAAATTAATGCCGTAATGTTTAATTATCAAGAAGCTGGACTTAACTTTATACCTAAAGACGGAATGAACGTCGAAGTTAGAGGAAGAGTCAATGTATTCGTTGCTGGAGGAAATTATCAAATAAATGTTACAAGTATGAGAGAAGATGGTATTGGAAATTTGTACATATTATTTGAAGAATTGAAAAAGAAACTTTCTGCAGAAGGATTATTCGAAGAATCAAAAAAGAAAAAGTTACCTAGAATTCCCAAAAAAGTAGGGGTTATAACAGCACCAACAGGCGCAGCAGTCAAAGATATTATAAGTACAATTAACAGAAGGTTTCCTTTAACAGAAATCATATTATTCCCTACTTTAGTACAAGGAGAAGGAGCAAAAACAAATATAGTACATATGTTAGAATGTGCCAGTGTAAGCGATGTTGACGTAATTATTATTGGAAGAGGTGGAGGTTCAATCGAAGATTTATGGGCATTTAACGAAGAAATTGTAGCTAGAGCTATCTACACATGTCCAAAACCAATTGTAAGCGCGGTAGGGCATGAAATAGACTTTACAATTAGTGATTTTGTCGCAGATTTAAGAGCTCCTACTCCAACAGGAGCAGCAGAACTTGTTGTACCTAATAGACTTGAAATTACCAGATATCTAAGTGATTATAAATCAAGAATAATAAGCGTAATCACAAAAAAAATAGGCACTTACGAAGAAATAATTAAAAAATATAAAAATAATTATATACTAAATAACCCACTTAGTTTATATGAGAAAGAAGAACAGAAACTTGATAACTTACTTGAAAAACTTATTACAACGATGAAGCATAGATTGACAATAGAACCCACAAGATTATCTAACTTCAAAGAGAAACTTTTAAACATAATAAATTACAAACTAGAAAACTATAATACAAAACTAGAAAACATTAAAATAAAATTAGAATTACTAAATCCTGAAAACATATTAAAAAAAGGATATTCTGTAACCTTATTAGATGGTAAAATAATTAAAAACACTAAAGATTTAAAAATAAATAGCAAAATTACCACAAGATTAAATGATGGCATAATTATAAGCAAAGTGAGTGAAATAGAAAATGAATAATAATATAGATAATATTAATGAAAAACTTTTAAATTCCATAAATAAAGATACCATAAAAGATACTAAAAATCACATTACTTACATGAAAAAATTAATTAGTCAAGGTGCAAACATTAACTATAGAAATAAAGATGGTCTCGTTGTATTATGTGAAGCAGCAAAATACCTACATGAAAGTGAATTAAAATTTCTAATAAATAAAGGCGCTCTAGTAAATATAAAAGATAAAGATGGAAATACACCTTTACATTGTAGTATAATTGGTCAAAACACAATTAACTTAATAATACTTTTAAAATCATTTGCTTACATAAATAGTATAAATATTAATGGAAATACACCATTAATAGAAGCAGTAATATTAAAAAATATAGAAGCTATAAAAATTTTATTAGAAAACCAAGCAGACACCAAAATTAAAAATAGAGAAGGGTTAACTGCTTTAGATATAGCAAAAAGGAACGGAAACGAGGAAATTATAATACTATTAGAAAACGTAAAGATTGATGAAAAACAATTAAGGAGGAAAATAAAATGACTAAAGAAAAAACTTTCGAAAGCTCTTTATTAAGTTTAGAGGAAATTATAAGAGAACTTGAAAAAGGGGAAGTACCTCTTGATGATATGATAAAAAAATATGAAGAAGCAATGACACATGTAAAATTTTGTGAAGAATCTTTGGCAAATGCTACCAAAACAGTAAATAAAATACTTAATGAAGATGGTACTCTAAGTGATTTTCAAGCAGAAGAATAACAACAATTACCAATAGAATATATTGGTAGTTTTTTTATTAATTCCAAGTAAATATTAATATTGAGGTGGGAAAGTGAAAAAATTTTTATTAACACTATCATTGATACTAATCGTCCCTCTCAATATATTAGCTTATTCAGAAAAAGTAATACCAGGTGGCGAAAACATTGGAATAGAAATAAATTCTGAAGGACTAATCGTAGTAGGCTTCTATAAAGTAGATGGAAAGTATATTGGTAGTGAAACACTACAAGTAGGAGACATAATTTTGAGCATTGAAGGTGTGAGTGTAGATTCTATTAAAGAAATGAGCACCGCTATTGAAGAGAAAATACAAGATGATGAAGTAAACATACAAATTAAAAGAAATGGTAAAACAAAAAATACAAAACTAACCCTAATAAAAGAAGCTGGAGTATATAAAACAGGCCTATATATAAAAGAAAAAGTAACTGGTATAGGTACAATCACATATATAGATCCTGAAACAAAAATTTATGGAGCATTAGGACATGAAATAATCATGAACGAAACAAAAAGCAAAGTCGAAGTAAAAAGTGGCAATATATATGAAAGTTATGTAAACAGCATTGATAGAAGTGTAGATGGTAATGTAGGAAGTAAAAATGCTACAATAATATATGAAAAAAAATTAGGGACAATATTTGAAAACAAAAATGTTGGTATATTTGGTATATATAACAAAGCTTTGCCAAACAAAGAATATCTTGAAGTAGCAGAATGGAAAGACTTAAAAATAGGAAAAGCTAAAATATATACTATAACAGATAAAGATGTAGTTGAAGAATACGAAATAGAAATTACTAATTTAGATAAAACTCAACTAAATTCAAACAAATCAATATCATTTAAAATAACAGATGAAAGATTATTAGAAAGAAGTGGCGGAATAGTACAAGGAATGAGTGGAAGTCCAATTGTCCAAGACGGAAAAATAATTGGAGCAGTCACACATGTAATAATAGATGACGTTAATAATGGATATGGAGTATTCATAAGAACAATGCTTGAAGAAGGAGAGAACTAGTCTCTCCTTTTATATTGTCTTTTTAGTAGCAATTTATTTCTTTACATTTAATTTAGACTATAATATAATAAAACACCAGAGGCGAATAAAATGAAAATAAAAATATTAAAAGAATTAATTAAAGAAAATATATTAAACATTAATAATCAGACTGAATTTGAAACTGTAATAAATTTTAATGACAAGGTATCTAATTTTATACAAAACATAAAAGATAGAGAAACAAAAAAGTCTTTATTACATATTCTTATATTAGCAAATAACAAAACAAACTATTATGAGGACTTAAAAGAAAGTATATGTGACATTAAAAACGAGAAAATACTAAAAACAAGTTTACCGTTAATTAATTATTTAGTTGAATGTTACTACATAAATTCATTATCTTCAAAAAAAGTATTATTTACAATAAACAGCTTATCAATCATTAAATCCACAAAAACCGTAGAAGCTTTAAAAACTATGATAAACAATCAAGAATTCTTAAATAAAGATTTAGAAGATTACGAAGATGCAATAAAATTAATAGTAGAAAATGAAAATCCTTCTTTAACAGATATTTACTTAAACTTTATTTTAGATAAATATTTGTTAAATAGTCCTTTATATAATTACATACTAAATGAACTTAAAAAAATAGATAATCCAAATATCTTAGAAGTTTTACTAAGTTTAATTACAGACGAAGACCTACAAAATTCTAAAAAGAATTTTAAATTTGCTTTTGATATAGCTAAAGACATTAAAAATGTAGATATATTATTTCCTTTATGTGAAATGTTAACTTTCGACGAAACATTAAATTTATTAAATTATAAAGAATTTATAAATAAGATAATATCATCCAAAATTTTTGATAAACCAATTTATTTAAACGCATTAAATGACATTATTCAAAATATTGATGGAGACAGAGATTACGATTATAGTAACTATATATCTTTAATAAATATACTTCCGAAAGTTGATCCACAAAATATATGGGAATTTATAAAACTTGCAAGTGATAAAGATTTATACACATCTGATTATTATCATGTTGCATTACTTAACTTTACTAAAATTAAAACAAACTTTAAATCTATTATAGAATATTATGTTGACTTAGCAACAAACGAAGAATATTTAAACTTAGATGAGTACATAGAAATAACTGAAATTGCTTGCCAAATAAAAGATTACAAAATTTTTGATTATTTTTTCAGAGTACTTGAAAATGAAAATTTAAAAGAAACAGATTATTTATTATTTGCATTAAAAACTATTAGTACAGTTAACATTTCAATAGTAAATTCCATAGAATCAATACTATGTGACTTATTTTTAATAAAATTTAGTAACTACACAGTATTAATAAATAAAATATTAAAAATAAAAGATCCTTATAAAATAGAATTAATAAAAGACTATTTAGTATGGAACACTACAATAGATGACGAAAAAGGACTTACAACCATAATAAATAATGCACTTAACATTGAAAACACCGAAATATTAGAAAATTATTTTACCTATATAAAAAATTCATCTGAAATTATAAATAGAAAAAACTTAATAAAAGCAGCTTGTATAATGAGTACTGTAACTAACCCTAATATTTTTGATAACATAGAGAATCTTTTAAATACTACATACAATTTAGAAGAAACTCAAGTTTCACAAAAATCAGGTATAATTCAAGGCATTTCTAAATTTTTAAACACTAATAACAATTTAGAACCACAAAAATCAGACATAATTACTTCATTACCACTAAATAAATTTGGAAATAAAACTCTTAAAAACTTATTAAAAGTTATTTTGAATAAAGATTTATATAATTCTCCACATTTCAGTCATATAATAAATTTATTTAGAAACTTTAATGAAGAAAACTGTGAGATACTAACAAAATTATTATCAAATGAATATTTACTTAAAAGAGAAGATTATAAAACTATTACTACCAAAATAACTAATATAAAAGAAATTAGTCACTTAAATATACTATTAAAACTTATTGAAGCACTAAATATGATTAACAAACTTGAATTTGATTTTTATAATTATTTTAGCAAAATAGTCAGCTTAGAAAATGAAAGAATTACAAGAAATTTAACACATCTATTACAAGATTTAAATAATCTTCCAAACACAAACATCAATTATTCAGAAATAATAGACGAATATCTAAATAATCCTACTAACGAAAAGATAAAAGCTTTAACGAAAATAGCTATTTCATCAAACGATGTTGTAAGAAAACACTCACATATGCTTTATAAAATAATATTATATAATTTTTCTGAATATCAAACATCATTATATACTCTAAATATAGCAGAAAATGAATTGCATATATTAGAAGAAGAACTATTTGATATATCAGCTTCATATCCAACTGAAGAAATAACAACATTCGCATTAACTGCAACAAGTGAAGAACTTTTAGAAGAATTAGAATTCTTAGATGAAAATATGGAAGTAAAAACTCTTAGACTTAATAAGCTGAATTAAAACTATAAATAATATAAAACTTGACATAATGTCTAACTAATAATTTGAATTCATACAATGTTTATTATATAATGACATTAGAGGAGTAATAAGAAATGAATGAACAAATAATAAAAATATTAGAAACAACAACTGATATAAAGAAAAATCAAATAGAAGCTACTTTAAAACTACTAGAAGAGGGCTCAACAATACCTTTTATTGCAAGATATAGAAAAGAAGTAACAAACAATTTAGACGAAGAACAAATAAAGCTAATAAGTGACGAATATAAAAGAAACTTAAACCTTTTAGAAAGAAAAGAAAGTGTATTGGGATTAATAGATGAAAAAGGATTACTTACTGAAGAATTAAAAAATGAAATAATGGCTTGTACTAAATTAACAGAAGTAGAAGATTTATATAGACCATTCAAAGAAAAGAAAAAAACCAAAGCAAGTGAAGCAATAAAAATGGGATTAGAACCTCTTGCCAAAAAAATAATGTCATTTCCAAAAACTGGTTCAATAGAAACTTTAGCAAGTGGATACAACATAGAAATTGATGTAGCAATAGAAAATGCAAGTTACATTATAAGCGAATGGATAAGTGACAATGCGAGTTATAGAAAATGGATTAGAAATTACATGTTTAACAAAGGAACAATAAAAACTAAAGTTAAAAAAAATAATCCAGACGAAGAAAAAACATATGAAATGTATTATGACTTTTCTGAACCTATTAAATATATAAAACACTATAGAATGTTGGCAATAAATCGTGCTGAAAAAGAAAAAGTATTAACTGTTACATTAGACTTTGAAGAAGAAAGAATAATTGAATATTTAGAAAATAAAATTATAAAAGACAGAAATTCATTTGTAGTAGAAATAGTAAAAAATGCTATAAAAGATTCACTAAAAAGATTAATTATACCTAGTGTAGAAAGAGAAATAAGAAGTGAAGTAACAGAAAAATGTGAAGAAAAAGCAATTAAAACATTTGGTAAAAACCTTAGCAGTTTATTACTTACTAGACCAATAAAAGAAACTGTTGTATTAGGATTTGACCCAGCATATAGAACAGGTTGTAAACTTGCAGTAATAGATGAATTAGGAAATCTATTAGAAGTAAAAACAATTTACCCACACGAACCTAAAAATGATCTTATAGGAAGTGCAAAAACATTAAAAGAATTAATAAACAAATACAACATAAAACTAATTGCAATAGGAAATGGAACAGCATCTCGTGAAAGCGAAACTTTTGTCGCAGAATGTATAAAGGGATTAGATGTAAAATATATAATAGTATCAGAAGCAGGTGCAAGCATATATTCAGCAAGCAAACTAGCAATAGAAGAATTCCCAGACTTAACTGTAGAAAAAAGAAGTGCCATTAGTATAGGAAGACGTGTACAAGACCCACTTAGTGAATTAGTGAAAATTGATGCAAAATCTATTGGAGTTGGAGAATACCAATACGACGTTAATCAAAAAAACTTAGAAGAAGAGTTAAACTATTCAGTTATGAGTATAGTAAACAAAGTTGGAGTCAATTTAAACACAGCTTCTAGAAGCATATTAAAATATATAAGTGGAATGAATAAAAAAGCTATTGACGGTATAATGGAATTCAAAAAAAATCATAACTTTGCAAATAGAGAATCATTAAAAGATATTAAAGGAATAACTGAAAAAATTTATGAACAAGCAATTGGATTTCTTAGAGTACCTGGAAGTATAAATCCTTTAGATAACACTGGTATTCACCCAGAAAATTATAAAGACACTGAAAACATATTAGAATACTTAAAACTAGACGTTAAAGACATTCAAAATGAAAATTTCAAGAAAACTTTAGACAATGCTAATATAAGTAAAATATCAGAAGACACAGGAATAAATTATTATACCACTGAGAATATCATAAAAGAATTAAAAAGTCCTGGATTGGATCCTAGAGATGAATTAGAAATGCCAATTTTAAAAAGTGATATACTCAAAATTGAAGATTTGAATGTTGGAATGAGCATAGAAGGAACAGTAAGAAATGTAGCTTCATTTGGTGCATTTATAGATATTGGACTTAAAAACGATGCACTTATTCATATATCAAAACTAAGTAAAAACTTTGTCAGTGATCCTAATGAAATATTAAATGTAGGAGATATTATTAAATGTTATGTAGACAAAATAGACTTAGCAAAAAAACAAGTTAGTTTAAGTCTTATTAAAAATTAGGAGGGTTTATGAATGAAAAAAAAGTTCCTTATCACGTAGGAATAATAATGGATGGAAACAGAAGATGGGCGAGATCTAATGGCCTAAAAAATAGTGATGGACATAAAGAAGGCTATAATACGATTAAAGAAATAAGCAAACACATATATAAAGAAGGCGTTAAAATACTAAGTATCTTTGCTTTTTCTACAGATAATTTTAAAAGAAGCGATGAAGAAATAACTTATCTAATGAATTTATTTATTAAAGGCTTTAAAGAATTAAAAAAAACATATAATGAAGATAATATTAAACTAATATTCTCAGGAAGACGTGAACCACTTAGAAAAGATGTTCTTAAATCTATGGATGAAATAGTAGAAAGCACTAAAAATAATACTGGTGGTATATTAAATATTTGTATAAACTATGGAGGACAAGCAGAAATAATAGACACTACAAAAAAATTAATCCAAAAAGTACAAAATAAAGAACTAGAAGTGAATGAAATAAATGAAGAAACATTTAGAAAAAATCTATATCAAGATTTACCAGCTATAGACTTATTAATTAGAACAAGTGGAGAATTAAGACTATCTGGATTCATGCTTTATAGCTCAGCATATTCAGAATTATACTTTAGCAAACTATACTTTCCAGATTTTAAAATGAATGAAGTCAAAAAAGCATTAGAAGAATACAATTTAAGAGACAGAAGATTTGGAGGTACAAAAAAATAATAGCAACAATACTATTATCCTATTAAACCAGTACTTGCCAAAGTTCCTAAAATAAAACTTCCTACAAGAACTATTAAAAATATCCAAACTAGTACTCTAAGTATTAGTTTTTTTGTATTCTTTTTCATAAAACTTCACCTTAAATATAATTATATAAATATTTCTCATAAAAATCAAACATTTTAATATAATTTAATATGAAAAAGTTAATTGATAAAAGAATTATAATCATTAATGCAGCAATACTTATATTAGGACTTATATCTGGAATAATATTTCTTCTATTTACCTCCTCATTAGATAAACTAATTATAAAAGAAGAAATAACTGATTACTTCACACAAATAAATAACGGAACAAGTGCGAACATAACTAATCTATTCATAAGCTTTAAGTACAATATAACGTACATATTTATCATTACTATAAGTAGTATAATCTATCTATTTTCTCCATTGGTATTACTAATAAACTTTTACAAAGGTTTTCTTATAGGATTTTTAATATCTAGTATAACATTAACATATAAACTAAAAGGATTTTTCTTAAGTATACTTTCATTATTACCACATCATATAATAATGTGTTTGATACTAATTATATATGGAAGCATAATGTTACATTTCTCATATAAACTAATGAAAGGTACATATAACGGAGAAAACATTAACTTAAAAACATTTATAAAAAAAATAGGAATACTTTTCCTAAGTGCTTCTTTAATATGTTTAATAGCAAGCATTTTAGAAATTTATTTAAATCCTTTAATAATAAAACTTATATTATAGACTTCATGTACAAAATATTATATAATTACTCTTAAGAGGAGATGTAAAAAACATGAAAGTAGTAGTAGGTATGAGTGGTGGAGTAGATAGTGCAGTATCAGCATATTTACTTGATAAAGAAGGATACGAAGTTGTTGGATTATTCATGAAAAACTGGGACTCTAACATAAATAGTGATGTCGAAGGAATAACTGATGGAATATGCCCTCAAGAACAAGATTACATTGATGCAAAAAAAGTATGTGATTTTTTAGGAATTCCTCTATATAGAGTCGACTTTATAAAAGAATATTGGGATACTGTTTTTGCATATTTTTTAGATGAATTAAAAAAAGGAAGAACACCAAATCCAGACATAATGTGTAATAAATATATTAAATTTGATGTGTTCAAAAAAGAAGCAAAACGTTTAGGAGCTGATTTAATTGCAACAGGACACTATGCAAGAAACAACAATAACAAAATACTAAGAGGAATAGACAGAAACAAAGATCAAACATATTTTTTAAGTCAAGTAAAAAAAGAAGAATTTTATGATGTTATATTTCCAGTAGGCCATCTAACAAAAAAAGAAGTAAGAGAAATTGCCTCATCTGCTAATTTACCTGTAGCACTAAAAAAAGACTCAACTGGAATATGCTTTATAGGAGAAAGACATTATCAACAATTTATTGCAAACTATTTAAAAGGAAATAAAGGAAACATAATAGATATAGATACAGGAAAAATAATAGGAACTCACAATGGTTTAATGAATTACACAATAGGGCAAAGAAGAAATGTTGGACTTAATGGTCATGAAAAAAGGCATTATGTTTGTGGAAAAAATGTAAAAGAAAATATATTATATGTAGCATTTGGAGATGATAATAATTATTTAATCTCTAATGAAGCTATAATTGAAAACATGAATTATATTAGTGATATAAAACCAGATAAAGCAACATGCAAATTTAGATACCGTGGAGAAGACATAGACATAACAATTGAATACTTAACTGATACAACAATAAAAGTAAAATACGAAAGCGCTAAAGCTGTCACACCAGGACAAGCTTGTGTTATATATTTAGAAGAAGAAATGATTGGCGGAGGCATAATAAAAGAAGTAAGAAAAAACGGTCAAAAGCTTTGGTACTTATAAAAAAGCTCTTAACATTTAATTTCTTTTCTTTACTATAATTTTACACTTGACTTGTCATTGTCAAGTGTTGTAAAATAAAAACATAGATATTAAATAAAATAGAGTAGGGAGAGAGAAAAGAAAAAATGAAGAACTTAAACGATTTATTACAAGAACTAGGAATATCAAAAGTAAAACTAGCAAAATATCTAGGTGTATCTAGACAAATGATTTATAACTATCTAGAATTAGAAAGTTTAAATAAATGGCCAAAAGAAAAGAAAATACTACTTTTTAAATTACTTAACATAGAAGATGGCAGCGACGAGTCAATAGGAAATATAAAAATAACTGCAGAATATTTAGAAGACATTGAAAGTAGACTTAATCAAAACATTAAAACCAACGATTCAAGTGACACATATTTTGATTTAAAGGACTTAAACAAAGAAGAACAAATTTTAGTAAATGACCTAATATCTTTAATAAAAGAAAAATTTACAGAAGAAAAAAACAAAGATACATATTATGAATTCTTATACTTATATCATGTATTACAATCAGTAGATAATGTTCCTGAAATAAAGTATATGTTTGCTTATTTATCAAAAACAACAGGATTTACTGATCCTATGGAATTTAAATTTGACGAAACAGCACAATTCATTTTAGAAAGTATAGTTTTCACAGCAATGAACCTATATAATAATGGAGGAGCACAAAAAAGCAAATTAGTAGCTTCACATGAAAGATTTGTTAAAGAAATAGAAAACAATAAAGAAGAAGTATTAAGTAGAACACAACAATTAAACACAGTTAAAATACAAGCTTTAAGAGAACTAGGATATAGTGAAATTAACCCAGAAAATGCTCAAGAAGTATTTAACAAAATGGGAGAAATTCAATCAAGAAAAGTTGTTATGGGAAATAAAAAAGTCACAGAATAATGTGGCTTCTTTTAATAACTCCCCTACTAAAATAACACAAAAATAGAGTAGAAAAGAGTAAAATAAAATATAAATAAATTATACTTCAAACAGAACTTAACATAATATATATTATCGGAACCTGCAAGTTTATATTCAACAAATACTATATCATCTTCAAACTTATCCTTGTAAACTTTGCAGTATGTCATTTCTTTAAAATTATAGTCTAACCAAAACCATTTACTCGCGTCTTGAAAACTACTTAAGTCAAAATTATATTCTTGAGGTTTAATAAGGTTTTGACTGTAAAAATATCTATGCTGAGAAAATAAACGATTGTCTATATCTTTAGTCATATATTTTGTAATATAACCAACTAAATTAATACTTTCAATATTCTTCGCCATTGAATGGCCATAACACCAACCTTTAACATCTTTGCCAACATTCCAACCACTTCCTGGTTTATATATTCGTCTTTCGTCTTGTGACAAAAGCTTGTGATTATTATAATCTACGTTTGTCATCAAGTGATAATGTACCGCTCCCCTACTTTGAAAC
>CANSWR010000002.1 GCA_947650795.1 uncultured Bacillota bacterium | reverse complement strand
GAGCAAGTCCATATACGTTGATGAATGGATAAGAAGCAAGGTAAATAAGGGGGTACACAGACCGAGAAAACCATTTCGAGGGCTAACCATACCGACGGCAAGCTATGCTTGTCGTCGGTTTTTCTGTTGATGAATTTTTGTTCGCTTTTATTGTTTTTAATATAATTATTATTTGAAAATTTTAACTTTTCATATTTTATTTGTGTACGTAACTGTATATGCTACTTTAATTTGTAATTTGAATATATTTTTGATAAAATAAAATTGGATAGTATTGAAAAATTTGAGTCCGTATCGTTCTGGTATTATTGATGACGGTGCGATTCTGTTCCATGTATTTGGTTCTGATTATCCTGGCCAGTTGTGGGGCGGGAGTGTCAGCAATGGTAATGGAGTAGTTCGTCAGTAATTTCTCTTTAATAAAGTTTTTTCATAATTAATTTTATAGTAGAAAAAATTTATAGAGAAACAAATATTGTCTATGTCATAATGACTAAAAATTATATTATTTATAATTGAGAGTTAGTAAATAATTGAATATTCTTTATTGATAAATGATATTAATTAAATTAAGATGATATTGTAAAAAATATAAATGAGTCCGCATGAGTTTTGGAGTGGTAACGCGCTCGTGTTCATTGTGAGTTCTGGTGGTCCTGGCCTGTTGGGTTATGCAGGCGTTCAAGATGATCGCGGAGTCGTTCGTCCTAGAAATTTCTCTTTATAAAGTTTTTCATAATTAATTTTATAGTAGAAAAATTTATAGAGAAACAAATATTGTCTATGTCATAATGACTAAAATTATATTATTTATAATTAAGAGTAAGTAAATAATTGAATTAAGATGATATTGTAAAAAATATAAATGAGTCCGCATGAGTTTTGGAGTGGCTTTGCACGCGTGTTCATTGTGTGGGATTCATATGGTCCCGGCCAATTGAGTTATACGAGCGTCCATGACATTGATGGAGTCGTTCGTTCTGGAAATTTCTCTTTAATAAAGTTTTTTCATAATTAATTTTATAGTAGAAAAAGTTTAAGAGAAATAAATATTGTCCATGCTATAATGGCTAAAATTATATTATTTATAATTGAGAGTTAGTAAATAATTGAATATTCTTTATTAATAAATGATGTTAATTAAATTAAGATGATATTTTAGTAAAATTTTAAATGAGTCCGTATTGTTGGAATAATATTAACAATCGTGTATTTATGTTAGATGTGCATGGTTCTGGTAGTCCTGGCCAGTTGTGGAATGTAAATGTTGACTATGGCACTAATGGAGTTGTTCGTCTCAGAAATTTCTCTTTAAATATAGTTTTTTTCATAATTAATTTTATAGTAGAAAAAATATTAGAGAAACAAATATTGTTTAAGATGATTTGTACTTTAAAGAAATTGATATATTTTTATTTTAAGTTAAAAGTTTTTATGCTAAAATTAGATAAGCTTATTTTTATATTAGTATTTTAATGGGAAAATGTAAAAATAAGTATTATTAATTAAAAAATTTTTCGTTGTATATTGCTATTGCAAGGCGTATGTTCTATGTGCTATGTTCAAATTGTACTATGATATTTAAACTTTTAATATTAGAATATTTCTTAGTGATTTCAATAATAAAATATTATTTATTAAATATTATAGATGGAAAATACATTATTAATACATATTAGTAAATTTATAAATATTATATTTTGATAATCAAAAATAATGAGTCCGTCTCGGTTTGCTACTTTGGCGGCTGTGTTCATTGTGAGTTCTGGAGATGCTGGTCGTTTGGCCTTCGCATATGTTAGTGATTCAGATGGAGTCGTTCGTCCGAAATTTCTCTTTAATAAAGTTTTTTCATAATGTAAATTATAGTAGAAAAAGTTTTAAGAGAAACAAATATTATTCATAGTTTTAAAAAACTAGGTAATTTAATTAATGATAATTTTATCAGTTAAAAATTAAATTGAATGATATTAGAAAGAATTTGGATATGAGTCCGTATTACTTTTACTGGTATGGTGATAGTTATGTAAGTACTGCTGTGTTTTGGGTAGGCACTTCCAGTAGTGCTGGCCGCTTGAATTGGAAGTACATTAATGAGAATGGAGTCGTTCGTCTTAGTAATTTCTCTTTGATAAAGTTTTTTCATAATATTATGTTATAGTAGAAAAAGTTTTAAGAGAAACAAATATTATTTAAAATAGTATATTAAAAAAATATTATATTAAGATATTTTTAGACATTATTTTTGTAATAATATTTAATAAAAGTGTGTATGAGTCCGCATTGTTGGATTAATGGCTATGTGTTTGTGTTCACTGTGATTGGTTCTGGTAATCCTGGCCGATTGTACTACTCAGGAGTTCATGTCACTAGTGGAGTTGTTCGTCTTAGTAATTTCTCTTTAAAAATAATTTTTCATAATTTAGATTATGGTAGAAAAAGTATAAGAGAAACAAATATTATCCGAAACTTTTTTTAGTTAAAAATTATAATATTATTAATTAATTGCCGAGTCCGTATATTTGGCATGGTGTATGGACTGGCGTGTTCAATGTGTGGGGGTTTGAACTTCCTGGTCTCTTGAGTCACGCTGGTGTTCATGATACTCGTGGAGTTGTTCGTCCTAGTAATTTCTCTTTAAAAAGCATCTTCTCATAATTTATATTATAGTAGAAAAGATATTAGAGAAACAAATATTATTCTTTGTCTTTAGACTAAAAAGTTTTTTAATATAAAATTAGTACTTTTGGAGGAATATTTTATATTATTTTTTGATTATTCTGAAATAGTAGAATTTTAAGAATATATATTTTTTTTGAAACTTAAAGAGTGATTATGTTGTTAAGAAATAGAAGTTTTAATTAATTTATATTATAATTAATGTGGATAATATTGAAAATAAGTTAATTGCACTTTATGAGTCCGTATATTCGTGATGGCATAGGGGCACTCGTGTTCTGTGTGAGTTCTAATAGTCCTGGCCAGTTGAGCTACGCGTACGTCTACAGCACTAATGGAGTCGTTCGTCCAAAATTTCTCTTTAAATATAGTTTTTTTCATAATTTATAATTATAGTAGAAAAAATATTAGAGAAACAAATATTGTCTATGTTAATTTAAAAGTTTTTATGCTAAAATGATATAATCATATTTTTATGTTAGTACTTTAATAGGAAAATGTAAAAATAGATACTATTAATTAATTGATTCTGTTTCAGTGGACATTGAGGCGTGTGTTATATTGCTTTGTTTAAATTGTTCTAGTTACTTAAATGATATTTATACTTTTAGTATTAGAGTATTTCTTCTAATAATTTATCTATAAAAATTATTAGAGAAACAAAATATTATTCATAAAAAATTATAGATTAAAAAACATTGTTAATATTTATTATTAAATTTATGAAAATAATATTTTGATAATCAGTAAGTAATATTAAAATAATGAGTCCGTGGACATGGAATAACGTTTTTTCAGCTGGGTTTCTTGTGAAAGGTTCTAGTAATCCTGGCCATTTAACTGGTACTCACATCTATAATACTGATGGAGTCGTTCGTCTTAGTAATTTCTCTTTAAAACTACTTTTTCATAATTTGAGTTATAGTAGAAAAAGTTTTAAGAGAAACAAACATTATTTGTAATGTAATCTATAGATAAATGATTTAGATTATAATATTGGTAATTTTTTATTTGAAATTATTATAAATAATGTATTTAAAAGATTTAAAAGCATGAGTCCGTGGGGTTGGCTTGATGGATATGCGCACATGTTCAATGTGCATGGCTCTAGTAAATCAGGACAACTATGGTATGCAAATGTTGATTATAGTACTGCTGGAGTTGTTCGTCAAAAATTTCTCTTTAATAAAGTTTTTTCATAATGTAAATTATAGTAGAAAAAATTTAAGAGAAACAAATATTATTCTTGTTATATATCTAAATAGTTATCATTCAAAATAATTTTAGTTGAGGATAATATTGTGTAAAGTTATTATGAGTCCGTATGGTTGGAATAGTACAAGGGCGGACGTGTATCAGGTTCGTGGTTCTACTTATTCTGGCCACTTGGCTGGTGCTGGTGTTCAAGATGTTAGTGGAGTTGTTCGTCAGAAATTTCTCTTTGATAGTGTTTTTTCATAATTTGGTTTATAGTAGAAAAGATTTAAGAGAAACAAATATTGTCCAGATTATAAGGACTAAAGGTTATATTATTTATAATTAAGAGTTAGTAAATAACTATATATTCTTCATTAATAAATGATATTTATATATTAGGATGATATTATAGTAAAATTGAATATGAGTCCGTACTATTGGAATGGCACTAGAGCGTACGTGTTCGATGTTAGTTGCACAAATCCTGGCCGTTTGAATAATGCGAATTTAGGCGATATTGGAGTCGTTCGTTAGTAATTTCTCTTTGATAAAGTTTTTTCATAATATTATGTTATAGTAGAAAAAGTTTTAAGAGAAACAAATGTCATCCGTGTTATGATAACTAAAAATTATATAATTTATAATTAAGATTTAGTAAATATTTGAATGTTTCTTTTTTATTAATTATGTTAAATAAATTAGGATGATATTATAAAAATTTTTAAATGAGTCCGTTTGAATTAATAGATATTAATGTACATGTATTTACTTTATACGGTTCTACTTATCCTGACCGTTCTGGAAATGCAAATGTCGCTCATGGTAATGGAGTAGTTCGTCCAAATTTCTCTTAGTTAATAATTTTTCATGATAATAATTATAGTAAAAAATATTAGAGAAACAAATATTATCCTTATTGTAATACTAGATATTTATTATCATTTATGATTAAGAATTAGTAAAAATTGAATATTTCTTGTTATTAACAATTTAGGATAATATTATAAAAAATAATTGATGAGTCCGTCACAGTTCAGGTGGGGCTCTAGTTCTGGCACTGCGATTGTCTTGTTTTTGTACGGATCTACTGCTCCTGGCTGCTTGGGTAGTTTATCCGTTAACAGTGGTTCAACTGTCGTTCGTCTCAGTAATTTCTCTTTGATAAAGTTTTTTCATAATATTATGTTATAGTAGAAAAAATTGTTAGAGAAACAAATGTCATCCGTGTCATGATGACTAAAAATTAATATTATTTATAATTAAGGTTTAGTAAATATTTGAATGTTTCTTTTTTATAAATTATGTTAAATAAATTAGGATGATATTGTAGAAAATCTTAAATGAGTCCGTGGGCTTGGGATAGCACTTGGGCGCGCGTGTTCATTGCGTGGGGTTCTAGTTATCCTGGCTACTTGAGTAACGTAGACGTCAACAATAATGGAGTCGTTCGTCTCAGTAATTTCTCTAATTATTTTGTTACATGTTTGATTTTATGATAAGAAATAATTTTTATTAGTTTTTTAATTTATATTCATGTTTTAGTTTTTAATATTTTTATTTACTTTACATATAATATTGTGTTAAAATATATTCGGCTTTAGAAAATAAGCACTTTTGTGGATTTCTTTTACTAGTGCTTACAATTATGTAGGTGTAAAGGTTTAGAAACAAAAGGAAGGGATAACGAAAGGAAGAGTGAAATTATGGCAGTAGTGTCAAAAGGAAATTTATTAGAAGCTGGTGTACATTTTGGACATCAAACAAAAAGATGGAATCCTAAAATGAAAGAATACATCTATACTTCTAGAGATGATATTTATATTATTGATTTGGAGAAAACAGTTGAGAAATTAGAGGAAGCATATGTTGTTTTACGTGAAGCATGTAAAGATGGCGGTAAAGCATTGTTTGTTGGTACTAAAAAACAAGCACAAGAAGCTAGTATTGAAGAGGCAACAAGATGTGGAGGTTATTATGTAACTGAACGTTGGCTTGGAGGAATTCTTACTAATTTTAAAACTATTAGAGAAAGAATTAATCGTTTAGCTCAAATCGAAAAAATGAAAAGTGATGGTAAGTTTGAGTTATTACCTAAAAAAGAAGTAGCAAAGTTACAAAAAGAATATGATAAGTTAAATAAGATATTATGTGGTATAAGAGAAATGACAAGATTACCACAAGCACTTATTATAACTGACCCTCGTATTGAAATAAATGCTATTAGAGAAGCAAGAAGATTAGGAATTCCTGTTTTTGGTATAGTTGATACTAATAGCGATCCTGATGATGTTGATTATGTAATACCAGGAAATGATGATGCAGTACGTGCTGTTAAAGTGGTTTTAGGAGTTCTTGCTAATGCTGTTTGTGAAGGAAATGGATTACCGCTTGAAGATTATGTGACTGAAGAAGAGTTTGTAAAACCTAAAAAAGGTAAAGATGGTAAGATTCGTGAAGAGGTTCAAGTAATAGAAAAAGAAGTAAATAGTGATGAAAATCAAACTGAAGTTAGCGAAGTTTCTAGTGAACCAGAAGAAACAGAATCATTAGAAGATATGAAATTAGCAGATTTAAAAGTCTTAGCTAAAGATAAAGGTGTAAAAGGTTACTCTACTATGAAGAAAGAAGAGTTAATCGAAGCTCTTAAATAAGAAATTAAAAAGGAGAATTTTTATGGATATAAAAGCAAGTGATGTTAAAGCATTGCGTGATATGACAGGTGCTGGTATGCTTGATTGTAAGAAAGCATTAGCAGAAAGTAATGGAGATATGGATAGAGCAGTTGATTACTTAAGAGAAAAAGGTATAAGTAAAGCTGCTAAGAAAGCTGATAGAATTGCAGCTGAGGGGCTTGCAAATATTTATATAAGCAATAATAAAGCTTTAGTACTTGAAGTTAATTCTGAAACAGATTTTGTTGCTAAGAATGCAGATTTTATTAATATGGTTGATACTATTGGTAATGCTATTTTAAATAGTGAAGTTTCTACATTAGAAGATGCTTTGAATTTAAATGTAGATGGAAACTCTATTAATGATTTAATTATTAATACAACTGCAACTATAGGAGAAAAATTAAGTCTTAGAAGAATTGAAGTTGTTAATAAAAATGATGATGAAGTATTTGGATCTTATTTACATATGGGTGGAAAGATTGCATCTTTAATAGTTTTAAAGGGAGATAATGAAAGCGTAGCGAAGGATGTTGCTATGCAATCTGCTGCGATGAAACCTGAATATGTATGTCGTGAAGATGTTCCAAGTGAGAAAACTGAACATGAAAGAGCAGTTTTAGTTGAACAAGCTAAGACAGAAGGTAAGAAAGAAGAATTTATTGATAAGATTATTGTTGGAAGACTTGATAAATTTTATGCTGAGATATGTTTAATCGAGCAAACTTTTGTAAAAGATTCAGATTTGACTGTTAAAGAATACCTTGATAAAAACAGTTCTAGTGTAGTAAAAATGATACGTTATGAAGTTGGTGAAGGTATGGAAAAGAGAAGTGAGAACTTTGCTGATGAGGTTATGAGCCAAATCAAATAAGCGTAAAATGAAAAAGAAAACTAAAGAAAAAGTACTTAAGGGGATTCTGTCGATACTTACAGGATTCCTTTTAATCTCTATAGCATATTATGAAAGGAAGATAGAAAGAAGTCCTATGATAATAGCTAATGTAGATGAAAATAACAATAGAGTGTATCAAGATGTACAAAAAGAAGATTTAATGAGTATTTTAGAAAATGAAACAGGTGTGTTTTTACTTGTTAGTTCTAGAATAAGTGCAGGAAGATTTATTGATTTGTTATATGATTTCAAAGGAGATTATACTATATATGTTTATAGTCTTAAGAATGATGAAATAAGCTTATCTCTTAATAATAATGATATAATTGTTAATAAAAAACAAAGTAAACTTTATGACGAACTTATTTCTTATTTAGGTGTTTATGCTGATGATTATGTGTTTGTTCAAGAAGATGGTACAGTAGTTAAAACAGATTATAAAGTGGTATATACGCCAACAGTTCTATTTATAAAGAATGGTAGACCAATTTATAGTTATTCTAATATTTCTGAAGAAATGACGGATGATGAACTTAAAGAAATTTACAAACAAGGATATGAAGCTTTAAATGAATTCAATTTATAAACTAGAGAAATTATGATCTCTAGTTTTGTTTTTTTGTAAAGTATTGTTTCTATTTTACATATAATTAATTAGTTTCTTTTAAATGTATTTATTTTATGATATACTTAATAGTAGTAAAGATGAGTAGAAACGAAAAGAGGTGTATTATGCTTACACATTATCAAACAGATCCTGGGAAAGTACGTAGTCATAATGAAGATAGTGTTACTATTGTAAAGAATTTAAGCAATGATTATCTTTTGATTGTGGCAGATGGTATGGGAGGGCATAGAGCTGGTGAGGTTGCTAGTTCGATGGCAGTAACTACTATAGGTTCAAGATTTCAAAAGGTGAGTACTTTAGGAACAAAATTAGATGCTATTACATGGCTTAAGGAAATTATAGAAGAAGTAAATACTAATATCATTAAATATGCGGAGGAGCATGTAGATTCTACTGGATTAGGTACTACTTTGGTTTGTGCTGTTCTTACAAGTGAATATCTTATATTTGCTAATATTGGAGATTCTAGTGGTTTTGTTTTTAAAGATGGCAAGTTATATAAAGTTACCAAAGACCATACTTTAGTTAATATTTTAGTTGAAACTGGTGAACTTAGACCAGAGGAAGCAATAAATCATCCTCAGAAAAACGTTTTAATGAAAGCGTTAGGTGCTGCTCCTAAAGTTGAGACAGATATTTTTGTAGTTGAAGATCCAGTTGATGGTATATTCTTATGTAGTGATGGACTTACTAATATGGTAACTAAAGAACAAATTGAGAAAGTTCTTAATGATTCAGAATTAGAAATAGATGAAAAAGTAGATAAATTAATAGTTAAAAGTAATTTAAGAGGGGGAAATGACAATATATCAATAGCGTGTTTGCTATTGGAGGCAGGTGAAAATAGTGATAATAAAGGGTACTAAAATTAATGATAGATATGCTATTATTAGGACGCTTGGTGAAGGTGGTATGGCTAATGTTTATCTTGCATATGATACAATATTAGATAGAAATGTAGCAGTTAAAGTTTTAAGAGGAGATTTAGCAAATGATGATAAATTTGTTAGAAGATTCCAAAGAGAAGCTCTTAGTGCTAGTTCTTTGAATCATCCTAATATTGTTGAAATGTATGACGTTGGTGAAGATGATGGTCAATATTATATTGTAATGGAGTATGTTGAAGGTAAAACTTTAAAACAACTTCTTAAAAAAAGAGGTAGTCTTACTATTACAGAAGTAATAGATATTATGAGTCAGATTACTGATGGTATGGCGCATGCACATGATTCTTATATTATTCATAGAGATATTAAACCTCAAAATATTATGATACTTGAAAATGGTCTCATTAAGATAACTGATTTTGGTATTGCTATGGCTATGAATAGTACTCAATTAACGCAGACTAATTCAGTAATGGGAAGTGTACATTATTTGCCACCAGAACAAGCAAATGGTAAGGGTTCAACTTTGAGAAGTGATATATATTCTATGGGAATTCTTATGTATGAATTATTGACAGGTGGTGTACCATATAAAGGAGATAATGCAGTTGAAATTGCTCTTAAACATTTAAAAGAGCCACTTCCAAGTATAAGAAAAAAATTACCAGAACTTCCTCAGTCAATTGAGAATATTATTTTAAGAAGTACTGCAAAAAATCCACAAAATAGATACAAAGATGCTAGAGAAATGTATCAAGATATTATTACTGCTATGGATGAGTCACGTGCTAATGAGAGAAAGTATAATTATGTTTATTCTGAAAGTGATATAGAAGAGACAAAAATGCTTGATAATGCGGTTAAAGAGGTTAAAGAATCTGAGAAGTCTAGAAAAGAAGATATTATAAAATTAGAAAGAGAAGAATCTAAGAAACAGAATAAACTTCTAATTATTCTAGCTAGTATTTTTACGGGTCTTATAGTTTTAGCAGCAGCAGTTGTGTTTTTACTTCCATATATTTCAAAGGATGAAACAAAAGAAATTCCAAACGTTTCTAATTTAAGTGCAGTTGACGCTACAAATAAACTAACTGAAGAAGGTTTTGAACCTGTATGTAGGGATACTGATAATAAAAAGATAGATTATAAATATGAAGCAAGTGATGAGATTAAGGAAGGTTATGCAATAAAGACTTCTCCAGGAGCAGGAACTCTTGCTAAGAAAGGAAGAGAAGTTTGTATAGTTTTATCTAGTGGAGACGCGTCTTTTGAAATGGAAGATTATAGTGGAAGAGATGTAAATGAAGTTATAGGTATTCTAAGTGAGAGGTGTAAAGAGTATAAATGTACAGTTAGAACAGAAAAACAAACTGTAAGAGAAGAAGAAAATAAAAAAGAAAATACAGTTTTATCTACTAGTCCAGCAGTAGGTGAGGCAGTTAAGAGTGGAGATAGTATAATACTTTATGTTCCAGATATTGAAATTGTTTATCCTAATTTTGCAGATGGAACTTATAATGTAGATAAAGTAAGAGAATTTGCAGAAAAGTATAAACTTAATTTGACAATTAATGAAGAAGAAAATGGAGTGTTAGAACCTGGTACTATTATTAGTCAAAGTAGGCCAGCAGGTAATCCTGTTCAAGAAGGTGTAGCATTTACAATTACTATTGCTAAAGCACCTAAGATTATAGGAGGCCCTGATGGAGATCCAGAAGATCCAGAAGCTCCTGATGAACCAGAAGGCGGAGAAACAAATGAATAGTTTAGGAAAAATAATAAGTATTAATAAAGACTTATACACTGTTATGGTAGATGACAGTGTTTTTCCGTGTTCTGTAAGAGGAAAACTTAGGAATTTTAAACTTACTGTGGGAGACAATGTAGTCATAAATACTAATACTTTAACAATAGAAGAGGTTAAGGAAAGAAAAAATACTTTAATAAGACCTTTAATTTCTAATATAGATAAGCTTTTTATAGTGGTTAGTACACATATACCAAGATTCAGTACATATTTATTAGATAAATTTTTAGTTTTAAGTGAAGTAAATAATATTGAACCTGTTATAATTATAACTAAGTTAGATATTTGTGATAAAAGTGAAGTAAAGGAAATTAAAAATGTTTTAAAATATTATAAAAAGTTAGGTTATAAAGTTTACACTAATAAGCAAATACGTAAAATAAAAAAGGAAATGAAAGGTTGTGTAGTATCTTTAGCTGGGCAAACAGGAGCAGGCAAGAGTACATTATTAAATAAATGTGATAAGAGTTTAAATTTAAAAACTGGAGAAGTAAGTGAGCATTTAGGTAGAGGTAAACATACAACTAGATTAGTTGAGCTTATATCATTTAATGACAGTTTAATTGCAGATACTCCAGGATTTAGTTCTTTAGAGTTAGATATGAGTTTAGAAACTATTTCTAGTGGATTTAAGGAATTTGGTTTTAACTGTAAATATTCTAGTTGTACTCATGTTAAAAATGATGGGTGTAATGTTATTGAAAGAGTAAATAATGGTAAAATTCTAAAAAGTAGATATGAAAGTTATCTTAAATTGATTGGAAGGTAACTTTTTTAATTTATAGTTTGACTTGGTGTACATTAAGTTATTATAATTAAATAGTAGAAAATAAAGGAAGTGGTGTTAATGTTAGTTAGTGGTTCTATTTTATGTGATAAGCCATTGGATGCAGTTAAAAATTATGAAAAGTCTAGTATAGATTTTATTCATTTAGATATAATGGATGGAACGTTAGTTAAAAATAGAAGTTTTACTTTTTCTCAGATTAATAAGTTTACTAGTTATACTAATAAAAAATTGGATGTTCATTTAATGGTAAGTAATCCAGATAAATATATAGATGATTATAGTACTCTTAATACTAGTTACATTACTTTTCATTATGAAGCAGTTAAAGATGCTATGAATGTAATAAATCATATAAAAGCTAATGGAGTAAAAGTTGGGATAAGTATAAAACCAGGTACAAATGTGAGTGATATATTTCATCTATTGCCTTATTTAGATATGGTATTGATTATGAGTGTTGAACCAGGGGAAAGCTATCAAACGTTTATGGAAAGTATTTTGTACAAAATAGATGTTTTAAGGCATGAGATAGATGAAAAAGGATATAAAACTATAATAAGTGTAGATGGTGGGGTTAATGATGTGAGTGCTCCAAAGATAAAGGGGGCAGATATGTTAGTAAGTTGTTCTTATTTAATTAGTGGAGACTTAGAGAATAAAATTAAGTTTTTAAGAGAGTTATAGTTTATTTAATCTGTTGACAAATAATATAGTATTTTATAAAATTAAATTATAAATTTTATAAAGGAGAATGGAAATGAAATGTAATAGTTGTGGAACTTTAGTAAAATCAGGTGATAAATTTTGTCCTAATTGTGGTGGTACTATAGAAGTTAAGGAAAAAGAAGTAAAGAATAATAATAATTTTGGGGATTTGTTTATAAGTGTTATTAAATATATTCTAAGTGTTTTGTTAAAACCTATTGACGCTATTAAAGAATATAAAGATAAAATGGTTAATCCTATTTTTGCTGTTATAATTAGTGGAATAATTTCTTTAGTAATGGTTATAAGTAATTTGATATTTGAGATTTTTGATGTTATTAGTGTAAGTCATTATACTTTTGGTAAAGGGTATGAAACTTCTATAGAATTTTCAAGAATAAAAGATTTGAATTTTTTAGAATTAATTTTTAAGAATTTCTTTATATATGTTCTTATAATTTTAGTAATAGCTGGTGTTTTTTATCTTTCAAGTTTAGTTATAAAAAAGGAAATTAATTTCTTTAAGTCTGTTACTATTTCTGCTTCAAGTTTATTGCCTTTTGTTTTATGTTCTTTTATATTAGCGCCTATTATGACTATAGCTTGGGAACATTTTACTGTTATCAATTTACTTGGTATAGTTTATTCAGTAAGTTTGTTATTAGGTTTATATAATTATGAATTAAGAATGGATGGGAATATGAAAATATATTATAATTCTATAAATATAGGTATTTTAATTGTTATTTCTTATGTAGCTTTTGTTTCTTTATTTAAAAATACTGTTTTTGGATTATAACCTAGGAAAAAAGATGAGGAGGGGTAATAATGAGATGTCCTTATTGTAATACAGAATTAAGTAATGATTATTGTTCTAAGTGTGGAAAGAAAGTTTATGCTCCTGGTAATCCAATAGAAGCAGATTTAACTTTAAAGAAGAAAAAAAGTAAGGTTAGTTCTTTTCTAATTCTTTTGTTTCTTTTAGGATTGTTTGGCGGCATTTTCTTTTATACTATTAATACTTTAGATAAAGAGAATGTTTCAGATAATACTTTAAATAATGATAAAGAAGAAATGATAAGTGTAATGGGCGAATATAATGTACCCAAATATTTAAGTGGTAATATTACTTCAAAAAAAGTTAATAGTGAAAGCAAAGTTTATGAAGTTTTAGATAATTTAAGTGAGTTATATCAATTTGAGAATCCTAAACAAGAATTTAATATAAGTAGTGAGAAAAGTGAAAATATTACTTATTACCGTTTAGAACAAATATATAATAAGATAAAAGTTTATGGTCATGAATTGGTTATGAGTGTTAATGAATTTGGAGAAGTTCTAAGTATTACAGGTAATTATATACCAAATATAAAAATTTCTAATTATTTTACTTTAAAAGATAATGAAGTTTCTAATAAAGTTAAAGAAGATATGAGTGATGCTATTATTTTGAGTAGAGAAAGAATAATCGTGCCTTATACAAATGATTATTTAGCTGTATATTTAGTTTATGCGACAGATGGAGAGAATGTATTTTCTTATTTAATAAATGGTAGTACTGGTGAAATAATAAATAAAGATCAAGATATTATTTTTAATATTAATTATAAGTATTCTGGAAGCGGTTTATCTAGTAATGAGTTTATAAATTTAGATGAGTATCAAGATTCTATGGAGAATAAGGTAAGATACCGTTTTTTAGATAATTCTAGAAATTTGGAAATATTGGATGGTAGTAAATTAAATGGTTTTTATTCTAAAGATGGTAATATTTTTATTGGAGATATAACAAATGGGGAAATAGTAATTAGTGATAGCTCTCTATTATCTAAGGATATTGTTAAGACTATGAAAAATTATGAAGAAATTTATGATTATTATTATAATTCTTTAGGTAGAAAATCTTATGATAATAATGGAAGTAAGATTAGTGTTTTTTTAGGTGTGAATGGAGAAGAAGATGTTAATGCTTTTTATAATCCTTTAACTAATCAAATTTTTATAGGTTCATATAATGATGAGTCTTTAGGTAATTATAAAAGTTTGCTAGCACATGAATTTACTCATGGAGTTGTTAGTACTATTTCGTCTTTAGGAGAAAATTTTGATAAGTTATATAAAAACACTACAGAAAATCAAAGTGGTGCATTAAGTGAAGCTTATAGTGATATCTTAGCACTTCTTATTGAAAGTAAAAGTTTTGTAATGGCTTATAATACTCCTTTAGAGGGTATAATAAGAAGTGATTTATCTAATCCTAATAAATATTTAAAACCATCAAAGAAAAATGGAGAAAATTATTATCCTAATCTTAATGGAAAATCAGTTTTAAAGTATTTAGAAGATAATGATATGAAAAGTTTATATGAATATGATAATGGTGGAGTACATACAAATAGTACAGTTATAGGTCATGCTGCTTATTTAACTTTTAAAAATGAAGCTTTTTCTAGTCGTGAAGAGATGGCAAAAGTTTGGTATAATTCTTTATTTATGTTAACACCAACTTCAGATTTTGAAGACTGTGCTCTTGCAGTAATAAAGACAGCAGAGAATTTTGGACTTAGTGAGAATAGTATATCTATAATTAAGAGTGCTTTTTATGAGACTAATATTTTAAAGGGTGGCTCTTATAAGCTTAGTGGAGTTGTTAAATCAAACGGAAAAGTCTTATCTAATGTGAAGGTTAGTATAGAAAGTGTAGATAAACAAGATATGAAATATGTTAAAGGAACAGATAAAGAAGGAAAATATGAATTTAATGATTTAATAAGTGGAAATTATGATATAATATTTAGTAGAACAGGTTATCAAGATATTGTTAAGAGAATAGAATTATCTGAGGAAATGAACTTAAATATAGATATGATAGCTGAGTAGTAATTGTTTTGTAGAGGGTTTTATGAAAAAGAAAGTTAAAGAAACAGATTTAGTTTGTAGTAATTGTGGGAGTGTTTATCCTTTAAAAATTAGAGGAGAAGTTGTTAAAATTCATGGATTTAAGTATGCTTACTGTTTTAATTGTCAAAAGTATACTAGACATCAGACAATACAGAGAGTAGATCTTTATATTAAGGAGCTTGAGGTTAAGGATGAGATTGATTATACAGGAAAGGATAAAGTTTTAGCTAGACATTTTTTAAAATAATTATACTAAAACATTAATTACAATCATATATATTTGATAGGTGAAGATATGAAAAAATACTTTGAATATATAGGGCTTTTTGTAATTACTTGTTTTAGTTTTTATTATACTGAGAAGGTTACTAAGATTATGAATAGTAAAGATCCTATTATGGTGAGTATAGAAGAGTATAAAGAAACATCTTATGTGCCATGTAAAGAGGGATATAAAACTCCAAGTGGAGTCGTGCTTGGGGTTAATGGTCGAGTTATTGATACCAGTGCTAGTTATTCTAATATGCAAGGTTATGGATTTGATGAGGATTTAATGGTATTTGAGGAAATCAAGTGTGATGTTAATTTAGATACTACCAAGGATAGCTATATAATAAAGGCTAATGAAGCTACTTTAGGTGTTAGTTTATTTATTAATGTGATAGATGGTTCTTATATTAAGGATATTGTAGATGTTAGTAAATATAAAGGTGTAAAATTAAATTTAATAGTTACAGGTAGTGTAGCAGAAACTCATAAAGAGTATTTAAAGGATGTATATAATGAAGGCTTTGATATAGTTTATGGTGGTAGTGAAGAAAATGATTTTAAAAAGTATTTAAGTGTTATGAAGGAATTTCAAAATAGTGAGAGAAAGTTTTGCGTTAATTTAGGTGTTAAGGATAATTTGGATATGTGTAAAAAGTCTAAAATTAATACTATAAAACCAGAGTATGTTTATACTCATGATATTTTTCTTAATACTAAGAAAACTTTAAATAAGGGAAATTTTTATGTGTATAAGGAGAGTGAGCAGACAAAGAATGAAATAAGTCCAATTATTAATTATATTACTGGTAAACAAATGAAGATTGTCAGTATTTCAGAGTTACTTAATTAGTTTTTAATCTCTTTTTTCACTTTTATATTGGTGTAAGAAGAGATTTTGTTATTGTAAATGATAATTTGTTTCTGTTTGTAACGGTATTTGAAATGGTACAAAATAAACACCAATAATATACTAAATTGGTTGACTTTTTAAGTATTTTGGAGTATAATCTTAGTCATATATTCACAAAGGGGGTATTTGTATGAATATTAATAAAAAAATAGAAAGATTAGAAAAAAAGATTTTAAAATATCAAGAAAAGCTTAGAATTATGGCTGAATCTTATGATCCTATAGCTCAGAGCAGGGATGATTTAAATGAAGCTGATAAAAGAAAATATGATAGATATAATGAGGTTATTAGAAAACTAAATGATCAACTAGATATTTTACAAGAACAAGCTAGAGCTAGAGCACAAGGCAGTTTAGGGCTTGTTGGAAGTGGTAAGAAAAAAGCTTTAATTGCTCTTGTATCTATAGTGGCAGCAGGGGGACTTGCTTATGGAGCGTATTTATATTCAAATAATAATGATAAAGTATTAAATAATGATGATGATCAAGATCTTCAAGGTACAATGGATCCTTCTAAAGATACTCAAAGTGGACAGTCAACAGATGACACTTTAGGAAGTAATGGACAATCTAGTGTAGAAGATGATGAAACTTCTTTAACAAATAATCCTTTTGGCTTTCCAAATTTAGATGGTGTTTTTGAAGATAAAGGTACTACTAATTCTGCAAATAATAATGCAGTAGAAACTCCTGGGTCTTATGATAATCCTCAAGAGAAAAAGGGATTATTTGATACGGTTTTAACTGATATTTATAATGAAGAGCAGGTTTATGCTAGAGCAGAAGAAATTAAGACAAAGTATTATGATGTCTATTTGCCTCAGCAATATGTTACGATAGATGAAATTGCAGAACAAATAAGGCAGATTGGTGCAGGTAATTGTGAAAATGTTAGTGTTGATAGTGCTACATATGCAATTAATACAATTAATAATTTGATGTTTAGAGAAGAAGGAAATGCAACTGATAGAGTAAATGGAGTTACTACTGAAAGAACTGAAACTTCTGGAACATTAGATTTAGGGATATTCTGTGTAGATGGTACTAAAGGACAAATGTTACTTCATCAATTATCAAAATTAAGAACAGGTATGATACAAGGTGCAGGTAAAGAAGATATAAGTGCTTTACAAAAACAATATGCAGAATTATTCTTAAGTTCAGCATTATTACAAGGTTATTCTTCAATTGATTTGAATTCATTAGAAACAGGTGGTATGAAATATCTTACTAGTATAGCTTTCTTAAATGGTGCTACTTTATGTGGTGAAGCAAAAGCTTTAATGATATATGATCCTATTAGTTGTGAAGAAAGATCATTTTATGATATTACTAATGAATTTAATTATGCTGTTTGTACTGTTAATATGATTAGTGAAAATGGTGAAAAGACAGATGAAGTAGAAGACCTTAATATAATGGGAAGTTATTTAGTTCAAATGGTTTCTGATAATTATAATAGCAAAGCTATGTATGAAGATGATTTTGGTAGAAAATTAAAATAGTAGGTAAGGGGGAGAAGTTATGTATAGTAGTGAAAAAAATCCTGGTTTTAAATGGGATGAGAGAGAACCTAGAAATAGAAGATTTGATTGGAAAGATGTAATAATTAAAGCTGTATTTTTGGTAATATTCTTATTGTTATTATTATGGTTATTTCCAAAAGTACCTAATATGAAACCTTTTTATAGTAATGTGTTTAGAGAAAATATTAAGTACATGCAAGATGCAGCAGAGAGTTATTATACAGATGAGAGATTACCAAAGAATATTGGTGATACAGCAGAGATAACACTTCAAGAAATGATTAATAAGAATTTGATATTACCGTTCGTAGATGAAAATGGTGAAGAATGTGATACATTAAATTCTTATGTACAAGTTAGAAAAAATAAAAATGATTTTACTTTAAAAGTTAACTTAGTTTGTCCAAGTGAGAAGAATTTTGTTGAGAAAACTTTAGGATGTTATACTTATTGTGAGAAAGAAGAGTGTTTTAAAGAACCTGAAAAACAATTATCACTTGAATATCAGTTTAAACAAGAAGTAACGGGAGAAAATACTGTTTATAGTTGTCCAGATGGAGGAGTATTAAGTAATGGTAAATGTTATATATACAGTACTAACAGCTATAAAGCAACACAGACTACTACTAAAGGGACTGAGTATTGTCCAGATGGAGGAGAATTAAAAGACGGTATATGTTATGTTACTAAGATGGAATATTATAATCCTTCAACTAGTACAGGAAGTTATTATTGTCCAAATGGAGGAACTTTAAATAATGGTAAATGTTATAAAAATGGAACAAGTACTTATGCAGCTAGTCAAGCAGCTACAACATATAGTTGTCCAAATGGAGGAACTTTAAGAGATGGTGTATGTTATGTAACTAGAGAAAATTCTTATGTTGCTTCACTTAGTGTTGGAGAATATTATTGTCCAAATGGAGGAACTTTAAGAGATGGTGTATGTTATGTAACTAGAGAAAACTCTTATATAGCTTCAACAAGTTCTGGAAGTTATTATTGTCCAAATGGAGGAACTTTAAACGGTTCTAGATGTTATACTTCATCAACTTCAACAATTGCTGCTACAGTTGTATATACATGTCCTAGTGGTTATAGTAAGAGTGGTTCAATTTGTGTTAAACCTGGAAGTACATCTAGTACAAATGCGTTGATAAGAAATTATACTTGTCCAGATGGAAGAACAGTAAGTACTTCTACATGTACTATAACTACAACTACACCTGGAAGTAGTTATGCTGCTACTAGAAAAGCAGTTAGTAAAACTATAACTAATACTAATTCGAATATGGGAAGTGGTTATGCTTTAGTTAGAAAAGAAGCAAGATATACATGTAGTAATAAATTACAATGTCCAAATCCAGTTTATTATTATACTTGGAGATATTCAGTTTATGAATATAGTTGTCCAAGTGGTGGAAATCTAAATAATAGTACTAAGATGTGTGTTAAATCAGGTTCTACAAGTAGTAAAACAGTTAGTGCAACACCAAATTATTATTGCTCGAATGGTGCAAATCCAGTAAATGGTAAATGTACTACAACTTCAAGTACTCAAACAGTGGCAGCTACAGCTTCTTATAGTTGTCCAAGTGGTTATAATAGAAGTGGTTCTGTCTGTGTAGGGACAAGTTCAAGTTCATATGCAGCTTCAATGTCACAAGGAAGTAAATATTGTCCAAATGGTGGTCAATTATCTGGTAATAGATGTTATTATGACGATTCTTATACATATACTGCAAGTAGAGGCCAAGGAAGTTATTATTGTCCAAATGGAGGAAACTTAAGTGGTGGAAGATGCTATTATGATGATTCTTATAATTATAAGGCAACTGCTACTCCAGGAAAATATAGTTGTCCGAATGGAGGAACTTTAAGTGGATCAACATGTGTAGTTACTGAAACTCAAGTATATGATGCTTCACAAAGTGCTGGTACACAGTATTGTCCAAATGGAGGAAACTTAAGTGGTGGAAGATGTGTAATTAATAATAGTTATAATTATAATTCTTCTAAGACAGATGGAAAGACAGTTTATACTTGTCCAAATGGAGGAGAATTAAAGAATGACCATAAATGTTATTTAGGCACTGTTTCTAATTCATATGATGCTAAAGCAACAGTTAATAAAGTAACTTCATATAGATATAAATGGAGCGAATATAAGACTTTAGAAGGATGGACACCTACAGGTGTTACTAGAACAGTAGAAAAATAAATAAATTAAACTATCATAGAATTCAATTTTATGATAGTTTTTATTTGATTAAAATTACTTGTTTTCTTAGTCATAAAAAATGCTTTGACTTTAATTCTTAAATTATGCTATTCTATATATATAGTTATGGAGGTTTAGATTATGGCAAAAGTAAATAGATATACATTAGTTTTGGAAGGAAAACTTGAAAAAAAGCATTTATTTAGTAATATTAGAGTAGAAAGCGTGTGTAAAGATTTTAATAATTATAATAGTGTCAGAACTAATCCTTATTTTATAGGCGATTTAGATTTTAATTATAAAATTAGAACGCTTTTTTATAGGAAATATTATAAAATAAGTACTCCAAATCAATTAAGATATTTTGATGAAGAATTTAAAAAAATAGAAGATGAAGATAGTTTAAAAGAATTATATAATATAAATCAAACAGGAAAATTATTTATTGCTTATAGAGCAAGTAGAAAACTTAGGTTACTTAATATTTTTTATAAAAGTGATTATATGCTTTTAAATGAATACTATCTAGAAAAAAAATTTTTGAAATATGCTAGAGACATTGATTTTTTAAGTAAATTGTTAAATGATACTTTTATTTCTAATTATGTTGTTACCAAAGAACAATATGAGATATTATATAGTATGTTTTTAACATTAAAGAATTCAAATGAAAGGACTTTATTTGATACTAGATTTCTTGTGAATTTTTATTATTCTTTTATTTATCCTAAAGGAAATAGGAGTTATATAAATTTGAGATTTCTAGCTAATTTTGTTAGGGAATATGAAAAGAAATCTTTTTATGTGAGTGAAGAACCAATTATCTCTGATTCTAATCAATTATCTGGTCAAATGATGTTAAATGGTTATAATGTAGGCAGTTTACGTGAATATTATGAAGAAATGAAAATGGGAATTATTACTGAAGAAGAAGTAGCAAAAAAATTAATTAGATAAAACTATGAAACGACAAAAAACTTGTCTTTTTTTTTCTATAATAAAAAAGGGTGAGTATATGAGAGTATATGTAGACCTAATTATTTTTATTAATTTTGCATTTGATTTTATATTATTGTTATCTGTATCACTTATATTGAAAAGACATGCCTCGTTAAAAAAAATTACTTTAGGAGCATTACTAGGAAGTTTAACAATATTAGTGTTATTTGTGCCTTTTACTACTTTAACTTTATTTCTTATGAAAGTATTACTCAGTATTTTAATAGTACTTGTTACTTTTGGATATAAAGATATTAAATATGTAATTCTTAATATGTTTTATTTCTATATTACAAGTATTATTATGGGAGGATTTATGTATTATTTGAATGTAGAATTTAGTTATAGGAATATAGGTATGATATTTTATCATAAGGGACTAAGTGTTAACTATTTATTTATTTTAATAGCTTCTCCTGTTATTTTGTATTTTTATGTTAAAGAAATGAATAAGTTTAAATTGAGAAATTCTTTAAGTTATAAAGTAGATGTATATTTAAAAGACAAGAGAGTCGTTCGACTAAATGGTTTTATGGATACTGGTAATACTTTACTAGAGCCTTATAATCATAATAAAGTTATAGTTGTTAATTCTAAGGAAATAGAAGAGTGTTTGACACCAGGTAATTTTATGTTAGTACCTTATGAAAGTGTTAATAATACAGGATTTTTAAAATGTATAAGAGTAGATAAATTGTATATTGATGGTATAGGTATTAGAACCGATGTAGTAATAGGACTTACTAATGCAAAATTAAAAGATAATGGAATTAATTGTATTTTAAATTATTTATTGATGGAGGAATAATTATGAAATTGTTGGAATTATTAAAGAAGTTGTTTAGAGATGATAGTAAGTGTTTTTATTTAGGTAGCACAGATTTATTGCCACCACCTTTAAGCAAAGACTTAGAAGAACAGCTAGTTTTAAAAAGTCAAGAAGGTGATATTAGTGCTAGAAATAAGTTAATCGAGCATAATTTAAGATTAGTTGTTTATTTAGCTAAAAAATATGATAATACTATGTATGATTTAGAGGATTTAGTATCTATAGGCACAATTGGATTAATAAAAGGTGTTAAAACTTATAAGTTAGATAAAAATATTAAACTTGCGACTTATGCGTCAAGATGTATTGATAATGAGATACTTATGTTTTTGAGAAAAAATAAGAGAAGGAAAGTTGAAGTGTCTTTTGAAGATTCTATTAATTTTGATGGAGATGGAAATGAACTTCATTTGGAAGATGTTCTTGGAACAGATGGAGATATAGTGGAAAAGGAATATGAGGATGTGGTAGATAAACAAATTTTAGCAGGAGTTATAGATAAATTACCTTCTAGGGATAGAGAAATCTTGACTCTGCGCTACGGTTTAAATAATTCTGAAGAGTATACTCAAAAAGAAGTTGCTGATATGTTAGGAATTAGTCAATCTTATATTTCAAGAATAGAAAAGAAAGCTATTAAAAAGTTAAAAAGTCTTATGAAAGTATAATAATATTAAAAAATTCTTATAGTTGTATAAAAAAATGTCCTTAACTACAATATAAGTGTAGAAAGGATGTTTTTTAATGGCAAAGAATAAAGTTGAAATTACAGGTATTAATACTTCTAAAATTAAAGTATTAAAGCATAAGGAAATGTTAGATTTATTTAAAAGATTTCAAAGTGGAGATATACAAGCTAAAGATGAATTAGTGGAGGGTAATTTAAAGTTAGTTTTATCTATTTTAAAAAAATATCAGAATAAAACTGATAATATGGATGACTTGTTTCAAATAGGATGTGTTGGTCTTATAAAAGCTATAGATAATTTTGATTTATCTCATGAAGTAAAATTTAGTACGTATGCAGTTTTAATGATTGAAGGAGAAATAAAAAGGTATATTAGGGATAATAATTCTGTTAGAATTAGTAGAAGTATTAAAGATCAAGCATATAAAATAATGAAGTTTAAGGAAGAATATATGCAAGAAACTGGTAAAGAGCCAAATACTGAAGAAATAAGCTCTAATTTAGGTATAAGTGAGTATGATGTTAGTGAAGCTATGTTATCTTTAAAAGAACCTATGAGTTTATTTGATCCTATATATAATGATGGAGGAGATACTATATATTTAATGGATCAAATAGAGGATAAAAGAGAGAATAAAGATTTAGATTCTCTTATAAGTATGAGAAGAGCATTAGAAAAGATAAAGGAAAGAGAAAAGGATATTTTAATTAGTAGATTTATTGTAGGAAAAACTCAAATGGAAATTGCTAATGAAATGAATATAAGTCAAGCTCAAGTTTCTAGGCTAGAGAAAAATGCGATTAATAATGTTAAACGTTTGATTAAGTAGCATTTTATGGAGTGATTAACATATTATTATGTAGGTGGTATTATGCGACTTTCTGAATTACAGAGAAAAGACATTATAAATGTTAATGATGGAAGAATAGTAGGGAGAATTATAGATGCTGAGATAAGTGAGACTAATGGTTCTTTAGTTAGTTTAGTTATTGAGAAAAGTAAGTATATGAGAAATTTTTTTAATACTGAAGGAGACATCACTATAAAATATGAGCAAATTAAAAAGCTAGGTAGTGATGTTATTTTAATAGAATTGTGAGCACTTTGTAGTGTCTTTTTCTTTAAAGCTGTAATTTTATATAAAGGTCTTTTTTTCTTTTGTTAAATATGCTAATATAAGATAGAAAGAGAGTGAAAAATATTATGAAAAAGTTTAAATTTATATTTATTATATTAATAGTTTTTGTTTTAGATCAGATAAGTAAATTATTAATTATGAATAATTTTAAACTTAATGATAGTGTCAGTGTTATTAAGAATTTTTTTAGTATTACTTATTCTCATAATGATGGTGCTGCTTTTGGTATGTTTGGAGGTAAGACAATATTTATTGTAATTATTTCAGTAGTAGTACTTATATATTTATTATTTGAACTTTTTTATCATAAAAAGAGAAATTTAGTATTAGATTCAGGTGTTTCTTTAATAATAGGTGGTCTTTTAGGAAATTTGTTTGATAGAATATATTTTAGTTATGTTAGAGATTTTTTAGATTTTAAAATATTTGGTTATGATGCAGCAATTTTTAATTTAGCTGATACTTTTATAGTTGTAGGTGCATTTTTGTTTTTAATCGGAGTATTTTTGGAGGAGAAGTATGAGAATAGTAGTAAGTGAATTAGATGAATTAGTTAGATTAGATGTGTTTCTTACTGAAAGATTAGATGAGACTAGAAGTAATATAGGTAAGCATATTAAAGATGGAACTATAACAGTTAATAATAATATAGTAAAAACAGGGTATTTACTTAAAGCTAATGATATTATAGAGTTTGAAGAGTGGTGTGAAAATAGTGATTTAATAAAAGAAAATATACCTTTAGATATTTATTATGAAGATGAACATATTATAGTTGTTAATAAAAAAAGTGGTATGGTGGTACATCCTGGAAATGGAAATAAAAGTGGAACTCTTGCTAATGCTTTAATGTTTCATACAAGTAATTTAAGTGATATTAATGGTGAAGATAGACCTGGTATAGTTCATAGAATAGATAAGGATACTTCTGGACTTTTACTAGTTTCTAAGACAAATGAAGCGCACCGTGTTCTTAGCGAAGCGTTTAAAGAGCATAAAATTAAAAGAAAATATATAGCTTTAGTTAATGGGGTTATTTTAGAAAATAGTGGTAAAATCGTAGCGCCTATAGGAAGAAGTGAGAATGATAGAAAAAAGATGTGTGTTACAGAAAAAAACAGTAAAGAAGCTATAACTAATTTTACTGTTTTAGAGAGATTAAATAATGCTACTTTGCTTGAATGTATTTTGGAAACAGGTAGAACTCATCAAATTAGAGTTCATATGGCTTATATTAAACACCCTGTAATTAATGACTCTGTATATGGTAAAAATATAATTAATGATTATGGTCAGCTTTTGCATGCTAAGTATATAGGTTTTAATCATCCTATTAATGGGAAATTTATGGAGTTTGAGTGTCCGCTTGAAGAAGAGTTTGTTAGTATTTTAGATGATTTTAGAAATTCATAATGTAAACAGTTAAACTTAATATGAAGGCATATATGTTATATAAAATGTAAGGTATTAGATAGTAGCTTGCATTTTTATTTAGTCTTTTCGTTTCTAAAAATAAGAATATTGAACTAATAAATGTTATTGTAGTTAGTATGAAACCAAAGAAAGGACTTTTTAAATTAAAGAAACCATAAAGAAATAGTTGGTTAGCTAGGTAGTTAGTTATTAAAACATAGAAGTAGTCTCCTTCTTTTATTATATTTTTTTCTTGTCTTACTTTGTAAATTGATGTTGCTATTAAGATGTATATTATAATCCATGATATACTTATTATTTTTGGAGGTAGTGCGAATGTTGGTATATTTAATATTTCATAATAATTAGGATCATATTTAAATATTATGCCACTTATCAACCATGGAATAAAACAACTTAAGAATACTAAAACTTTTTTCATAAAAAATCACCTTTACTAATCTTATGAAAAAGTGTATGATATAAGTACTAGAAAAAGGAGGAATTTTTTAAGTGACCAATATTACAGTCGGTAAGAAAGATGAAATGGTAATGAAGATATTACATTATTTTGTAACCGAGGAAAATTATAGACCTATAATAGTTAATGGTGTTCAAAACGAGATATGGTTAGAAAATTTAGATAATGATATTTCTCTTATAAGGATTAACATTAATTATATACATAATGAAGAGCAGTTAGCTACAGATTTAAGAAAAGCTAATGCTATTAGAAAAAGTATCAAAAAGAAAACATATTCTTTTAAAATGAATGTTTTAAATATTCTTCTTGATGTTAGGGAAGAGGTTCCAGTTACTTCTGTTAAAGATATTGAGAGTATTAAAATAAGTAAAATAGGTGATTTGAAAAAAAATAGGATAATGAATGAATTTTTTCCTGATTTTAAGGAAAAAGTTATTAGTAAAACTACTGGTGTTATGGGAATGTTTCAAATGACCGAAGAATTAAATGATAAGACGATTCGTGAAGATAAAAAGTTAGCTAAAGTTTTTAAAGAGAGTAAAGCTCCTATTTTAACAATGGCTTTAATTTTAATAAATGTGTTTGTTTATTTTTTAATGATGTTTAATTATGAATCGTTTGTTCAAAATCTAGGTAATCATTTTGTGTATTTGCAAAGAGGAGAGGTATGGAGACTTATAACAAGTATGTTCTTACATGGCGATGTTATTCATTTGATGTCTAATATGTTAGCACTTTATATGGTTGGCCCAATGATTGAAAAGTATTATGGTAAGGGAAAATATGCTATTATTTATTTTGTTAGTGGGATAATTGGAAACTTGCTTTCTGCTGTTTTGGGTGATTATTTTGGTATAGGTGCTAGTGGAGCGATTTTTGGATTATTTGGAGCGCTTATGTATTTTGGATATAAATATCGTGCTACTTTAGATGGATTTTTAAGAAGTGGGATTGTTCCAGTTATAGTTCTTAATTTAATATTAAGTGTGATAGTTCCTGGTATTGATTTTTATGGTCATATTGGAGGATTACTTGGTGGAGTTTTAATTACTTATACTTTGGGTGTTACTAATAAAAGCGACTTAAGAGAAAAGATAAATGGAATTATTATTACAGTTATATTAGTACTATTTCTTGTATATATGCTTATAAACAAATAAAAGATTTGAGAGGTTTTTTCTCAAATCTTTTTATAACTTTCTATAAAGTCCAATTGCTATTCCTAGTATTGTAACTTTGTCAAGAATTATAGGGTCCATTGTTTCGTTTTCGGGTTGTAGTCTAAAGTAACCATCTTCTTTATAAAAAGTTTTTAAAGTTGTAAATCCATTTTCATCTAGTGCTACTACATAATCTCCATTTTTTGCAGATGCAGTTCTTTTTACTATAACTATGTCTCCATCATATATACCTATATTTTTCATACTCATTCCTTCAGTTTTTAATGTGAATATTTCTTCTTTTTTAGGTATCATGAAAGCTGGTAAACTAATAAATTCATCTGGAAATTCAATAGCTTCTATAGGGTTGCCGCATGTAACTTTACCTAGTAATGGAACACTAACTACATCATCTTTAGTTTCTAAATATTCATTAGGCACTAATACTTCAAGAGTACGAAATTTGTTGTCAGTTTGTTTTAAATAACCTTTATTCATAAGATGTCTCATATGAACAAATACAGTAGCAGTACTACTTAAATTCATTAGTTCACATACTTCTCTAACACTTGGACTATATCCATTTTTTGCAATAAATTTTTTGATAACTGTTAATACTTCTTCTTGTTTTTTTGTTAAAGGTTGCAAAATATCACTCTCCTTATAAATATAATTTAACATATAAACGTATATTTGTCAAACATTTTTTTGTTTTTAACTTGACACGAACATTTATGTGTAATATAATAGATTTAGAAAAGGAAGTGGTGAGTTTATGGGAAAACAAATAAATTTTTTAAAGGGTTACAGGGGAATTATATTATTTTATGTTGTGATTGCAATTTTATCTTTTTTAATTACTAAAAGAATAGAAAACATAAACTCGCAGGCACAAGAAATAAAAGAAGTTAGAACTTACTATGCTTAAGTATTTTACAAAACAATATCTGGCGTGGTATAATACTTATATAATAGAGTAGGTGAAACATGGATACTAAGATTATTAATGGAATTAGAAGTCTAGCTATAGATATGATTAATGAAGCAAAGTGTGGGCATCCAGGGATTTGTCTTGGAGCTGCGCCTATGATTTATACTTTATTTATGTATCATCTTAATTTTAATAAAGATGATGGTACTTGGATAAATAGAGATAGATTTGTTCTAAGTGCAGGGCACGGGTCTGCGCTTCTTTATAGTACATTATTTTATAGTGGTTATGGATTTGAATTAGATGATTTAAGAAAGTTTCGTAAAAGAGGTAGTAAAACTCCAGGACATCCTGAATTAAATACAAAGTTAGGTGTAGAAATGTCAACAGGACTTTTAGGTGAAGGTTTCGCAAGTGCTGTTGGAATGGCTATAGGAGAAGAATATTTAAGGAACATTTTAGGTAAAGAATTAATAAATCATTTTACTTATGTATTGGTAAGTGATGGAGATTTGATGGAAGGTATAAGTTATGAAGCAGCTTCTTTAGCAGGATCTTTAAAACTTGGAAAATTAATAGTATTATATGATTCAAATAATGTGACTTTAGATGGGAAAACTCAAGGTGTATTTGATGAAGATATTATTAAAAGGTTTGAGTCTCAAGGTTGGCATGTTGAAACAGTTTCTAATGGAGAAGATTTTTCAAGTATTAATCAAGCAATTTTAAAAGCTAAGTCAGTAGATGATAAACCAAGTATTATTGAAATAAAAACTATAATTGGAATTGGTACTAGTATTGCTGGCACTAGCGAAGCACATGGGAAACCTTTAAGTGATGAAGATATTTTAAGAGTAAAAGAAAAAATGAATATGTCACGTGTACCTTTTCATGTTTCTAAGGAAGCAATAGATTATTATAGAGAAAATTTAGATAAAAGAATAAGTCCTATATATAATAGTTGGGCTCAGAATTATAATTCTATTTTAGAAAAAATTCCTGAAAAAAAGAAAATTTTAGAAGCTCTTGAAGACGGAGTAAAATTGAATTTGAAAAATTTGCATATTAATTTTGAAAATAGTTTGAGAGAAGATATGAGGATTACTAATTCTAATCTTATGAATGTTATTTCTTCTTTGTCTCCTACATTTTTAGGAGGAGGAGCAGATATTGTTAAATCAACTATGACATATTTGGAAAAAGGTGGAGATTTTAAGATTAATAGTACTAGTGGTAAAAATATACACTTTGGTGTTAGAGAAACTTCTATGGGCGCTATTATAAATGGTCTTGCTTTGTCAGGTTTAAAAGTTTTTGGAAGTACATTTTTAGCTTTTAGTGATTTTATGAAACCTTCTATAAGGCTATCTGCTATAATGAATTTACCAGTAACATATATATTTACACATGATTCTATAAAAATAGGAAGTGATGGTCCTACTCACGAACCGATTGAACAGTTAGGATCTTTACGTAGTATTCCAAATTTAACTGTATTTAGGCCAGCGGATGTTAATGAATTAGTTGGTAGTTGGGATTTTATAATGAATAAAAAGTCTCCTGTTGCTTTGGTGATACCTAAAGAAGAAAAGGGTATGTTGGAAGGAAGTAGTATTGAAGGTACTTTAAAAGGAGCTTATGTAATTAAAAGAGAAATGGGAAGACTAGCTGGAATAATTATTTCTACAGGTAGTGAAGTAGAAACGGCTATGCAGATTAGTGATGAATTAACAAGAAAAGGAATTATGACAAGAGTCATTTCTATGCCTTCTAAGGAAGTATTTAATAAGCAGAATCCAGAATATCTTTTAGATTTGTTTCCACAAGGTGTTAAAATTATTGTTTTAGAAGCGAGTAATGATGCTTCATGGAATGAGTTTGTTTATAATAAAAGATATTTATTAACTTTAAATTCGTATGGAGTAAGTGGTTCTAGGAAGGAAGTTTTAGAATATATGGGCTTTGATATAGGTACTTTAGTAGAAAAATGTGAAAAATTACTAAAATAAGTATATAAAAATCATAATTTGTGTTAAAATATAAGTAAGAATGATAAGAAGGAGAAGGAAAATGAAGAAAATTTTGATAATTGCCCTTACACTATTATTAGTTACAGGGTGTGGAACAAGTAAAGAAGAAAAGGAGAAAATGTTATTTAATTCTTTAGAGAAAGCTTATGTTTCTGCTTATACGGCAGAAGGTTCAGGATTAGCAGTTTATCCTAATGAGAAAAAAGAAATAGATGGAAAAGAATGGTATTTAGTTGCTATTAATAAATATAACAATATAGAGAAATTATTGTCTTTCTCTAAAGAGGTTTATGATGATAAAATTGCTAATAAATTAAATACTAAGATTAATGCAAAATATAAACAAATAGATACAGATTTATATACTTTATCAGAAGGTGAATGTGATTTAGGTTATGTTATATCTGGTACTGTTAATTTACAAGATGAATTAAAAAAAGATATTAAAGTTAAAAAAGTAAAGATGAATAAAATTATATTTGAATATAAAGGTGAAGAGTATACTGCTAAAAAAGAAGATGATCATTATGTATTTGATAAACAAATCTTTACTTGTCCAAAGGAAGACTAAAAATAGTTTTTCTTTTTTAATGAAAAAAAGACCTTATTGGTCTTATCTATGTCTTATGCTTCTACTTAAAGTTTCTTCATTTTCTTCTTGATAATCAGGTGTTAATACTAATTTTTTTCTTAAAGTTACATCTCTTATAACAGATAGTAATATTATTATTTTTTTTCTACTAACTCCATGTTTTCATAATCTATACAACCATATTCTACTAAATCTATAAAGTGTCTTGCTACTAAAGCTAAATCGTTTCCATCTATTTTGTTAAGTTGTCTTATTTTTGCTGCTTCACTACTTTGAATTTGTTTTATATATTCTCCTTCCGCCTTAAAAAATGTTTCTCTTAAAAAAATATGATTCTCCTTTCGTATTATTGTCCATTATAAATTCCCCTTTATTAACTGATTATAATTGTAGCATATTTTGCTCCTGTTGTCAATTTTTTGTATTTAATTTTGTCTATTATGTAAAAATCTTTATTTTTATCTTTATATATTTTATAATATCTTTTAATGGAGTTGATGTATGTATGAGAAAGAAAATTTTAAATGATAGTGTTTCAAAGATTTTATCAGAATTGTATGATGGAAAGTCATTAAACTTATTATTAATATCTGACTTTATTTTAATATCTATTTATTCTGTATTTGCAAGTCTATCTTCTATTTTTAATGGTTTAAGTGTAAAAGAAAATTTAAAAATAATGAATATCGTTATATCTCTTTCTACTATAGTTCCGTTGTATATTATTTATAATCATTCTAAATCAGTATTAAGAGTAAAAAATAATTTGTTAGAAAAGCAAAGTGTTATTAATGATGTTAAGCAAGAACTTGGTTTAAATGAGATTTCTCATATAAAAGTTGTTCAAAATTCAGAAGAAAAAGTAGTGGGGAAAAGAGTTTTAGATGTAGTTTTAACAGATGAACAAGGTAATGTGGCATATTTAAAAGAATATATTGATTATTTTGAGAATGACTGTGAGACATATTTGGATGAAGATGTTAAAAAAGAATTTTAAAGTAATATTTAAGGTTCTTTTTTTCTTTTTTTTATCATAATTTTACTAGGTGGATATTATGTTTCAAAGTATGCAAAACGGTAGGATCAAAATGGTTTTTTTAATAGTTGTAATTTTATTTGTGCTTATAATAATAAGGGTATTTTATATTCAAGTTATTGAGTATGAAAAATTAAATAGTTTGGCTAGTAGTTTATGGAGTAGAAATTTACCAGTACAGGCAGATAGGGGAAGGATATTAGATAGAAATGGTAAAATAATCGCAGGAAATGAGACTACATCTTCTTTAGTGGTTATTCCTAATCAGATAAAAAATAAGGAAGAGGTAGCTAAAAATATTAGTGAAATTTTAGGTGCTGATTATAATGAAATATTGAGGCATGTTAGTAAGAAAGTTTCAATTGAAAGAATACATCCAGAAGGAAGAAATTTAAGTTATGAAGTCGCTGAGAAGATAAATAATTTGGGATATGACGGAGTGTATTTGTTAAAAGAAACAAAAAGATATTATAAGTATAATGATGTACTTGCCCATGTAATAGGGTATGTAGGTATAGATAATCAAGGGTTAAGTGGATTAGAGCTTATGTATAATGATTATTTGACAGGAACAGATGGGTCTATAAAATATTATTCTGATGGTAAAGGGAATAAGTTACAAATGCCTGAGATTTACGTTTCTCCACAAAGTGGCCTTGATATAAATTTGACAATAGATTTAGATTTACAGTTGGTTCTTGAAGGTGAACTTAATAATGCTGTAAGTAAGTATACTGCTGAGGGTGCGATTGGAATAGTAATGAATCCAAAAACTGGTGAAATTTTGGCTATGAGTAGTAGACCTACTTTTGATCCTGGAAATTATCAAAATTATTCTGTGGAAACTATAAATAGAAATTTAGCAATTTGGAAAAGTTTTGAACCAGGTTCGACTTTTAAAATTTTAACTTTGTCTGCTGCAATAAATGAAGGATTAGTCAATGTTTTTGAAGAACATTTTTATGATTCTGGAAGTGTAAGGGTTGCTAGTTCGACTTTGCATTGTTGGAAACATAAAGGACATGGTGACCAAACTTTCGTGCAAGTTGTTGAGAATTCATGTAATCCAGGTTTTGTTGAATTAGGTAATAGATTAGGAAAAGAAAAGCTATTTGAGTATATTGATAGATTAGGTTTTGGGAAAAAAACTGGAATAGATTTGAATGGTGAAGCAAGTGGAATTATATTTAATTTAGATAAAGTTGGTCCAGTAGAACAAGCTACAACTGCTTTTGGACAAGGAGTTTCTGTCACTGCAATTCAACAAGTTGCTGCTGTTGGTGGAATAGTTAATGGTGGAAATATGTATACTCCTTATATTGTTTCTAGTATAAGTGAACCCGATTCTGGAATTTTAATAGAAGAATTTAAACCTAAATTAAAGAGTGAAGGTGTTGTTACTAAAGAAACTAGTGATTTAGTCAAATATGTTTTAGAAAGTGTTGTTGCTAATGGTTCAGGGCATAACGCTTACATAGAAGGATACAGAATTGGTGGTAAAACTGGTACTGCTCAGAAGGTGGGGCCAGATGGAAGATATATGGTAGGGAATTATGTTCTTTCGTTTATAGGATTTATGCCTGCTGATGATCCTGAACTAGTTATTTACATTGCTATAGATGGTGCTCATGGTGTTACTCAATATGGTGGAACTGTCTCTGCGCCTATAGCTAGTAGTGTTTTAAAGTCTGCTATAAATTTGTATGATATTAAAAGTGATAGTGAAGGTATACCTAAACAGTATGAATGGTATGAAGTAAAGTATTTAACAGTACCTGATGTAGTAAATATGTCTAAAAGTGAAGCTTTAAAGGAATTAAAAGGTTTTACTGTTGAATATAGTGGAAGTGGAGAGACAGTTGTTGAAACAAGTCCTAAGAGTGGAGATAGAATTAAAGAAGGTGGAGTTGTAAAGTTAATGTTAAATTAACTGTGAAATTTCATTGATATTTGAAATTTTTTCAGTATCTTTATATAATAAAGTTAAGAGGAAGTGAAGCATATGCTTATATTAGCTAAGTCAGTTTTGGGTTTGATGTTGGGTTTCTTTATATCAGTATTTTTAGGTTTTATTATATTACCATTACTTAGAAAACTTAATTTTAGACAAAATGTAAGTAAACATATTACTGAGAGACATCTTGTAAAGGAGGGAACTCCTACTATTGGAGGATTAATCTTTATTATTCCTGCTATTATAACAATGCTTTTATTGTATTTTAAGGGGAGTTTAGAGATTACATCTTCTCTTATAATCATCATGTTTGTTTTTGTGAGTTATAGTTTACTTGGGTTTGCTGATGATTTTAAGAAAATTTTAAAGCATGATAATGGAGGACTTTCTGTAATGCAGAAGTTAATTGTCCAAGTTTTAATTGCTTTAGTGTTTTTCTATATTTATATGAGAGATGGAGGAAGTACACATTTAATTATATCTTCTATAGGTCTTGATATTGATTTAAAATGGTTTTATGGTCTTTTTATATTGTTTTTATTAGTTGGAACTAGTAATGCTGTTAATATTACTGATGGAGAAGATGGTTTGGCTGGTGGTCTTTCTGCTATTGCGTTTTTAAGTTTTGGTATTATATCTTGGGGAACAACATGGGTTGATGGTTATCAAGAGATTGCTATATTCTGTTTTATATTGGTAGGGTCATTATTAGGTTTTCTAGTTTATAATACTCATCCTGCTAAAGTATTTATGGGAGATACTGGATCTTTGGGGTTAGGTGCGACATTAGCATCTGTAGCTATTCTTACAAAGCATGAGTTATCTTTAGCTGTGATTGGGGGTGTTTTTATAGCAGAAACTCTTTCTAGTATGATACAAATAATTTCTATTAAAAAGTTTGGCAGAAAAGTATTCTTAATGGCTCCACTTCATCATCATTTCGAAAAACTTGGTTGGAGTGAAAATGATATTGTAAAAATGTTTTGGATAGTTGGATTTATGCTTGGTATGGGAGCAATATATTATGGTGTTTGGTTGTAATAAGTATTAGTTTTGGATTTATTAAATGCCTTTATAATTTTTTAATGGTTAAGGCATTTTTTATTTTGATAATTAAAGTAATAAAAGTTTTAAACTTTTTTATATTATAGGAAGGTCCTCATTAAAATCGAAAATAATGTTCGTATAAAATAAAACACAAAAACTAGATATATTTTATATCTAAATAATTTGTGTTTTTAAATTAATTTATTTTTCATTTTTAAGTGAAGTAGATAGTTGTAGCTTAAAATGTAGTGTATTTAATTTATAAGATGGATTCAATAGATATTATAAAAAACTCGGTGGCAATTCAAAAAAGTAGGAATGGTAAACTGTGAGGTTACTTATGTTCTATGAAAAAACTATGACATTGCATAGTATAAAATAATTGTTTAGTTAACGAAGTAGTATTTTGATTTTAAATTACGTTTTATATGTTAGAATAGCAATTTATAAATAGAAATTAATAATGTTTTTTCTAAAAATAAATAAGAGAATGATAAAAATTATTAATATTATAAATGATATTGGACTATAATTATCTTCATGAATTTACCTCTAATTATAATAAATCCGATTTCGTCTAAAAATATACCTGTACTCATAGATAATAAATAAATATTAGATAAAAGCTTGATATTAATAAGAGTATAATTGTAAATAATAATCCAAACATCCAGTGATGAGTTCTAAAATTTTTATAGTTGGACTTGGCTTATTAAATTTATAAATTAATATTCTTGTTATTATAATGGTTATTGATGTCAATAAAAAGTATTTATCATATAAAATCATAATTAGTTACCAAGATAAATTTAGCATAAAGTCATATTAAAAAGTAATAAATTAGTATTTTTAGTAAATATTTTTTACATTTTTTTTCTAATACTTAAAATAATTCCAATCATAGTCATACTTACAAGTAAACTAGATCCACCATAACTTATAAATGGAAGAGTGACACCTGTAACAGGCACAATACCAACTACAACCATTAAATTAAGAAGTGTTTGGAAAATTAACATAAAACTTAATCCAAAAGATAGATATTTTGCAAATAAATCTTCTGTTTCTAAAGAAATTTTTATACATCTATAGAAGATAATTAAGAATAGAGTAGTTATAATAAATATTCCTAAAAATCCAAACTCTTCGCTTATAATTGAAAAGATAAAATCTGTTTGAGGTTCTGGTAAATAGAAATGTTTCTGTCTGGAATTTAAAAAACCAAAACCTAAAAGTCCTCCTGGTCCGATTGCATAAAGTGATTGTATTATTTGAAATCCACTTCCTAGAGGATCGCTCCAAGGATTTAAAAATGATGTTATTCTTTTTAGTCTGTAAGGCGCTACGATTATTAAACCTATTATTCCTAAAATACCTACTAAACCAAGTTTAACAAATATTGAAATATCTGTTCCTGTTATAAATATCAAAGCAATTAATGACATAACTATTATCATTCCTGTACCAAAATCTGGTTCTAGCATAATGAGTCCAAAGAAAAGAATTATTATACCAAGAATAGGAAATACAAAATTTTTAGTAACTCTTTTTTCTCTGTCATTTTTTGATAAATATTTAGAAACAAAAATTACTAATCCGAGTTTACTAAGTTCACTAGGTTGTATGCCCAATGGTCCTATTCCAAACCAGCTTCTACTACCATTTCTGACTACTCCTATACCAGGAATTAACACTAGAACTAAAAGAAGAAAACAACCAAATAAAATTAGATTTGATTTTTCTTTATATATTTTATAATCTATTTTGCTTAAGATTAACATAACAAATATTCCAATAATTAAAAATATCCCTTGGCTAATTAGATATTTGTATGGATTATTAAATTTGAATTCTGCCCATACATAGCTAGATGAATAAATCATAATAAGACCAAAAGTTGCAAGTAGTATAGTTCCAAAAAACAACAGTTTATCTTTTTTCATAAGTTTCAACCCCTAATAAATAATATGCGTTTATAGGTTAAATAGAAAAAGCAAATTAAAAAAAGAATAACTATTTTAAAGTTGTTCTTTTGGGTTCTAGAGTCAAAGTGTAATTGTTATCATTTATGATATTTTGAATTCTATCTATACCTAGATTTTCTGCAATGTCAGATAAACATCCTAAGTATGAAGCAAGTATTTTTTTATCTCCAAACTTTATAATGTTTGTTAATATATTTTTAAATGTTTCTATATCAGTACTTTTTGCTCCATTACAAATAGAAAAAAGTATTAGATTACTTGCACTTATTTTTCCATATCCATAAATTTGATATAATTTTAAAGCTGACAATGATATACTTGTATAGATATCACAAAATGTCTCTTTATTTGTACAATTCATACTTTTACATAATTGTGCAAACTCTTTTGCAGCATTAATATAAATCATACTATGTATATCTAACTGTGGATTTAATTCATTATTACATAGTTTCCAAAGATTTTTAGGTTTATAGTATTCTAAAAAATTCATTTAATCACCTGTATAAATTATACCATATTAAATACAGTTAGTCAAATTTTTAATAGGTTACTATATTTTAAGTAAGTGTCTATATTTGTGTAGATGGTTTAAATTTTATTATGATTCTTTTAGGTTTTTTAGTTATCTTTCATTTTAGCATTTAAAATGAATTTAACTTAATTTTAGAACTTTATACATATATATAATAGAAGATAAAATATTTATAAGTGTATTTGAAGATTGGATTCAATATTATTATTTTTACTAACTTTTGTTATGTGAAAAGTAAATGGTTTTATAAATAATATTTAACGTTATTTATTGTATATTTGTATTATATTTATGTTCTTTATACTTTAAAAATGATAAAATATTTGTTATAATGTTTTTAGACAATAAGTGAGGGATGTATGAAACAGATAATAACAAGTTTAGACTTAGGGTCTAATAGCATTAAAATTGTTGTTGGAGAAGTATTTAGAGAAGAATTATTTGTTTTGGCATGCACAGAAGTTAGAAGTAAAGGTGTAAAGAAAGGTTTAATAATTGATAGTGATGAAGCTCTTTTGAGTATTAAAGAGGCTATTAAAAGAACTGAAGATGTACTTGGTATTAAATTAGATAGTGTTATTATAAGCGTACCTTCATATTATGCCGAGTTTCAAAGAGGAGAAGGAACTACTAATATTATAAGAGATGAAAAGCAAGTATTAGGAGAAGATATTACTAGGGCACTTCAAGATAGTGTTTATAATAAGATTAGTCCTAATTTAGAACTTGTTAGTGTAACTCCTGCTGAGTTTCTTATTAATGATAAAGAACTTGTAAAGGATCCTAAAGGTTTACAAGCTTATAAGTTAGATGTTTCAAGTATTTTAGGGACTGTTCCTAAGAAAAATATTTATACTTTTATAAATATTTTAGAGACCCTTGGTATTAGAGTAATAGATTTAGCTTTTGGTGGGCAAGCAGATTATTATGCTTTTAGAAAAGATGAGTATAAAGATAAGATAGGTGCAGTGATAAATATTGGTACTAATAAAACAGAGGTTAGTATAATAGCAGAAGAAATATTAGTTAGTACTGAAATTATAGATATAGGTGGAAGAAATATAGACAGAGATATTAGCTATATTTATGATTTAGCACTTGATGATAGTAGACAAATTAAAGAGAGTTTTGCATTAGCTCATAGAGGTGGTGCTAGTACATCAGAGATTGTAAGTTGCTTGACAAAAAATAATGAACATATTAAAATAAATCAGTATGAGGTAAGTGAGATAGTTTATTCTAGAGTAAGAGAAATATTAGAAATGGCAAAAAAGCAAATAAATCACTTAACAAAAAAAGATATAAGTTATATAATTATAACTGGAGGTACTACTGAGATAGATGGCTTTGATAGAGTTTATAGTGAAGTTTTTGGTAAAAATGCTTTAGTTACTAGAATTGAGACTTTAGGAGTAAGAAATAATAGGTATAGTACTGTACTTGGTGTCATAAGATTATATTATGAAAAATTAAAGTTTAGAAGTAGAGTTGCTGCTACAATAAGAGAAGAAGAACAAGAAAATTTATTTAGAGATAAGAAGAAAATAGATGGAAGTAGTTTACTCGGTAAAGTTTATAGCTACTTTTTCGATAATTAAGGAGAGTGTGATATGGACAACACATTAGAAATGTTACAAATAGCAAAAATAAAAGTTATAGGAGTAGGTGGAGGCGGATGTAATGCTGTAAACCGAATGATAGAAGATGGTCTTAGAGGTGTGGAGTTTATAGTTGCGAATACAGATTTGCAAGTTCTAAATACTTCTTTAGCAGAAACTAAGTTACAGATAGGTATTTCTATAACTGATGGGCTTGGTGCTGGAGCTGATCCAGAAGTTGGTCGTGAGGCTGCTTTAGAGAGTAGAAACGAAATAGAAGATGCGTTAAGAGGCGCTGATATGGTTTTTGTTACTTGCGGTTTAGGTGGCGGAACAGGAACAGGTGCTGCACCAGTCATTGCAGAAATAGCACAAGGACTTGGTTGTCTTACAGTAGCAATTGTTACTAAACCTTTTAAGTTTGAAGGTAAAAAAAGAATGGACCATGCTTTGGTAGGTTTAGATGAACTTAAAAAACATGTAGATACTTTTGTTGTTATTCCTAATGATAGATTAAGAGATATTATAGATAAGTCAACTCCTATGACAGAAGCATTTAGAGAAGTTGATAATGTTCTTCGTTTAGGTGTACAATCAATATCTGATTTGATTAGTGTTCCAGGATTAGTTAATTTGGATTTTGCAGATGTTAAAGCTATTATGGAATCTCGTGGGCAAGCTCTTATAGGAATTGGTGTTGGATTTGGTGAGAATCGTGCGATTGAAGCTGCTAAGCAAGCTGTTTCTAGTCCACTTCTTGAAACAACTATCTCTGGCGCTACTGATTGTATAATTAATATAACTGGTGGAAATAGTTTAACTTTATTTGAAGCAGAAGATGCGTCTGAGGTTATACGTGCAGCTGCTAATACTGATATAAATATTATATTTGGTGCTGTAATAAATGAATCTCTTTCTGATGAGGCAATTGTAACTGTTATTGCTACAGGGTTTGAAGAGGAAAGTGCACCTCTTTATCAAACATATCAAACAACTCCTACTAAGGTTGATACAGTTACAGATAATGATGATGATGATTTGCCACCATTTTTAAGAAATAGAGATATATAAAAAGCGCTTCATACAAAAGTGTGAAGCATTTTTTTGATTTTAGGGGGATTTATGGAGATAATAGATGAAATAGTAAAGTTTTATAATGGAAAAATAGAAGAAAATAAAGATAATTTTGTAAATTCTTGTGTCAGTGTTTTTGGAGAGAATTCAAAAAATATTTTTAAAGAAAAAGTTCATACCTTAATGCCTATTTATGTTATTACAAGAGAAGGTATAGAAAAGACTTTAGAAAATTTGAGTATGCATTCTTTAGATGAAAAAGTAATTAATTATTTTCAAAGTTTTTTAGAAGATAAAAATCGTTCTTACTTAGGACATTATGGATATCTTAGTTCATCTACGTTAGATTTACTTAATAAGAGTAATAGAAATTATGTAATTAGTAGTTATGATGTAACAAAATCTTTAGCTTTTCATTATGAACAAGATATTTATACAGGAACTTTATCTAAAGATTTAATTTATATTAATCATTTATTGATTTATACGGGTATTAAAAATGAAAATGGAAGATATAAGATAAGTACTGGCAATGTTGACGATGAAGAAATACTTACGACTTTTTCTGATATAATTAATCAACTGTCTGTTTTGATTCTTGTTGACTTACATTATAAAAATATTTTTGTTTTAGATAATAAATCTTTAATTCCTAGTATTTATGATTATATAAATGCACTTTCTCCTTGTTTTTCAGCATTTTACCGAGCTTTTAAGCATTTAGCTTACTTGTTTGTGACTGATTTTGAAAAATTTTTAGATGTTGTGGGGAAGAGTGAATTTTTGGAATTTTCAGTTCTTTATAATAATATGGAAATAGACAGGATTAACGAAGTCATTGATAAAATGCTTAAAAATACGAATTATAATATGTTGGCAACACCTACTGTAGATTTTAATTTATCTTTAATTGAAAGAACTATTAAAAAATATAAAAAAAATTTAGGAAATTAAAAAGTGTACAATTTGTACACTAATTTTTTTGTAGTTTTTTTAATGTTTTTTGTATTTGTTTAGAATCTATATTTGTTACTATATACCAACCACATTCTGTCATTTTTTTGTATAATTCGTCTTTCATTTTTATAATTTCGTCTAAATTTGATTTTAAAGCATTATGAACTATTTTATTGGTACTTTCTAATGATCCATGTACATAAACTTCTACAGTACTTTTTAATAGTAGTAGCATGTTTTCCATAATTATTTTATCATTCATTTGCTAAGTCCTCCATAATAGTCATTAATTTTTCTTTTAAGTTTTTGTGTTTCTTTAGTTGTCCTTTCATGAATGTTTTTAAATCTTTATCTTCTAGATTTTCTACTGATAGTTCTGAAATTGAAATTAGGTTTGTTTCATGTTCGATTGCATCTTCCATGTAAAGTAATTCTTTTTGTGTCATTAAGTTTTCCTCCTTCTAAAAGTAGTATTTACTAAAATAAAAAATTTAAACATAAAAAAATGGCAATAATTTTTGCCATTTTTCTTATCTGTTATAGAATTCAACTATTAATGATTCATTAATTTCAGCATTTAGTTCTTCTCTTTCAGGATATCTTACATAAGTTCCAGACATTTTCTTTTCATCAAATGTAACAAAACTTACAGTTCCTAAATGAGCTTCTGTACATTCTTTAATAACAGGATGGTTTAAAGAACTTTCACGAACACTTATTGTGTCTCCTGGTTTAACTTGGTAAGATGGTATATCAACTTTTTTACCATTTACTAGGATATGACCATGGTTAACAAGTTGTCTGCTGGCTCTTCTTGTTTTAGCAAGACCCATACGGTATACAATATTGTCTAATCTTGACTCTAACATTATAAGTAGGTTAGTACCATGGATACCTTTTTTCTTACCTGCTGTTTCAAAAGTTTTTCTGAATTGTTTTTCAGTAAGTCCATACATTATTCTAACTTTTTGTTTTTCTTGTAATTGGATACCATATTCACTTAATTTTTTTCTACTTGTACCATGTTGACCAGGTGCGCTTGTTCTTTTTCTTAGTTTTTTTCCACTTTCTAGTGTACTAAATCCAAGACGTCTAGCTTTTCTATAAATTGGACCTGTGTATCTTGACATATAAACGTCCTCCTTTCATATTTTTGAAAGAGATGTTTATCTTTAACCTCCTAAGTAGGGTGTCTATTTAGAGATTTTCACTAATGGCATTAGTTACTTATCACTCGTAAGATAATAAACACGTTACTGTAGTATTTAAAGTTGCCATTTCTTTCATTAGTAAATTATACTAAAAAACTTTTAAAATATCAAGAGTTTTTAATGCTTTGTATAAAGTAGAGTACTATAATTTATGTTAACTTTGATTTGTATAGAATTAATATTAAGTGAATGTTATAATTAACTAGTAAAAGAGGTGCTTTATGGAACAAGAGTTAACTAATTATTTAAATGAAAGACTAAAAAAATATAATAGTTATTTGTATTTAAAGTTAGTAAAGATGTTTGGAGGGGATTACAGTTCTATAATAATAGATGCTTTAAATATACCAGTTCTTTATAAAATTGATGACATTGATATTAATTATTATAAAAAAATATATGATAGTTTATCTAGTGAAGAGCAGGATTTAGTAGATTATTTCGAACATAAATTAGGAAATCAAAGTTTTTATATAGTAGGTTCTAGCACTGGGATAGTTACAGATTTTATGATAAAAAATGTTCAATCGTATTTTAGTTTTAGTGGTGGAAATAATATTATAGTTTTAAATTCATTATTTTTACCTTCTGAATTAATATTAACAGATACTAGTTATTTATATTCTTTAATAAGTTATATATCTTATAATATAATGAATAAAATACATTATTATAATTGTTTATCTATTAAAAATCTTAGTAATAATTTGTCTAGTGTTTTAGAAAAAATTTATTTTTTAAATGAAAAAAATCAAGAAGATATTAAAAATATATTGAATAATATTAATGACGAAATAAATGTTTTTGATAATGATAATTTAATAAGAAATGTTATAAGTAGGTCACTAGCGAGTGTATTAGCTGATAAAATCCATTCTGAAGGAGTGTATATTTTTGATAATAAGGGTATGCTAGATGAAGTTAAAGAAATAAGAGAACAAGTTTTAGATAAGTTTAAACAAGATAAAAAATATAAAGATGATATTTATTTACTTTCTTCATTACATTATATTTTGCCTTGCTGTTTTACGAATTATCAACGTTTTGTTCATTATGTTGGAAAAGATAATTTTCTTTGTTTTGTAGATGCTTACAAAAAGGGAGATGCAGATAAAATTTATTGTTATGTAAATAATATGAGTGAGAATTTAGAACAAAAATATATGAGTGAATCAGTTAGAATAGATGATAATAGTTTAAAAAGGGCAATTAAAAGAATAAAAGATCAAGGTGGGGACTTTACAAGTGAACCTAAAAATTAGACAAATAATAGTAAAAATCTAACTTTCTCTTTTAGAAACTGTGAATCCGTGATAAAATACTTAGTAGAGAGTAGGTGATAAACTTGAGTAGTGGAATAATATTGGGTGCGATTGGTATATACACTTTAGGTTTTGGACTTATGATATTCACAATTTTTATGATAAGAAAAAGAAATAGAGATAAATTAGAAAAGGAACTTACTAGATTAGAAACTTTAAAAAATTTAATAATATCTCCATCTATTTTAACAGAGATGGAAAAAGTTAAGAGTCTTTTAAATAATGAAAAATTAGAAGATAGATATAAAAAATGGGATAAAAGATATAAGAAAATAGAAAAAGAAGATATTCCAAAACTTACTGATAAGTTAACTGATGCTGAAGCTTTAATTGAAGAAAAAAACTTTAAAGAAGCTTCTTTTAGTCTTGCAAGAGCAGAGTTAGATATTTATTTTGTAAAAACAGATATGGAGTTACTATTAGATGATATTAGAGAGATTACTCAAAGTGAAGAGAGAAATAGAAATGCTGTTACTAAGTTAAAAGCACTTTATAGAGAAGTAGTTACTAAGTATAATAATAATAAGTCTGATTATAAAGGCATGGAAAAATCTATAGATTTACAGTTTGAGAATATTAATAAGCTTTTTAGTGCTTTTGAAAGAGTTATGGAAAATAATGATTATGAAGAAGTTGGTAAGATTACACATGCCTTAGATGATTTAATTAAAAATATAAAGGTAGTTATAGATGAGACACCAACTGTTATTTTAATGTGTACTATGATACTTCCTAAGAAAATAAATGAAATAAAAAATCTTTCTACTAAGATGAAAAAGGATGGATATAACATTGAATATATGAAACTTGATCATAATATATCAGAAGCAGAGAGAAAGATAAGTGAAATATATGATAAATTGAAAGTGTTAAATTTAGAGGATTCTATTTTTGAACTTAAAACAATGTTAGATTATTTTGAAAGTCTTTATGGAGATTTTGATAAAGAGAGACAAAGTAAAAAGGAATATGAAGTTTATATGTCTACTATTAGTGAAAAGCTTAGTAGATTAACTAGTGTTATTAAAAATATTTATGCTGAGTTAGATGAGTTAAGAGAAACTTATGCTTTGACTCAAGATGAGCTTAAAAGTTTAGACGTTATAAGTAAAGAATTAGTAATGGAAAAAGATCAATTTAAACAAGTGAATGATAGAACTTTAACTAAAGTTACTCCTTATAGTCGTTTAGCTAAAGAGTGTGAACTTGTGAGTGTTAAAATAGCTAATACAGAGGATAATTTAGAGTCTATTATGAAAAGTTTAGGAAGTTTAAAAGAAGATGAAATACGTGCAAGAGAACAGTTAACTGAAATAAGAACAATTTTAAAAGATGCTAAGAATAAGATTAAAGAATATAAGTTACCAGTTATTCCTAAAACATATTATGTTGAGCTAGATGAGGCTAAAGAAGGGATTAAGAGTATAATTAATGAGTTAGAGAAGAAACCTATAGTTATAAGTGATTTAAATACTAGAGTAGATACTGGAAGAGATTTAGTATTAAAGTTATATACTCTTTCTAAAGAGTTAACTAAAACTGCTCAGATGGCAGAGATGGCAATTGTTTATGGTAATAGGTATCGTTCTACTTATAGAGAAATTGATATTGATCTTAGGAAAGCAGAAAAAGAGTTTATGAAAGGTGATTATAAGAAAAGTTTAGAACTTTCTTTAAATACGCTTAATATTGTGGAACCAGGAATCCATAAAAAATTATTAAGTGCTTATGAAAATTAGCAAGAGGTGAAGTAAATAATGGCGAAGAATAAAACTAAAAAAGATGATAAAAAACAAGAGTTTCCATATGCTAAAGAAATAGAAGGATTATTCCTTATATTAATAGGTGTTTTAGGTTTTGGTAAATTTGGGCCTGTAGGTAGAGTTATTAGAAATTTTGCAGTGTTTCTTTTTGGAAATTGGTATATTTTAGTTCTTGTTATATCAATATTATTAGGTGTAGCTATAATTATTAAAAGAGATAAACCTAATTATTTTAATGCTAGATTAGTAGGAATCTATATGATTTTAATATCTATTTTGCTTTTAGCACATTTAGAGTATGTTAAAGACAATAATTTAACTGGAGTAGAAATTTTAAAACAAACTATGAATAATATAACGGCTTCTTTTAATAGTCCTTCTGGTATTAAATACACAGGTGGAGGTATTATAGGAGGACTTTTAGCAACAGCGTTTGTTTCTTTATTTGATATTCCAGGTACTTTAATAGTATGTGCAGTAATAGCTGTTTTTGGTGCTGTAATGTTATTTGATATTACTCTTTTAGATATAATTAATTTTGTAATAAAACCATTTAAAAAGAAGAAAAAATCTATAGAAGAGATGAGTGAAGAAGGAGAAAGAGATTTAGAGGAGAGAGCTAGAATAGAAGATGAAAGAAGTGAAGGTAAAGTTGTAATTACTAATATTAATGAATTAACTAAACCAACTCCTCTTGAACAATATCATGAAGATTATAAAGAGGTTAGAAAAACTATAGAGACAACAGATGATTTAATAACTAACTTAGATGCTTCTAATAATCAACATGAGCCTCAAATTAAAGGAGATTATGTTTTGCCTCCTTTAGATTTATTACAGGGTAGTAAGAATAAGGGTAAAGTTAATTCTACAGAGTTTATAACTTCTAATAATAAAATTCTTGAAAGAGTTTTTATGGACTTTGGTATTCAGGGCCGTGTCGTTGAAGTGCATGTAGGTCCTACTGTTACTCAATATGAAATTGAGGTTAAAGCTGGGACTAAGTTGAGTAAAATTACAAGTATAAATAAAGAAATTGCTCTTGCACTTGCTGCTAAGGATGTTAGAATACAAGCTCCTATACCAGGTAAAAGTACTATAGGTATTGAGATACCTAATCCTGTTACAAGTGAAGTGAAAATGAAAGATATACTTATGGGTATTCCTAAAAAATTAGATAGTGCTAAGCTTGTTGCACCTTTAGGTTTAGATATTATGGGAAATATTCAATATTTTGATATTAGTAAAGCTCCACATATGTTAGTAGCGGGCGCTACTGGTAGTGGTAAGTCAGTTTGTATTAATAATATTATAAGTTCTATATTAATGAGAGCTAAACCAGATGAAGTAAGAATGATTTTAGTTGATCCTAAAAAGGTTGAACTTAATTGTTATGAGGGAGTGCCACATTTAATGAGGCCTGTTGTGACTGATCCTAAAAAAGCAGCTGTTGCACTTCAAAAAGTATGTATGATAATGGATGAGAGATATGAAATGTTTGCTGCTAGTGGAACCAGAAATATTGCTTCTTATAATGAATATGTAGAGAAAAATCAAAAGACTAGACCAGGTTTAGAGAAATTGCCTTTTATATTAGTTATCATAGATGAGTTAGCAGATTTAATGATGGTTGCAGGTAAAGAGGTTGAAGCTTCTGTAATGAGAATTACTCAGTTAGCACGTGCTGCTGGAATACATTTGATTGTTGCTACTCAAAGGCCTAGTACAGATGTTATTACAGGAATTATAAAGTCTAATATTCCTACTCGTGTAAGTTTTATGGTTTCAACAAATGTTGATTCAAGAACTATTCTTGATATGTCAGGAGCTGAGAAGTTATTAGGTAAAGGTGATATGTTGTTTTTGCCTTCTGGAGAACCAGCTCCTATAAGGATACAAGGAAGTTATGTTTCTGATGATGAGATTAACAGAGTAGTGGATTTTGTTAAAGCTCAAGGATATCAAGTTAAAGTTGATGAGAAAATGCAAGATTTGGATAGTGGACCTAAAGAAGAAATGATGAAACAAGAAAGTGCTGTAAATGGTGGGAATGGTGGACTTGATAATGAAGATGCTTTATATAATGATGTAGTAGAATTTGCTGTAAGAGCTGGAAAGATAAGTGCTTCTTTGATACAAAGAAAATACAGAGTTGGTTATAATAAAGCTGCAAGAATGATAGATATGTTAGAAGAAAATGGAGTAATAGGACCACAAAATGGTTCTAAACCTAGAGAGGTTTTGATAACATTGGGTAATGAACAAAGTGATGGAGGTGACGAATAATGCCAACGCCTCATATTGAGAGTGAAAAAAATGATATTGCGAAGATAGTTATAATGCCAGGAGATCCAAGAAGGGTAGATTATATAACAAAGAACTATCTAAACAATTATAAATTAATTAATGAAGTTAGAGGAGAACTAGGGTATACAGGATATTATAAAGATGTAAGAGTTACTATTTTTTCTAGTGGTATGGGTATTCCTTCTATGGGTATTTATAGTCATGAACTTTTTACTGAATATGACGTTGATACTATTATTAGAATAGGTAGTGCAGGAAGTTATAGTGAAGAATTAAATGTAAATGATATTTATTTAGTAGAGAGTTCTTATTCAGAAAATAATTATGCTTATGAATGTAATGGAAATAAAGAGAATTTAGTGAGTTCTTCTAAAGATATAAATAATGTTATAGAAAGAATAAGTAATGAACTAAATCTAATTATTAAAAAAGGTAGAGTTCATTCTACAGGAGCATTTTATACAGAAAACTTTGATATGAATAAAGTTAGAGATGAGTTTGATTGTAAATGTGTTGAGATGGAAACTTTTAGTTTGTTTTATAATGCTAAGAGATTAAATAAGCGTGCTGCATGTATATTGACTATTTCAGATTCTTTTGTTACAGGAGAATCTTTATCTAGTGAAGATAGAGAAAAGGGATTTAATGATATGATGAAATTAGTTTTAGAAAGTGTAGTAAATTTAGAATGTCAAGAATGAATTTCTTGATTTTTTTGTATGATAATTGTAAATTATTTAAAATATGAGTTCTAACAAAAAATCTTTGGGAAAACTATATATAAATTACCAAAAATAGGTTATAATAAAATTTAGAGGTGTTTTATGATAGACTATAAAAAACAAGTGAATGATAATTATACTTTGCATTTGATAAATACTGATAGGTTTAAAAAGATAAATATATCTATAAGATTTACTAAGCCATATGAAAAGACAACAGGAGCATATTTGAAATTATTAGAAAGAATACTACCTTTTAATGGAACTAAAAAGTATAAAAAAGTAAAAGATATTAATAAAAAGTTAGAAAGTTTATATAGGACTAATTTAGTATCAACGTTTTTTTGTTTAAGTAAAAATATGACTTTTGAAATTAATTTAGGAATAGTTAATCCTAAGTATACTAATGATACTTTGTTACATGATGCATGTGATATGTTAAAAGAGATATTATTTAATCCTAAAATAGTTGATGAACAGTTTAATAAGGAAGTTTTTGATATAGAAAAAGATAATCTAATAAAGTCTATTTTGAATGTTAAAGATTCACCAGAAAATTATGGTAGACTAAAATTTGAAGAAAACTTTTTAAAAGGTAGTGTTTATGCAGAAAACAATTATAAAAATATTAAAGTATTTGAAAAATTAGAAAATAAAGAACTTTATAAAATATATAAAGAACTATTTAGTAATTATAAAGTTGATGTGCTTGTATGTGGTGACTTTGATACTTTAGAAGTTATTAATGAAATTTCACTTATTATGAAGAATATAAAGCAAGAAGATACTACAGATAAAAATTTATACACTAAAATTAAGAAAAATAATGTTTTTGAAGACAAAGAGAGTATTAATACTATGCAGTCTAGTTTATTTGTAGGATGTACTATTGATGATATTACAGAAGATGAAAGAGATTATAAATTAATGCTTTATAATACTATTTTAGGAAATATGAATAATTCAGTTTTATTTATGAATGTAAGAGAGAAGAATTCTTTATGTTATCATGTGGGAAGTTTTATTAATAAATTTACAGATACTATTGAAATTGAATCTGGTATTAATAGAAAAAATTATGATAAGGCACTTAAAATAATTAATGATTCAATAAATAGTATGGAAAAAGAGAGTGTTATTAAAGCGCATATTGTTAATGCTAAGAAAACTATAGAAATTGCACAAAATGATTTTTATGATAGTATGAGTAAAATTATTACATTTTATTTTATGAATGAGTTTACTTCTATTCCAAGTATTGAAGAAAGAAGAGAAAAGGTAAAAAATATTAGTGTAAAAGAAATATGTGAGTTAGCTAAAAAAGTTAAAGTTGGATATGTGTTTTTATTGGAGGGGAGTATAAATGAGAAAAATTAAATTTAATTATGATGAAACTATAATAGAGAATAAACTTCCTAATGGTCTAAGAATATATTTATATAAAACAAATAAAACAAAGAACTTTTATATTACAGTTTCTACACGTTTTGGTGCAGATGTTATGAAATATAAATCTGGTAATAAAATTTATGAAATTACTAAAGGTAGTGCTCATTTTTTAGAACATAGAGTTATGGATTTTACTAAAAATCAAGAAGCTCAAGATAAGATAAGTGAGTTTGGTTCAATGGCAAATGCTTATACTACTTATAATGGAACTAATTATAATATTTTTGGACATGAGAATATATTAGAAAATATAGAACTTCTATTTGACCGTGTGTTTAAAGCTTCAATAAAAGATGAAGATGTAGAAAATGAAAGAGGTATTATTTTAGAAGAATATGATATGTATTTTGATGATCCATATTTTATTCTTCATAATAATTTAAGTGAAAATATTTTTACTGATTCGGCAATTAAATATCCCGTTTTAGGGACAAGAGAAGGAATAGAAAGTGTCAGTGGTAATGAACTTAGAAGATTATATAAAGATTTTTATAGAATAGATAATATGTTTGTGATAGTAACTGGAGATTTTGATGAGAATGAAGTTATGGATTTTATATCTAAATATACTAAAAATATAAAGCCTCCAAAGAATAAACCAAAGGTTATTAAACCGAGAGAAAAGAATAGTGTTTTAGTTTCAGAAGAAGAGATTACTATGTCTGTAAGTGAGCCTAAAATAATAGTAGGATATAAGACAAAAGTTATTAAAGATATTTCTTTAATTATGCAGAAGTCTATTCTAAGTATGTCTTTAAGTAATGTTTTTGGTCTTTCTGGAGATGCCTATGAAGAACTAAATAAAGAAGGAATTAAGAGATTTAATTGGGGATTTGAAGTAAGTGATGGTTATTTTTTAATTTATTTTAAAGCAAGTACATATAAAGGAAATATTTTTGAAAATATAGTAGATAAATATATGAGTAATTTATCTATGGATGATGAGGCACTTGAAAGGAAAAAACGTGCTAAACTTAGTTCTTTGATTTTATCATTTGAAAATATTTTAGATATTGAAGATAGAATAGCAACTGAGATCTTTACATATAATAAAGTAATAAATAATAGAGATGAAATTATTAATAGTATAAGTCTTAGTGATGTTAATAAAGTTTTAAGTAATATAAGTTTAGATAATAAATCTATTTTAAAAATAAAAGGAGAATAAAACTAGAAAAGTTCCTACTAGTAAAGAGAATATAAGTATAGTATAATATAATAGAAGTGAGGTGTACTTATGAAGTTTGATGAGGTGGAACTTTCTAATGTAGCTGTCAGAGTAAGTCAATATCCTGATGACCATAAACCTGAGTTTTTAATTTTAGGTAGAAGTAATGTAGGTAAAAGTAGTTTTATTAATACATTAGTTAATAGAAAAAATATTGCTAGAACAAGTAGTAAACCTGGTAAGACACAAACTCTTAATTTTTATAGAATAGATAATTTATGTTATATAGTGGATGTACCTGGATATGGGTATGCTGCTGTTAGCAATAAGAAACAAGAAAAGTTTGGTATTATGATAGAAGAATATATTATGAATAGACCAAATTTAAAGCATGTATTTTTACTTGTGGATTATAGACATAGGCCTAGTGAAGATGATTTACTTATGTATGACTTTTTAAAATATTATAATTTATCAGTTACGGTTGTTTGTACTAAACATGATAAAGTTAAGAAAAGTCAGCAATCAAAGCAAGATAAGCTTATAAGTAGTACCATAGATATTGCTATGGGAGATGATATAGTTAATTTTAGTAAGATGACTAAGATAGGAAGAGATAGGGTTATTGATATAATGATGAGAAAAATGGTACAATAGCTTTTTTCTTTGTCCAAAGAAGGGGTGTATATTATGTTAGATTATACTAAATTTTTAGAATGTAAATTTAGATTTATTCTTAATTATGAAGTTAAAGATGGTAATTTGATAATTCATTATGCTAAAGAAGATGATTTAGTTGTACCATATACAACGGATGCTGAGAAAGTTGTTTTGTTATTTATGAAGAATCAAATTATTTATAGTGAAGAAATATTTAAGAAAATTAGAGAAAGATATGATGGGTTTGATGATATTTTGAGTAGATATTTATGTGGAGTTGGTTTTGCATATTCCTTATTAGAACAACAATTTATTGCTTTTATTGCTTCAATAGGACTTTTAGGATTTAATTATTTACAAAGTAGGCAACATAAGAAAATTGGCATTATTTTAGAGGATTATGAAAAGAATAAGTTTTTTGTAGATAATCAAGATAAATTTGAAGAATTTGGAGTGGATATTAACATTAATCAGTTAGATAGTTATACTAAGGAAGATTTGTTATTAAAGCTTTGTTATACTGAAGGTGGTAAGACATTAAATAAAGAATAAATTTTAGATTATCTCCATTTAATTTTTGACTTTGTTATAAATTCATGGTAATATTAGATTGTATTATAAATAGTAGTAGTTGGGTATAATACATATATAGAATATGGAGGGTAAAATAGTTATGGATAAAAATAAGTCTGGTTTTACTTTAACTGAAGTGTTAATAGTTATTGTTATAATTGGTATAATTCTAGCCATTGCTATTCCTAGTATTGTACTTATAAGAAAGAGAATTAATGAAAGACTTTTAGATAATAAGAAGCAGCTTATTTTAGTAGCAGCTGAGAATTATGGAAGAGATAAAAATTTTATTCAAGATACAACTATTTATGTTTATACTTTAATTGATAGCAAATATATTAATGCAGAAGTTGATAAAGGTTATGGTTCATGTACAAGTGGTCATTCTGATAATGGATGTGTTTTAAATCCTGTAGATGATAGTAGTTTGAATGAGGAAAGAATTCTTATTAAAGTTACTGGAAATAGTGTTATTGCTATTTGGGATGGACAAGAGGGTAGTACTACAGATAAAGATTTAGTGGATTCTATTAAGGATGACTTAAAATGTGAAACTATCACAGAGAGTGAACCATGTTTATATACTGGGGTAAATCCAAATAATTATTTATATTATAGTGGTGTTATGTGGAGAATATTAGGTATTTATAAGATTGATGGTAGAGAAGTCGTTAAAATGGTTACAGATGATAATGTAGTATGGGAAGATCAAACGGCATGATAAAAATCTAGTCATAAGATTAGGTTTTTTATTTTTTTCTTTTAATATGTACAAAATTATGGTATAATTCATACGTAAAGAGGTGACTTATTATGAGAAAGAATACTGTATGTTTAGTAGGGAAACCAAATGTAGGTAAGAGTACTCTTTTTAATAGACTTGTTGGGAAAAAGATAAGTATTATAGAAGATATTCCAGGTGTTACTAGAGATAGAATTTATGCTAGTGCTACATATGATGATACTTCATTTTATTTAATTGATACAGGTGGTATAGAGTTAGATAATGTATCATTTAATCAAGAGATAAAAGCGCAAGTTGAGATAGGTATTATGGAAAGTGATGTTATTATTTTTGTTGTTGATGGAAAAGATGGTGTCACTAGTAATGATTTGTTTATTAGAGATATGTTAAGAAAAAGTAATAAAAGAGTTATAGTTGCTATAAATAAGATAGATAATAAATTAAGTGAAGAAAATATGTATGATTTTTATGTTTTAGGTTTTGATGATTATGTTTCTATTAGTAGTGAACATAATATTGGAATTAATACTCTTATGGATAAAGTTACAGAGAATTTTATGTTATCAGATGAAGAAATAGATGATAGATTAAAGTTTTCTATAATAGGTAGGCCTAATGTGGGTAAGAGTAGTTTAGTTAACGCTTTACTTAATGAGACTAGAGTAATAGTTAGTGATATTGCAGGTACTACTAGGGATGCAATAGATACTACACTTAAATATAATGGAGAAGAGTATGTTTTAATTGATACTGCTGGATTACGTAAAAAGGGTAAGATTTTTGAAAGTGTTGAAAAGTATAGTCTTCTTAGAAGTATGAGAGCTATAGATAGAAGTGATGTGTGTATTTTAGTTATAAATGCAGAGGAAGGTATAATTGAACATGATAAGCATATTGCTGGATATGCAATAGAAGCAGGAAAAGCGATTGTGATATGTGTAAATAAATGGGATACTATTGAAGGTAATATGGAAGAGGAATTAAGAAAGTGGAAAAATGATATAAAGAATAATTTTCAATTTATGCCTTATGCTAAAATATGTTTTGTTAGTGCTAAAACTAAGAAACGTATTAGTACTTTGATGCCTTTAGTTTTGGAAAGTTACAGTAATGCTAGTAAGGAAATTAAAACAAGTGTTATTAATGAAATAATTTTAGACGCATTTATAGAGACTCCACCTCCATCATATAAGGGTAAAAGACTTAAAATATATTTTACTAGTCAAGCTGGAAATAGGCCTCCTAAATTTAATATTGAGGTAAATAGTAAAGGACTCGTTCATTTTAGTTATCAAAGATATTTAGAAAATAAGATAAGACAAAATATAGATTTTAGCGGAACACCTATAATACTTCAGTTTAAGAATAAGGGAGAAAAATAGACTTCGTTTTTTGAAGTCTATTTTAATTTGAGTGAATGATTATTATTATTTCTTTTGTCATTTTATTTGTTTTTTATTTAAGTTCATTTTAATTATTTTTCTTGTATGTTATTTCTTTAATAAGTGTCAATATTTAGATGCTTTCATATAATACTGTAGGTGGTGGGTAAAATGGCTAAAGAAGATTTGTTTGATAGAATTGAGAAGAAAACTAATGTAAATAAAGATACTATAATTAGTCTTGCTAGAAAGCTTCAAGATGGGGATTTTAAAAATGAGGAGACTCTTAGAAGTATTATTGGTGAGATAAGTGAAATAACAGGTAAAGAAGTAAGTGAAGAGAAAACAAAGAAAATAGTGGAAATGGTTATTAATGATAAAGTTCCAACTGATTTAGATAAATATGTTTAATAATATAAAACTTTATTCTTCCTGAGTAAAGTTTTTTGTACTTATAAAATTTTACAAACTATGGGTATATATGTTAAAATATAAATATAGAAAAAGGTGTTTTTATGAAAAATATTAAATTTTTGGCGTTGTTTGTTATTTCAATATTTGTGTTCTTTTTACATTTTAGTGCATTAGAGGATGAAGAAGCACCTACATTATCTAGTGTATATTTAAGTAATTATGTTCTTAATCCTGGAGAAAGTGTTACTGTTTATGTTCAAGGAAATGATAATTTGACTGGTATAGCTGTTATAGATGTGGAAGCTAGGCTTAAAAGTGATAATTCTAAATATTTTGGTCTTGTTGGGAATGTAACACCCTCTAATTCGTTTTCGTATACAAAAATTGTTCCAGAAAATGTTCAACCTGGAGAATATGAAATATATGCAGTGCAAGTGTGGGATGGTGCTAATAATTTGAGGACTTATTATCTTGGAGAAGAGGATTTTCCATTTGATAGGGTAGATATAACTGTTAATGATAATGGAAAGGATAATGTAGCACCTGTATTATCTAATTTTAGAATAACTCCTCAAGTGACAACTTATCCTTCTAATTTTACAATTAGTGTTGATGCTACTGATGATAAGTCTGCTATAACTCAAGTAACATTTTATTATGAAATAAATGGTAAGCTTTATGATTATACTCTTAGTCATGTTTCTGGTAATACTTATTCTGCTTTTGTAAGTATTAATGAAAATGCAGTGTATTCTGATGCTAAATTTGTGACTGCTTATGTTTATGATTCTGCTGGAAATAAAAGTAAATATGATACTGATGTAAGTCGTGATCCTTTTAGAGATTATAATGAGATAATTTTATCACAAAATTTAGATGTTGTGTTTTCTAATAAAATTAATGATACAGAGTATCCTGTACTTCATAAATGTTTTTATGATTCTAATAAGGTTTCTGCTCCTGGAACTGCTAGAATTTATTGTTCTATAACTGATGATACTGGTGTAGGAGATGTTAAAATATATTTTCAGGGAGAAGATCAGAATGGAGAAGGAATAGACTCACTAGTTTTATTAACTAGATATGATAATTCTAAAAAACAAGCTGTTGCAACTTATACTTTTGGTCAATATATTCCAAATTCGATATTTTATATTGATAGAGTAGAAATTACTGATACATCTGGAAAAACTATTACTTATAGTATATATGATGATGGAAATCCTAATATGGAAAAAGTAACTATGACACTTGTACAATCAGTTGTAAGTGATATTACAACTAGTACAGTAAATAACGATTATGTTGAAAAAATAGAATCTTTAGAGAATGGAAAATCTATAACTATTGATACAACTAGTGATAGTATTTTAAAAGCAGACGCTTTTAGCGCTATTAAAGGAAAAGATGTTAATATGATAGTTATCAATGATGGTATACAATGGATATTTAATGGGTTAAATATTATAAATGATGTGAAAGATATTAATACTAAAATAAATATATATAAGATTTTTGAATGTAACAATGGAGAATATGAAGGAATGTTCAGTGAAGGAACAGATGCGATTGTTATAGAATTTGCAAGTAATGGATTACTTCCTGGTAAATCACTAATAAAAATTAAAGCTGATTATTCATTAAGAGATTATATAGGGGATAGTGGCTTATATGTATATCATATTGAGGATTCTTCAGATGGTCTTGAGTCTATTGCTAAGCAAATTAGTTTGTCAGAAGATGGTTATTATAAATTCTATATTACTCATAATAGTAAGTATATAATTTCTAAAAAAGCTGCTTCAAAGAGTAATGTTGTTAAAGACAGTATTTTAGAATTAGGAAATGAGGCTTTGATAGATACTTCTGTAATTTTAGATGATAAAGAAGAAAATATTGAAGTCGATGAGATTAATAAAATTGATGTTAAAAATAATAAAAGTTTTAAATCTTTATATATTATAATTCCTAGTTGTGTTTTGTTAATAATTTTATTTATTATTTTAGTTATCATTAATAGAAATAAAATTAATAATTTATTTTTAAAGTTTCGTAAAAAATCTTAATAAATATAAAAGATATCAAAGTTAAGTTATTGATATCTTTTATTCTTAAATCATATGAATATTAGTAAAATCGTTTATATCTTCTTCTAGTGTAGTAATGTTAGAGTTTTCAAGTTTTCTTAGTCTTTGGTCAATTCTTCTTACTTGTCTTTCTAATTTTGTTATTCTATTTTCATAATCGTCGTTATAAGTGTTATAACTATTTTGTGTGTTCATATTGTTGTTCATCGCTCCAGGGATTACATTTGGTCCATATGCTTGATAATTAGCATTAATATTATATCCTTGTGGTTGTTGCATAGGCATTCCCATATTTGGATTAGGTCCCATGAAGTTTGGTTCTGCAAAACCGCCAGCTTGATAGTTTCCATAAATCATATCTCTATTCATAGTTTTAAACCCTCCTACTCATTTTATTATATGTGATAATATCCTAATCTGTGTAAAGAAAACTAGAAAATACTATTAAATTATTGTACAATATAACAGTTAGAGGTGGAAAAGTATGAGACTTAAACATATTAAGGGAAGTGAAACTATTGTAAATAATAGTAATGTAGTTATTCATGAACCTGAAAATTATAAGGGAAAATGGAAAAGTGTCTTTAAAAATAATAATAAAATACATTTGGAAGTAGGAATGGGAAAGGGTCAATTTATAATAAAAAAGGCACAGGAAAATCCTGATATTAATTTTATAGGTTTTGAAAAATATCCTAGTGTACTTTTAAGTGCTATAGAGTTAATAGAAAAAGAAAATATTTCTAATTTGAGAATAGTATGTGCAGATGCTATAAATATAGATAAGATATTTTATAAAGAGATAAGTAAAATGTATCTTAATTTTAGTGATCCATGGCCAAAAAAAAGACATTCTAAAAGACGACTTACTAGTCCTCAATTTTTAGATAAATATGAAAAAATTTTTAAAAGATTTAAAATTATTGAACAAAAGACAGATAATGATGATTTTTTCTTTTACAGTTTAGAGAGTTTTAAAAATAAAGGATATCATGTTTTAAAGAAAAGTATTAATTATTTTGATAGTATTAGGACAGAATATGAAGACAAGTTTATTAGTAAAGGAAAGAATATAAATTATGTAAAGGTGTTTAAGTTTTGATGTCAATGTGCGTAAAATATTTTACTATAAAAAGACACTATTAATTTAGAAAAATGTTTGCTATAATATTTAGTAGGAGTAGGTGAGAAATGAAGAAAGTTATTATTATTTTATCAGTTATACTTTTAACAGGATGTACAACTTATTCATCTAATATGCTTACTATGGAGAGGGCAATTGGTAGTGTTTTAGAATCTAACATGAAATATGCAAATACTAATGGTAAAGGTTATAGATATTATAAGCCTAGGGATTTTTCTGTGTTAGAGGAAAAAGAGTTTAATTTAATTCTTTTAAATAATGGATATAATTTTTATTTTAATGTTGACTTAAATGCTTATTACAATTCTAAGAATAATAATTATAAAGTAGATTATGTTGTGGATAATGAACTTTATTATAGTTATAAGTTTAGTTATAATAATATAGATGGTTATATTTCTATAAAGGATGCAAAAAATGGTTACTTTTATATAAAAATGTTGTATAATTATAGTTATATAGAGGTAGGGGTTAAAGAAAAAGATATTAAAAAGGCAGTTATAGATTCTGCTATTATACTTTCTTCTGTTAAATATAATGATAAAGTTATAGAAAAATTGATTGCTAGTAGAGATTTGGTGTCTAGTGAGTCTACTTACGAGATAGCTAAACCTGAAGTTGAAAATGATAGAAATATATTAGACGTAGCTGAATATGATCAGTATACAGAATAGGATTTAAGAAAGAGGTGTGTTATGGGATTGTTTGGTAAGATAAAGAATATTTTCTATGATGAAGAAATAGTTGAGGTCCCAGTAGAAGAGAAAAGACAAGAGGTGCAACCTAGAATAGAAGAAGTTAGAATTCCTAAGAGAGAAGAACAAGTTATAAGAAAAGAAATGCCTTCTTTTAAAATGGAAGAACCTATAGTTCAAAGAGAAAAAAGAGAGCCTGAGAGACCTAAGTCAGTCGCACCTATATATACTGAAAGAGATCTTTTTAAGACTCAGCCATCTTTTAAGTTTCCTGTAATAGATGAGGAAGATGAAGAACCAGTTATTAGACGTGAGGAAAATAAACCTAGAACCAGAAGTGCTATTTTAGATTATGATATGAGACCTCAAAAAAGAGATACAGACAGAACATCTGAGTATAAAATGCCTAATAAGATTAATAATAGTAATAGTAGTTCAAGAAGTTACGGGGTTCAATCTAATAAAAATTCTGAGAGAACTTTTAAACCAAGTCCTGTTATTAGTCCTGTATATGGAGTTTTAGATAAAAACTATACTAAAGAAGAAATAAGACAAAGAAATGAATTTGTTAGACATAATCCTAGTGATATGAATTATGATTCTGTTAGAAGAAAAGCATATGGAACACTTGAAGATGAGCTTGAAAATACTTTGTCTAAGATAAGTGAGAAACCTAAAGAAGAAAAAAGTACAAGTGCACCTTTAGAAGATACAAAATCTATTGAAGATTTGTTAAGTGAAATTGAAGGAAATAGAAATATGTCTATAGGTGAAGTTGAAGAGCAATATAAGGATAAACTTGAGGAAGATGATACTGGAGAGTTTGGATTTAATTTTAAAGTAGAAGGACATGAGAGTATAAAACAAGAAGAAGATAAGAGTGAGGAACAAAGTTCTTTGTTAGATGATTTTAAAACTAGATTTGAAAGTAAAGAGGAAATAAAGGAAGAACCTAAAGAAGAAGGATTTGAAAAGACTTTGGAGCATGATTTATTTAATTTAATAGATTCTATGTATGAAGAAAAGGAAGGAGAATAGTTTATGCTAGTAGATGCTTTGGTAATACTAATATATATATGTTTAATAATATTTATCATAACACTTATAGTTTTATGCATAAAATTAATAGGGACTTTATCAAGAGTGGATTATTTAGTAGAAAATATTACTAGAAAAGCTGAGAGTTTAGATGCTGTTTTTGAGCTTATAGAGAATACTACAAATAGATTTGGTATGATAGGGAATACTATTACTGGATATATAAGTGGATTTATTGGTAAGGTTTTTGCTAAGAAGAGAAAGAATAGGAAATTTAGAGAAAAGGAGAATATTTATGAGTAGAAAGTGTGGATTTGGTAAGTTTATATTAGGCGTTGGTGTTGGAGCAGGAGTTGCACTTTTATTTGCACCTCAAGATGGAGCTAAAACTAGAAGGGATTTAAAGAAAAAGTTAGATGAATTAGTAGAAAAAATTAAAGAAATTGATCCAGAAGATGTTAAAGCAGATATTTTACAGAAAGTTGAAGAGCTTAGAATGGAGCTGTCTGATTTAGATAAAGAAAAAGCTTTAAAGATAGCTAAAAATCAAGCTAAAAAAGTTGGAAAAAAGGCAGAAGAATTAGCTTTATATGCTAAAGAGAAAGGTACTCCAGTTGTTGAAAAAGCAGTAGGAGAAGTTAAAAGTGCTACTTTAAAAGCAGCAAAAGAGGTTGTTAACAGATTAGAAGAGAGCGAAAAGAAAGAAGTTAAATTAGTTAAAAATAATAATGTTAATAAAAATCGTAAAAAATCTAAAAAGGCATAGAAATTCTATACTTTTTTTGTTTTTAATGTTATTATTATTTTAGGAGAGATGTTTTATGAGTATAGATAATTTTACTTTATATTTTTTAACTGGATTTGCTAGAAATTCTAAGGTTATAGATTTAGTTCAGAGAGAAAATATTTGGGTTAGTTTACCTAGTAATTATAAGGATATTATAGAGAGTATTTTAAATGAAAATGAAAATTGGAGAGAGGAATTTAGTGTTTTTATAGATATGGAGCAATATTTTACGGACCATTTTAAATGGGAAGAAGATTTTGTTGTTTCTTTAGAAAAGACTTTATATATTTTAGGTAAGAGAATTAGTTATAATTTGCAGACAGATAATTTAGAGTTTTGTTTTTCTAAAGAAGAACTTGCTTTATTATCTAGTGAAACTAATAATAAAGAGTTATCACAGATAATGGATCATTTTGTTACGTTAATTCAAAATTCAGAATATACTAGGGATTATAGAAAATCTATAAATAGATTAAATAAAAGTATTTCTAAACAAAAGAAATTATTTGGAATAAGTGATAAATTATAGATTAAAGTATTAAATTATGATATTATTTATGTGAGCAATAGTGTATGAGTTTTTTACTCTACTTTAGTGAGTCACTAAAGGACTAGTATTAGATATGATATTAATTATAATTTTACAATGTACTTTTCTACACTACATGTAGCAATGTGCTATACGCACAACCGTACATTTTCACATTATAATATTTTGTGTATTGCTTTGGAGGGATAATATGTGGAAATATGTTACTAAAAAACAATGTAATGATTTCTTATTATCTCTTTTTTTAATTGATAATAAGAGTGATAATGAATATATAAAAGAACTTTATTCAATAAGTAATAATGTAGAAAATAATTATAAAGTTTTTAAAGTTAGAAAGAGGAGTGGTGGATATAGGACTATTTATGAGCCTAGTGAAACTCTTAAATATATTCAAAGGCAAATACTTAAGAATGTTCTTAGTGAGAGAAATGTAAGTAAGTATGCTAAGGCATATGTAAGTGGTATTAGTTTGAAAGAAAATGCTTTGCCACATGTTAATAAAGAGATTATTTTAAAGTTAGATATTAAAAATTTTTTTGATAGTATAAATTTTAATCAAGTGTACAAATATTGTTTTTCAATAGAGTATTATCCTAAGAATATAGGAGTTTTATTAACAACTCTTTGTACTTACTATGGTTATATTCCTCAAGGCGCGCCTACTAGTTCTTATATTTCTAATTTAATTATGAGAGATTTTGATCAAACTGTTGGAAGATTTTGTGAAGAAAGAAGTATAGCATATACTAGATATTCAGATGATATGACTTTTTCTGGAAGTTTTAATGTGGGAGAGGTTATAAGATTTGTTAATAGTCAGTTAAATCTTTTAGGTTTTTCTCTTAATAAGCGTAAGATAAATGTAGTATGTAAGTCAAAAAAGCAAAGTGTGACAGGACTTGTTGTTAATGAAAAAGTTCAAGTTTCAAGAAAGTATAAAGATAAGATTAGACAAGAAATTTATTATATTAAGAAGTTTGGAATTGATGGCCATCTTATCAGAATTGGTTATACGGAAAGAAAAGAAGATTATATAAATAGTTTATATGGAAAAATTATGTTTGTAAATAATATAAATAATTCTTTAGAGTTTAGGAATTATTTAAAGTGTGTTAGAGAATTAAAGAACAGGATACTATGTAGACACAGTAGGAAAGAATACGAAGAAAATAAAAGAATATATAGCAAATCAACTAAAAGAAGATCAATTAAGTCAACAAATGACATTTGAAGATTTTGACCCATTTAAAGAGTAGCAAGTAAAGAATGCTTTTGGCAGTCGACAGGGTACTTTAGTGTATGCCAGTAATATAGCCTTATAGGCGAAAATGTAAAACCACTAGTTACGCTAGTGGAATTTTATTTAAACTTTTTAAGTTTTCATTTGTTTACCTTATTTCATTTTTGCTTCAAATTGTTTTTTCTGTTGCAATTTAACATAGTTATAGCATCATAAATTCAGATATCAACCTTTTTTGCAAAAATAAATTAAAAATGTTGCAAAAAAGCAATGTATATGTTATAATCAATTCAGAAAGGACTTGAAAGCATGGCTAAAACTAAAGTTGGAGAATTAATTCAACAAGGTAGAGAAGAAAATAATTTGTCAATGCGTCAACTGGCAGCACTTGCAAATATAAGTTCTTCTGATATATCAAGAATAGAATCAGGAGAACGTGAAGTACCTAATCCTAAACTACTTAGAAAGATAAGTAAGTATATTGGTGTTAATTATAATGATTTAATGTATGCTTCTGGTTTAGGAGCACAGGTTAGTCCACTTAATCCATATTTACTTGAACACTACTCTAAATTAAGAGGAAAAGAACTAAAAGAAGCAATGGATAGTATAGAAAGTTCTACTATAAATAATAAAGTAGTTATTGAATCATTAAAAAAAGCATCTCTTGATGCAGATGAAGAAAAGAAAAATGTATTATTAGAAACAATAGAGGATCTTGAATACCAAAATGAAACAAACGAAGAAATTATGAAATTATTAAATAGTAATGCTATTGAGGAGTTTAGAAATGGTAAATAGTTTAAGAAGGTTAAACAAGATTCAAGTTGTTAGTTTAGTATTATTAGTTGTTTCATTTATTTTAGTTTGTTTTGATATAAATAATAGTACAAATTTCTTTTGGGTATCTTTAGTATTAAACATGTTGGGTAATTTAATGTTTATCACAAAGTGGTCTAAAGAGGGAAAAGCAGAAAATAGATAAAAGTGATGATAAAATTTAACTAGAAAATCATCAGAATTTATATTCTTTATGGTTGTATCTTATTATTTAGTTATATGTATTTGTGTAATTGCTGATATATGGATTAAGGATTTTATTTATCAATTTGGAACAATTTTAGGATTATTTAGTATGTCATTTATATGGAACTTATCACTAGCAATTGTTGATAGAACGATGGAAGAAGTAGAATTAATTTTAAAAGGAGGTAGTAAAAATGGAAATAAATAAAATAAAAAAAGTATTAATTGAGCAAAAAAATATTGGTTTATCCGGTAGTTTATATCATAAAACTCAACTAGATTTTGCATATAATTCTAATCATATTGAAGGTTCTACAATAACACCTGACGAAACTGCAAGTATCTATGATACAGGAACAATTTTAACAAGTGGGGATAAAGTTATTGTTTTAAAAGATGCTACTGAAACAAAAAATCATTTTACTTTATTTAAATATATGTTAGATACTATTGATGATAAATTATCTGAAGACATGATAAAAAAATTCCACTTTATTTTAAAAGATGGAACTTTAACAGATAGTGAAAAAGAATGGTTTAATGTAGGAGAATATAAAAAGAAAAAAAACTTTGTTGGTAATATTACAACATCTCTTCCAAGTAATGTAGCAAGTGATATGAAAAATTTATTAGAGTGGTATGATAAAATAGATAAAAAAAGAGTTGAGGATATAATAGAATTTCATGTTAGATTTGAGAAAATTCATCCTTTTCAAGATGGAAATGGTCGTGTTGGAAGAATGATAATGTTTAGAGAATGCCTATATAATGATATAATGCCTTTCTTTATTGAAGATAGAAATAAAGATTTTTATAT
>CANSWR010000001.1 GCA_947650795.1 uncultured Bacillota bacterium | reverse complement strand
TTAAATTGAAAAATGGAAAGAAAATTGTGTCTAAAAACTTGACATAAGTCCAGAAATAGTAATGGTCGATTATCTATGAGTCCTAGTTTTGATGATAGTAGAAATATTTTTGTTTTAAATAAAGCAAGAGTGTTAACTTGGTTTAATGGATATGAAAGAACAGTTGATAATAAGCAATTTTTTGAATTATATAGTACGGATTTTTGCTTTGCTAATACTCTTTACTATAAAGATATTAATTTAGAAAATTTTTCATATTTACAAAGTTTCATGGATTATGTTATTGATTATAGAGTTCAGAATAATATGGAAGAAATAACTGAAGAAGAATTAAATGACATGGTTGATCAGTTTGTAAAATGGTATATGAGTGAAGATAGGTCTAAAGATTTTGTTTTGAAATTGGAAAGGAAGTAATGTTTAAAAATGTTGGATAGTAAATTAAAAGAAATTGAAAAAGGTAAGAAAAGGTTAAAAAAACTTAAGAGGAATGTTATTAGAAATATAGATAAAAAAGTAGCATGTGGAGTTAGGACTGTTAGAAAAGAGTATTTAAAAGCTTTGGATAGATTTCAAGGTGCTACTTTAGATTATGTTGATACTGAGATAGATTATAAATCTAAAATTGTTACTTATTCAACTTTTGATTTAAAAGTTTTTGGAAAATATATTGCAGAGATTATGTCTTTATATGAAGGTAAAGATTATTGTTATCAAAAGGCACCTTTGTTTATACCTGGTGTTTCTAATGATTGTGAAGTTTATTTAATTGTAGATGAAGAAAATAAATGTGATTTTTATGAAGATTGTGATAGAAGATATGCGATTAATACTTTAGAAAGAGTTTCTAACAACGGTGTAGTGCTTTCTACTTATTTGGATACTTTAGATTTTTATAGAATAGATGAAAATGCTGATTTGGTTTTAACTATAGATTTTGAAAGATTTCCTTATATTAAAAAATTTATAGATTTTATTATTGAACAAAGAATAAAAAATAATTTAGAAACTGTTTTGAGTGAGGAACAGTTAGAAGAATTCGAAATGCTTTTTGTTTATGAAAATGTTGGAGAAATATGTGAATGTTTTAAAATTAGAGAGAATGAGGCTATAGCATATTGGATGGATGTTAAAGAAAATAATAAGCGAGTAGGAAAAAATATTGATAAAATATTAAAATTATAAATTTAATGTTTTATTTGTAAAAAATTATTTATAATATAGTATTTTTATATATAATATTTTCTAAGGAGTGAATATTATGAGTTATATTTCTAGGTTAAAAGAGTTGTCTTTAAAAGAAAAAGAATCATTAAGTAAAATTGGTGAGTTAAATAAAGAAAAAGACAAAGAAATAAGAAGTGTGTTATCATTTATTGAAGAAACCTATAGAAAAACATTAAAGGAAGTACAAGATCAAGTTTATCTTTTAAGATATGAAAAAGATATGATTATTTCGAAGATAACTGAAGCTTCTTTATTTGATATACATGTAATAGGTCCAGTTATGGCTAAGATAGTTAGTGCAAAAGAAAATGTGGAATATGAATTTGTGAGTGAAGATTTAGATGGTCATTTTGTTTATATGATTTGTCCTAAAGATGAAAGAAAATTAGATGATAAAAATATTTTTGTTTTTAATGAAAGAATGATTAATGGGGAATATGTTGTCTTTTATAATAATTTTATTATTGAAATTCCTATTAGTTTTGGAAGATTTGAATATTTAAAAAATTTCATAGATATGGTAGTAGAATATAGATTAGAGGATAGTATTTCGTGTGTTAAATATTTAGATGCCTCAGAATTAGAAAAATTAAAAGATAAATTTTTAGATGTAAAGTCTAGAAAACTTGATTTTAATTAGTATTGTATGTTATAATCTTGTTAATTTAGAAATGCAATGATTGTAATGAGTAGAATATATTTATAATATAGAGAGTTAGTGGCAGGTGGAAACTAATATATAAAGTATTTGAACATGGTTACATGAGCAAAGTATACGTAAGATGTGCGTTAAACATAAGAGCTGCGTGAATTTACACGAATTATGGTGGTACCGCTGACCTATAGGTTAGTCCATTGATGGTTCGTGTTTTTGTTTTGAAAGGATGATAATTATGAATAAAGAAAAATATTATATTACTACTGCAATAGTTTATACTAGTGGGAAACCTCATATAGGAAATATGTATGATTCAATATTGAGTGATGTAATAGCAAGGTATAAAAGAAATAAAGGGTTTGATGTTATTTTTCAAACTGGAACAGATGAACATGGTGAAAAAATTGAATTAAAGGCAAAAGAGTTAGGTAAAAATCCACAAGAATATGTTGATGAAGTTGCTTTTGAAGTTAAAAGATTATGTGATCAAATGAATATTTCATATGATAAATTTGTTAGAACTACTGATAAACATCATGAAGAAGTAGTTAGTAAAATTTTTGATAAACTTTATAATCAAGGAGATATTTATTTGGGGGAGTATAAGGGTCTTTATTGTACTCCATGTGAATCATTTTTTACTGAGTCTCAATTGGTGGATGGTAAATGTCCAGATTGTGGGCGTGAGGTTAAAGAAACTTGTGAGGAAGCTTATTTCTTTAAATTAGATAAATATGCTGATAAATTAGTAGAATATATGGAGAGTCATCCAGATTTTATAGTGCCTGTGTCTAGGAAAAATGAAATGATTAATAATTTTATTAAACCAGGACTTCAAGATTTGTGTGTTACTAGAACATCATTCAAGTGGGGAGTTCCTGTAAGTTTTAATCAAAAACATGTTATTTATGTATGGATAGATGCACTTGCTAATTATATTACTAATATTGGTTATGATGTGGATGGTAGTACAGAGGAGTTTAATAAATTTTGGCCAGCTGATTTACATGTTATTGGAAAAGATATTGTGAGATTCCATGTAATATATTGGCCTATAATGTTAATGGCTTTAGGTTTAGAATTGCCTAGACAAGTATATGGTCATCCATGGCTCTTATTTCAAAATGATAAAATGAGTAAGAGTAAAGGGAATATAATGTATTCTGACGATTTAGTAAATGAATTTGGAGTAGATGCTATTCGTTATTATGCTTTAAAAGAAGTAAGTTTTGCAAATGATGGTAATGTAACAAAAGACTTAATAGTTGAAAGATATAATGCAGATTTAGCAAATACTTTGGGTAATTTAGTTAATAGAACTATTTCAATGGCAAATAAATATTTTGATGGTAAAGTGCAATTTAATAATAGTAGTGAAGAAGTGGATAATGAATTAATTGGAATGGTTAATTCTCTTGAAGATAAAGTTGGAAAAAATATAGACATATTAAATATAAGCGAAGCTTTAACTGATATCTTTGATGTTTTAAGAAGAAGTAATAAATATATAGATGAAACTTCTCCTTGGTTGTTAGCTAAAGAAGAAAGTAGTAGAAATAGATTAGAGTTAGTTTTATATAATTTGTTAGAATCAATTAGAGTTGTTGCTTGTGAGCTTAGTCCATTTATACCTAGCACATGTGAAGAGATATTTAGGCAGTTAAATATAAGTGATAAAGTATCTAAGTATAATGAGGATAATATATATCAAAATATGGAAAATGTCCCATTATTTGTTAGAATACAAAAAGAAGAAAAATAATCGTAAAAATTAGTGTCAAGTTATAACTAATTTTGTCGAAGTTATAGAAAGTATGTATAAAACTTGGTAAACTGTATAACGTGATTTATATGAAGATATGTGATTTTAGTAGTATAAAAGTTAAAAACCAAGTTAAGATGTGTTTTTTATGTAGTATTATTCTTGCATATTATGTATATACAGGAATTACTCATATGTATGATATTATTTTTATGGTATCATTTATAACACTTATTATTAGATACTTTTCAATAGATTAAGGAGAATAATATGTTTGTTGATACTCATTGTCATATAAGTTTAGATAATGTGGAAGAGTATGCAAGTAATGCAAAAAGTGCAAATGTTCATATTATGATAAGTGCTAGTGAAGATTTGAAATCAAGTTTAGAAAATGTATCACTTTTAGATAAATTTCCTAGTCTTTTTGCTTGTGTTGGTGTTCATCCTTTGAATGTAAACGAATATGATGATAATACTTTTTATCAATTTGAAAATTTAATTAAAAATAAATCTGTTAAAGCTATAGGTGAAATAGGGCTTGATTATTATTATTCTAAAGATAATAAAGAATTACAGCAGAAAGTATTTAGAAAATTTTTGAAATTAGCAGAAGATAATGATTTACCTGTTGTAATACATTCTAGGGAAGCAACACAAGACACCATTAATATATTAAAAGAATATAATGTAGTAGGAGTGATACATTGTTTTAGTGGTAGTTTAGAAGTGGCTATGGAATATATAAAAATGGGATTCTTTTTAGGAATAGGTGGAGTGTTAACTTTTAAAAATTCTAAACTTTATGAGGTTATAAAAAATGTAGATTTAGAATATATTGTTTTAGAGACAGACTCTCCATTTCTTACTCCAGAACCTTATAGAAAGTTTAAGAATGAAAGTAAATATATTCCAGTAATAGCAGAAAGTTTAGCTAAATATAAAAATATTGATTTAAATATAGTGAGAGATATTACCACTAAGAATGCGTTTCATATTTTTGACATTGATGATAATAGCATGATATAATTATGTATGAAAAGGAAGAGTGTATATGAAGAAAATATATAAACCCAAGAAATGGTTTACTTATACTAGGTTAAGTCTGATTTTTGTTGTTATCTTCGCTTTAAGTAAGACGACTAATGTGGTTTATAATTCTATTACCATTGAAAATGATAATGAAGAAAAAGCTTTAGTACATGAAGTTATTGATGATAATAAAGAAGATATATATTTAGAAGAAAATTCAGTGTTAAAGAAGTATTTAAGTTTACCTGAAAAGGGTTTTGAGGTAACTAACAATAATAATAAATATGAATTATCTATAAGTGATTTTAATTTGCTTGTAGCAGTTATTTCAGCAGAAAGTAATAGATTTAGAGATGATATTTTAGCAGTTACTTCTGTTATATTAAATAGAAGTGATTTATCTGGTAAGTCTCCAATAGAAGTTATTACAAGTAGAGGACAATTTTCTGGATATTTAGATGGATATTATTTAAGATATTTGAATGCAGATGGAACCTTAACACCTAATACTCAGTTAGTTCAAGAAGTTGTAAATGATGCTCTTAATGGAGTGAGAAATAATCATTTTTATAGTTTTAGATCATGGGGGTCTTATACTTATAGTGATAATTATATTAATGAATATGGAAATAGGTATAATTAATGGAAGATTTTAAGTTTAAGAAGAGTTTAGGTCAAAATTTTTTGATAGATAATAATATAAAGAAAAAGATAATAGAAAGTGCTAATATTCAAGAAGGTTCAATTATTCTTGAGGTAGGTCCAGGGAATGGATCAATTACTAAAGAATTAGTTAAGCTAGGTGTTCCTGTAATAGCGTTTGAGATAGATGAAAGATTAAAAGAGGAGCTTAATAAAATAGAAGCTAGTAATTTATCTTTGTATTTTTGTGATTTTTTAAATGTAGATTTAAAAAGTATTTTAAAAGATTATAATTATAGTAAAATTCATTTAATAGCTAATTTGCCTTATTATATTACAACGCCTATTATTAATAAAGTTATTATGGAAACTAATATAGATGAAATGATTATTATGGTTCAAAAAGAAGTTGGGGATAGATTTAAAGCACAACCAAATTCAAAAGATTATAATAGTTTATCTGTTAGTTTGCAGTATTATTTTGATATTTTTAAAGTTACTTTGGTAAGTAATTCTTGCTTTGTTCCAAAACCTAAGGTAGATAGCATTGTTATAAAGTTTGTTAGAAAAAACGAAGTAATTCCAGTTACTGATGAAGAAATGTTTTTTAAGTTTGTTAGAGATGCTTTTAAACAAAAGAGGAAAAATCTTAGAAATAATTTAAAAAGTTATAATTTAGATAAAATAGAAAAGTCTTTAAAAGAATTAGATAAGGATTTAACTTTTCGTGCTGAACAATTATCTATAAGTGATTTTGCTTATATTTTTAATTCATTATAATATTTAATTTTTTGTTTATAATATTATTAGAGGTTAATTATGAAAAATATAAAGTGGATAGTCGGAATTGTTTTGTTTTCTTTATTAATGAGTTTTACTATTTTTTCTAAATATGAAAATAAAGAAACTAAAAAAGTAAATGCTAAGAATGATGATATTGATATTAAAATAAATGAACTTTTAGAAAAAATGACTTTAGAAGAGAAAATAGGTCAAATGATAATCATTAATTATAATATTAGTCAAGTTAATGATGAGTTAAAGTCTATATTGGAGGATGTTAAACCTTCTGGTTTTATATTAATGCAAAATAATTATACTACATATGAGAATACTAAAAAGTTTGTTAGTGATATTAAAAGTTATAGTAGTCTTCCTTTTATTGTTTCTACTGATCAAGAAGGTGGAAGAGTACAGAGGTTACAGTTATTAACAGATGTTTCTCCTGTAAATATACCATTTATGAAAAAGTTGGGAGATATGAAAGATGAGAGTCTAGCGTATGAAGTTGGCAAAGTTATGGCAGAAGAAGTTAGAACTTTAGGTATAAATGTAGTTCATGCACCTGTAGTTGATATTTTTTCTAATCCAGATAATCAAGTAATCGGTAATAGAAGTTTTGGAAGTGATTATTTAACTGTTTCTAAAATGGCAATTTCTATGTCTAAAGGGTTAGAAGAAAATGGTGTTATTAGTACTTTTAAACATTTTCCTGGTCATGGGGACACTTCTACTGATTCACATAGTAGTTTGCCTATTGTAACTAAGAGTTATGAAGAACTTATGGAATTAGAATTAAAACCTTTTAAGAATGCAATAGAAGCAGGCGCTAAAATGATTATGACAGCGCATATTGCTCTTCCTAATATTACTGGAGATAATACACCGTCTACTATGTCTAAAAAAGTTATAGGAGATATTTTAAGAGGGAAATTAGGGTTTGATGGTATTGTTATAAGTGACGCGCTTAATATGAAAGCTTTAACTAATTATTATAGTGATGAAGATATTTATAAGAAAACAGTGGAAGCTGGTGTTGATATTTTATTAATGCCTAGAAATCCAAGACTTGCTGTAAATACTATTAAAGATAATTTTAGTGAAGAAAGGATTAATGAATCTGTTAGAAGAATTTTAAAGTTTAAATTAAAATATTTAAGTGAGGATAATACTTTAGATAGTTCATATTTAGGAAGTGAAGAGCATAAAAAAGTTATTGATAAAATTGGCTAATTAGTCAATTTTTTTCATACTTTAATTTTGAAAACATATATTTAATTGGGGGTTTTATGATAGGTATTGGTGATTGCGTAACTAGGAAAAGTTATGGTAATGATATTGTTTTTGAAGTAATAGAAATTGAAGGATCAGAGTGTATACTTAAAGGTGTTGATATTAGATTAGTAGCAGATGCGCCTATTAAGGATTTAGTTCCGTGTGAAAGAGGAAACGCTAGTGATAATTTTTTTCCTAATATAGATTTATTTCGTAATTTAGATAGAAGTGAATATTTTTATATACCAGGTAAAGTGCTTCATTTAGATAGTGATAAATCTTATTTAGATAGGTGTTTAGAGTTTTATAAAAAAAATAATGTTTTAGCTTTTGGTAAAAGTTTAAAAGAAAGTGAAATGCCTGGAGAAGTTGTGAAATTTTTAAAACAATATAATCCAGACATTTTAGTAGTTACTGGACATGACGCATATTTTAAAAAAAGAGAAGATGGAAATGGAAATTATAAAAATAGTGAAAATTTTTGTAAAACTGTATTAGAGGCAAGAAAGTATGAAAAGAGTAATGATAAATTAATTATAATTGCAGGTGCATGTCAAAGTAATTATGAAGAGTTAATTAAAAGTGGTTCTACGTTTGCGTCTAGTCCTAAAAAAATTAATATTCATGCTTTAGATCCAGCTATTATTGCAACTAGTTTAAGTTTGCTTGATAGAAGTGAAAGTGCAGATTTAATTACTTTATTAGAAAAAACTAAGTATGGAAAAGATGGAATAGGAGGATTAAAAAGTAAGGGTACTATGTACGTGGGTTATCCAAGAAATGAGGAATAAATGAATATACAAAAAATTAAATCAATTATAAGCGGTTTAAGAGGTAAAGATGTGTTTGTAAAAGTTAATGTTGGTAGAAATAAATATGAATATTATGAGGGTAGAATAGAGAATGTTTACAATAATATTTTTACTGTGAGAGTTTTTGAGTTAATTAAAAGTTTTACTTTTTCTGATGTACTGACAAAAGATGTACAGTTAAAAGTGAAGTAATGTTTGACTTATAAAAAAAATGGTTTTATAATTAGAGTATAGTTACAAGGAGGAAGAAAAGATGAAGATAACTAACGTAAGTATTCGTAAAGTAGAGAAAGAAGATTCTCGTATGAAAGGTATTGCATCAGTTTTATTAGATGATGAATTTGCTGTACATGATATTAGAATAATTGAAGGTACAAAAGGTTTATTTATTGCAATGCCTAGTAGAAAAACAAGTGTAGGAAATTATAGAGATATATGTCATCCTATTAGTCAAGAAGTACGTAGTATGTTTGAAAAAACAATATTAGATGCATATGAAAATGCAGCTGATGAAGAAGTATCTGAAGACGAAGAATAATTTTTGAACTTAGACTTAATGTTTAAGTTCTTTTTTTCTATAAAATAAAAGCGTTTACTAATATTAATGTCGTATATAGTAAGTAAGGAAAGGATTTTATTAATAAAATATATGAATAAAATTATAGTAAATGGTTATAAATTAGATGAACAACAAATGTTAACTATTTTAGAAAATAAGAAATATTCTTTAATAATCGCTGGAGCTGGAAGTGGTAAAACTTTAACTTTAATAGGAAAGATTAAATATTTAATAGATAATAATATTTATAAATATGATGAGATATGTTGTATTTCTTTTACTAATGAGTCTACTAATAGTTTAAAAAAGTCTATTTTAGAAAATTGCGGAGTAAATGTTCCTACTTATACTTTTCATAAATTGGCTTTAGTTATTTTAAAAGAGTTAAATGTTGATTATAATATTTCATCAGATGATTTGTTGTCTTATATTGTAGATGAGTTTTTTTATAGTAGATGTTTTGGAAATAAGATATTACAAAATAAAGTGTTTGATTTATTTCATTTTTATATTTTAAAAAATGATAAAAAGTGGAATGAGATAGTTGAAAGTAAGGAATTAGTTCAGTTAAAGAAAACAATAATAACTTTTATAAATCTTATGAAAAGTAATGGATATGATGAAAATGTATTTCTAAATTATTTAGGTAATCATAGGTATAATAATTTCCTCATAATTATTTATGCTATTTACATTGTATATGAAAGAGAAAAGTTAAGTACTAATTCTATTGATTTTGATGATATGATTAATTTAGCTAAAGAGTGTCTTTCTAATAACAATAATAATTTGGCTTTTAAGTTTTTTATTATAGATGAATTTCAGGATACTTCATTTCTTAGATTTAATCTTATTAGAGAGCTAGTTAAAATTAATAATGCAGGATTGTGTGTAGTTGGAGATGATTATCAGTCAATTTATCATTTTTCTGGATGTGATTTAGAAATATTTTTAAACTTTAAAAATTACTATAAAGATGCTGTTATATATAAACTAGAGAATACATATAGAAATAGTTTGGAACTTATTAACACTAGTGGAAAATTTGTTATGAAGAATCCAATACAGATAAAAAAGAATTTATTTAGTAATAAAAGATTAGATAAACCTATTAATGTTGTATATTTTAGTGAAATTGATAATGTTTTAGAAACTATATTAAAAACTGTTTCTTCTGATAAAGAGATTTTAATAATTAGTAGAAATAATTTTGATATAAAAAAATATACTAAGTTTTTAGCGTATGAAAAGTTAGAAAATAATTATATTAAATTTGAAAAATTTAAGGAAAGAAAAATAAGATTTATGAGTGTTCATTCTTCTAAAGGATTGGAAAGTGAAATAGTTATTGTATTAAATCTTTCTAATGATATTTTTGGTTTTCCATCTAAATGTAAAGATGAAAAAATTTTATCTTTGGTAAAGAAAAAACAATTTTTTTTATATGAAGAAGAAAGAAGATTATTTTATGTAGCGCTTACTAGAACTAAAAGTTATGTATATTTATTGACACCTAAGAATAATCCTTCTCTTTTCATAAAAGAGATAAAACGTGATAAAAATGTTAAGATTATTAATATCAATTAATTAGTATAATATAAGAGTTTACGCATATTATTTAATAGGTGATACTATGGATAGAACAAGTGAACTAGGTAATAATTTTAATCATGCAATTAGTATTAATGAGAGAAAGAACGTATTAATAACAGGTGTTAAGAAGTTAGAAAATTTTGACAGTAAAGAGTTTTTTTTAGAGAGTATTATGGGATTTATTTTAATAAAGGGAGAAGGTTTAGAATTAATTAAATTAGATACATTTCAAGGGACTTTATCTATAAAGGGAAAAGTTAATAGTATGAATTATTTAGAAAGTGGAGGAAAGAAAGTAAATAAGGAGAGCGTACTTTCTAAATTGTTTAAATGAGTTTAGATACTCAAATAATTAGTTTATTATTCTCTTTTGGATATGGTATTTTTGTTAGTTATTTATTTAATTTTAATTATAATTTTATTTATTTATCTTCCCTTTTATATAGGATAGTTATCAACATTTTATTTACTACTGATTTAGCATTAGTATATTTTCTATTAATAAAAGTTATTAACTATGGAGTTATACACATTTATTTCGTGTTTGCATTTTTGCTTGGATTTATATTATTTGTTAATAGATATAAGTTTTTAAGAAAGTTAATAAAAGTTAAAAAGTATGTTAAAGTAAAAAGAATAGTAAAAAAATAAATTGTTAGTAATAGTAAAAATGTAAAAATGCAAATTTTGTTGTGTAAAGTTGTACGATGAGTAATTGAATCATTATGTGATATGTGGTACTATTCTATATAGGATGGGAGATTATGAAGAAAGCTAATAAGAAAGATAAAAGAAGAATAACAGTTTTAATTATCATTTTTGTACCGTTACTAGGTTTTTTTGTTAGTAACATGTTTTCTTATTGGTCTACTATTTATTCTAATATGAAAGAAAAGAAAGAATTAGAGGAAGCTTTTGCAACTAGGTTAGAAGAAGAAGAACTTTTAAAAAGTGAAATTAATAAGTTACAAGACGCTGAATATGTTGCTAGATATGCTAGAGAAAAATATTTATATAGTAAAGATGGAGAGATAATTATTAAAATAGATTAAAAGTCAATAGTTTTAATTTATTTTTTTTAATTGTATAATAGTTTTAGAAGTGGAAGTGGTGTTATGTTTGATAGATTAAATGATAGACAAAGAGAAGCAGTTTTGCATAAGGAAGGGCCTTGTTTAGTTTTAGCAGGAGCGGGAAGTGGAAAGACAAGAGTTCTTACTGAAAGGATTTGTTATTTAATAAATGAAGGTGTAAGACCACAAAATATATTAGCGATTACTTTTACAAATAAAGCAGCTAGAGAAATGAGAGAGAGAGTTCATAATTCTATTGGAGATGAAGCTGATAAAATTTTTATAGGGACATTTCATTCTTTAGGTTTAAAAATTGTGAGAGAAAATGCAGATGTACTTGGATATAATAAAAATATAACAATTTTAGATAGAGATGATGTTAATTCAATTATTAAAAAGTTTATTAAAGAAATGAATTTAGATAGTGAGAAGTTTCCTGTTAAATATATTTTGAATAAGATAAGTTTTGCAAAAAATGAAGGTTTAACACCAGAAGAATATCAAAAGTTTATGAAAGGCGAATTGGATGAAGCAGTAATTAAAATTTATAAAAAGTATATAGATACGCTTAGGAGAAATAATAGTGTTGATTTTGATGATTTACTTATTTTACCTTTAGAGATTTTTAAGAAAAGTGATGAGGTTTTAGATAAGTATCAAGAACATTATCAATATATTTTAGTAGATGAATATCAAGATACTAATGGAGTGCAATATGAACTTTGCAAAATGCTTGCTAGTAAGTATAGAAATTTGTTTGTTGTAGGAGATATGGATCAATCAATATATTCTTTTAGATTTGCTAATTATATGAATGTTCTTAATTTTGAGAAAGATAATCCTGATCTTAATATGGTAGTTTTAGATGAAAATTACAGAAGTACTAATAATATTTTGAAAGCAGCTAATCAGGTTATTAAAAATAATACTGAAAGAAAAGAAAAAAATCTTTGGAGTAATAATGGTGATGGTGAGAAGATAAAATATGTTAGATGTGATGGAGAGTTAGAAGAAGCTAAATATGTAGTAAGCGAAACAAAAAAATTAATTGCTAATGGAGAAAAACCTAGTGAGATTGCAGTTTTATATAGAACAAACGGGCAAAGTCGTGTAGTAGAAGAAGCTTTTTTAAGAGAAGGTATTCCATTTAAAATAGTAGGAAGTTATTTTTTCTATAATAGAAAAGAAATAAAAGATTTAATAGCATATTTACATTTAATATATAATTCTAATGATGATGTAAGTTTGGAAAGAGTTATTAATGTTCCTAAAAGAGGAATAGGATTAAAGACTATAGATAAACTTAGAATTGAAGCTAATATTAGAGATACTAGTATGTTTGAAGTAATAGAAAGTGGTAAAGAGTTAGAATTTAAAAATTTGATTTTGCAATTAAAAGAAGATAGTAAGAACACTAATTTAAGTGGACTTGTTGATTTGATTTTGGAAAAAAGTGGAATTAAAAAAGAACTAGAGGATACTAATAGTTTAGAAAGTGAAATTCGTTTAGATAACTTAGAAGAATTTAAAAGTATTACTTTAGCTTTTGAAGAGAGAGGAATTTATAATTTAGATGAATTTCTTGAAAATATTAGTTTAGTAAGTGATATGAAAGAATATAAGGAAGTTGAAAATGGTGTAACTTTAATGACTCTTCATTCTGCTAAAGGATTAGAATTTGATGATGTTTTTCTTATAGGAATGGAAGAAGGTATTTTTCCACATAATAGATGTTATGAAACACCTAGTGAAATGGAAGAAGAAAGACGTCTTTGTTATGTTGGTATCACTAGGGCTAGAAAAAAATTATTTTTGCTTAATGCTAAAAAGAGAACTCTATATGGGAAAACAACTATGAATATGCCTAGTAGGTTTATAGATGAAATTAGTGTAGATTTAATTGAAAGTAATATTCAAAAAACACCTCAAATAAATGTTGGAAAGATGTATGAAAATGGAAGAAATGAAGATTTAAATATAGGAGACAGGGTTCATCATGAAAAGTATGGAGACGGAGTAGTAGTAAAAATAGAAGGAAGTTTGGCAACAATAGCTTTTGGATATAAAGATGGACTTAAACAATTAATGAAAAATCATAAAAGTTTGAAGAAAGTTGAAATGTAAATGCAATATTTGTTAAGTGCTTTAATTATATTATTTGTTATTTATTTTATAGAAAGTAAATTAAAAGAAAGACTTGGAAATAATATTTTTGAGAGTTTTAAGAATAATTTTAATGTTATAAATTTAGTATCATTTTCTGTTTTGTTAGCTTCATTTATGTTGTTAGTTTCTATATTATTAGAAAATGCTAATATATTTGTTAGTAGTAGAGGACAATTTTCTATTTCAAGTTTACCTTATATTATATTTTCTGTAACTTTTGTGCCTTTAATAGAAGAATATATATATAGATATTTACCTTACAGAATTATAAATTATCCTAAGTATGATAAACATATTGCAGTAATTAGTAGTTTGATTTTTTCGTTTAGTCATTCTGCTAAAGGATTAGAATATTTTTATATTTTTTGTATAGCTATGATATTTTCTTATATATTTTTGAAAACACAAAATGTTTTATATCCTATTTGTTCTCATAGTTTTTATAATGTTTTAGTTTATCTTAATTTTTATATGGGATTTGATAATGTTGTGATTTTATCAATTGTTATAATTATTTGTGTTTTAGTTTTGTGTAGAAAAATATTAATAAAAAAGTTGACTAGTTAATTTTGTAACAATTAGTTAAAATAATATTATAGAGTATAAAGAGATGAGCAAGTTAATGAAAAATGAAAAAGATTATTATGATATTGTAAGAGTCAATATTAAAAAGTATAGGGAAGAAAAATGTTTAACTCGACAAGTATTAGCTGATAAAGTTGGTGTTTCTATGAACTATATTGCTAAAATTGAAAGTCTAAAAATGAAGAAAAGTTTTACTTTAGAAGTTCTTGGAAGAATAGCAGATTCTTTAAACGTTGATATTAAATAATTTTTTGATAGTTAAATAATAAGAAGCAAAACTATTTGGTACTTTTATTCACTTTTCTTTTTTTTATTTCTTTTGTATAATAAGTGTGGTGAATAAAATATGGATAGAATAAATGAGTTAGTAAGTATTTTAAATGAAGCAAATTATAATTATTATGTTTTAGATAATCCAACTATTACAGATCAAGAATATGATAAATATTTAAGAGAGTTAATTGATTTAGAACAAGAAAATCCAGAATTTATTAGGCAAGATAGTCCAACACAAAGAGTTGGTGGAGAAGTAAGTGAAGGTTTTAGTAAGCATAGACATAAAATCCCTATGATAAGTCTTTCTAATGTATTTAATGAAGAAGAAATAAGAGATTTTGATAGAAAGATAAAGAAAGAAGGAGTTAATCCAGAATATGTTTGTGAACTCAAAATAGATGGTTTAGGAGTTTCTCTTAGTTATGAAAATGGACAGTTAATTTCAGCTTCGACTAGAGGAGATGGTACTGTTGGAGAGGATATTACTAGTAATGTAAAGACTATTAAAAGTGTTCCACTTTCTTTAAGTAAACCTGTAACTATTGAGGTTAGAGGAGAAATATATATGCCTAAGAAAGTTTTGACAGAAATAAATAAAAGGCGTGAGGTTGAGGGATTACCACTTTTTCAAAATTGTAGAAATGCAGCAGCAGGAAGTATTAGGCAGTTGGATAGTAAAATAGTGGCACAGAGAAAACTTGATACTTTTATTTATCATTTGCCTAATCCTTTAGATTATGGTATTAAAACTCATTTTGAAGCTTTAGAGTTTATGAGAGATTTAGGTTTTAAAACTAATACTGAGAGTACTAAAGTTAGTGATGTAGAGGGTATTTTAGATTTTATAAATACTAGAGGAAATAAAAGAAAAAGTCTTTCTTATGATATAGATGGAGTTGTTATAAAAGTAAATGATATTAAAACTCAGAATGAGCTTGGAAATACAGCAAAGTATCCTAAGTGGGCGACTGCTTATAAATTTCCTGCTGAGGAAGTATTGACTAAACTTGTTGATATTATTTTTACGGTTGGTAGAACTGGAACAGTTACGCCTAATGCAGTTTTAGAACCAGTTATAGTTGCTGGTTCTACTATATCTCGTGCGACTCTTCATAATGAAGATTATGTTATAAGTAAAGATTTAAAAATAGGAGATATAGTTTCTATTAGAAAAGCAGGGGATGTTATACCAGAAGTTGTTTCAGCTAAGTTAGATAGAAGAACTGGCGAAGAGAAGCAATTTGTTATGGCAACTAAGTGTCCAATATGTGGAAGTGAACTTAAAAAGTTTGATAATATAGTCGGTAGTTTTTGTGTAAATGATCATTGTCCTGCTAGAAAAATTGAGAGTCTATGTCATTATGTTAGTAGAAATGCAATGAACATTGATGGTTTAGGAGAAAGAATTATAGAAGACTTTTATAATTATGGTTTTATTAAAAATTACAGTGATATTTATAATCTTTATAATATTAAAGATAAACTAATTAGGTTAGAGGGTTTTGGAGAAAAAAGTGTAGAAAAATTGTTGGAAGCAATAGAAAATAGTAAACAAAATGGATTAGAGAGATTAATTAATGCTATAGGTATTAATGGAGTGGGCACTAAAACAGCTAAAGTTCTTGCTACTAAGTTTAAAAGTTTAGAAGCACTTATGAAAGCAAGTTATGAAGATTTAGTAGTTATTCAAGATGTAGGGGATATTTTATCTACTAGTATTATTAATTATTTTAAAGATGAAAATAATATGGCAGAGATTAATAAATTAATAGAATTAGGAATAAATACTAAATATGAAGCTAGTCATATAGAAGAAGATGATAGAGTTAGTGGAAAAAGATTTGTTATAACAGGGTCTTTTGATTTTATTACTAGAGATGAAATTAAGAAGATTATAGAAGATAAGGGTGGAAATACAAGCACTAGCGTTTCAAGTAAGACAGATGTTGTTATAGTCGGATTAGATCCAGGGAAAAAGTATGATGATGCACTTAGACTTGGTATAAATATATGGACAGAAGTTGAGTTAAAGGAGTTTTTAAATGAATAAATTTATAAAAATTGCTATTATTTTATTATTAGTTGGATTAGTTATAGGTGGGGGAATTTATTTTAAGATGATTTTTATAGGAAGTAATGCTTATGATGATGTAGTTATAAATAAAGTTACAGTTTCTAATAATGATGTAATCATTGATGGAATATTAACTAGTTCTGGTAAAGCTTATAAAGATTATGAATATCAATTAGTAGGTAGTGAACTTTATGTTAATATTAAAGAAGTGTTAATCTCTAGTAAATATGAGAGTGGTAAGTTTAAAATAAATATTCCAGTTAAAGGGATAAGTATCCAAGATATTTATTTAAGTGATGGAAAAGATACTAAAGTAATTTATAGTAAAAATAATGGAAACTAATTTAAGGTAATTCTTATACTTAATTGTATAAGAATTTTCTATTTGTTAATATATGGTTATGTAAACTAGCATAAATTAATAAAATATTGTATAATTAAAAACAAGAGGTGAAAAGAATGAAAAAATTAATAAAAGAGAATAAGGTTTTATTTGTTCTATCAATAATTATTTTAATAAGTTTAATTTGTATAGGTGTAGGATTAATATCTTATTTCTATAGTGAAGATGGAGATAAATATGGAAATAGATTAGAAGGAATAGAAAATTATCCTATAAGTGAGACTATAGAACAAGATATAAGAGGTTTATATGAAAGTGGTATTGAAAGTCTTAAAGTAGATATTAGAGGAAAAGTAATATATATTATAATGGATGTTAGTGTGGGAATTAGTAAAGTGGATGCTCAGAGTATGGGGGTTAAAGCTTTAGAAAAATTTACTGATGAACAAAAATCATTTTATGATATTTCATTTTTGATAACTTGTAATGGTAATACTGAAGAAACTACTATATTTCCAATGCAAGGTATGAAAAATTCAGAAAATTCACAAATAGTTTGGACTAATAATTAAGGAGCATTTATGAAAAAAAATAATAAAAAGAAATATTTTTTAATAACGGGGTTAATTTTAATATTATTAGTACTTATATTTGGAATATTGTATTATGTAAATAATTCTAAAAATAATTATTCTTTTGCTGAAAAAAATTGGATTAATAGTAATGTTTCTGATGTTAAAAAGGTTAATGTTCAATCTAATTTGCCAATTTTTAGTGAAAATGGTGAAGGAGTATTTTATGATTATTTAAGAGAAATGGAAAAAGATACTGGTCTTACATTTAATATTACTGTAAGTACTGATGGTAATTCAGCAGATGCTTATAAGCTTTTAAATAAAAATGATGTTTCAAAGAATGATTTAGTTTTTTATACTGATCATTATGTTTTGATAAGTAAACTGGATAATCAAATTACGGATTTATCTACAATTAGTAATCAAGTTATAGGCACTATTAGTACAGATAAAGATTATATATCAGATTATTTAAAAAGTTATAGCTTAAGTTTTCAAGGATATGGAGATTTTGAAACTATTGATGAATCTATGAATGATACTATAATATACGCGATTGTTCCTATGTATAAATATATGACAGATATAGTGTATAATAAATATAATATTGTGTATCATATAGAAGGACTACACTCACATTATGTTTTATCTACGCCAGATAGTAATGAAGATATATTAAGTAGTGTCTTTAAAAAGTTTTACAATAAATGGGAAGATAATATATATTCAAGTATTAATAAACATTTTTTATCACTTTATTATAAATCTTATAAATTAAGTGAACTTGAAAAGGAAACTATTACTGGGGATGACTTGTTAGTTGGATATATAGACAACATGCCGTTTGAAGGTAAAATCAATAATAGTTTTAGTGGGGTTACTAATCAATATTTAAGTTTATTTGCAGATATGACAGGCGCTACATATAAATATATTAAATATACAGATGTACAGAAATTAAATGAAGCTTTAAATCAAAAGAAAGTTGATTTGGTACTTAATTATTATAATATTAGTAATTCTAATTATAAATCAAGTGTTGGTTTAGGTAATATAAATTATGTTATTATTACGCATCAAGATAATGTTATACCAGTTGAGAGTTTAGAAAGTATAAAAGATGATAATATTAAGATGGTTGATAAGACTAGATTATTTAATTTTATAAGAGAAAAACAAATAGAGGTTCATGTATTTAATAATTATGAAGAATTATTTAAAAGTTTGAATAATAAAGATGTAATAGTAATGGAGAAAAGTACATTTGATTTTTATAAAAATAGTAAGCTTAAAAATTATGTTATTAAATATATAGGTATGAGTGATGTTAGTAATAATTTCTTATTGAATAATGATAATAAAGTACTTAATGATATGTTTAATTTTTATCTAACTACTTTAGGTAATAAGTCTGTTCATAATATGGCAGTTAGTAGTTCACTTCATGATGTTAATGCAAATATAATTATTCAGTTTGTTATAAGTAATATAACTTATATTTTGGTATTAGTTTTAGCAATATCATTCTTATTATTTAAGTTTAATAAGAAAGTTAAAGTTACTAAGAAAATTAAAAAAGAAGATAAAATGATGTATTTAGATGTCATGACTAATTTAAAGAATAGAAATTATTTGAATGATAATCTTAATTATTGGGAGTCTAATAAGATTTATCCTCAAGCTATTGTTGTAGTTGATCTTAATAGTATATCAACTATAAATGATACTAAGGGACATGAGGAAGGTGACAAACAAATTAAGGGTGCTGCTGGAATTTTAATAAAAACTCAAAGAGAAAATTCTGAAATAATTAGAACTGATGGAAATGAATTTCTAGTTTATTTAGTAGGATATGAAGAAAAGCAAATTGTAACATATGTTAATAAATTATTAAAAGAATTTAAAAATTTGCCTTATGAATATGGCGCTAGTGTAGGATATTCTATGATAAATGCAGAGTCAACCACTATTGATGATGCTATAAATGAAGCACTAATTATGATGAGAAAGAATAAAGGTGAATAGTAAAGATGATAGATAAGATAAAAGAGTTTATTAAAAACGTTTTAGATATTATGAAGAAGCCAGAAATGCTTACTTTGCCTAGCACTTTAGCATATTATTTTGTGCTTAGTGCTGTACCTATAATATCTATTGTAATTTTAATAGCAACTTCTTTTAACTTATCTGCTTCTTTTATTACCGATTTTATTGCTAATAATTTAAGTGAAGATTTAGTAAAACTTATTACTCCAATTTTTTCTGAGCAAAATTTTTCGTTTGGTTTTATGATTTACTTAGGTGTTTCTTTTTTCTTAGCTAGTAATGGTAGTGATTCAATAATAGTCGCGTCTAATATGATATTTAATTTGGAGAATAAGCATTTTATTAAAAGAAGAATAAAAGCATTTGGTATTACGCTTATTATATTTTTACTTTTTACTTTTATGTTAATAGTGCCTTTATTTGGTGAGCAAATTATAAATATTTGTATGAGTTTAGGTATTAGAAATTCTATAGTAGATATTTTAAGAATGCTTTATCCAGTTTTAAATGTTCCAGTTACTTTATTAGTTATGTATTTTGCTATAAAGCTTATTTATGTAATCGCACCAGATGATAAGATAAAGAGTAAGTATGTTACTAAGGGTGCAGTGTTTACAACTACTCTTTGGTTTATAGTCACTATGATTTATTCTTATTATATTAAAAATATTGCTGATTATAATCATTATTATGCTGGACTTGGTACAATAGTAATGCTTATGGTTTGGCTTTATATTTTAGCTTTTATTTTTGTTATAGGTATAAGTTTAAATTATAGAAATGCTACTGAAGAAATAGAGAGAACTAACACAATAAAGTTAAAAGAATTAGAAGAGAGAGTTAAAGCTAGTAAAACAAAAGATATGTAGATTAGTTTTTTCTTACAAAAGTGTAAGGAAATATTAGTCTTTTTTTATGTATAATTATAAATGTTAAATTAAATTGACATAAAGTAATTAGTAATTGGTAGAAAGCAACTGGGTTACAGTGTAAAATTGTTTTTAATTTGAGGTGAAGTAAATGAATGTTTTAATTTTAGCAGGTAAGTTTGGTTTTGGACATATGAGTGCTGCTTATAGTATAAAGGATAAAATAATTAAAGAGGGAAATTGTGATGTAGAAGTAATAGATTTAATAGAATATTTATTTCCTAAGTTAAATAAAATAATTTATTGTTTATTTGATTTTTTAGTAGGAAAATGTTCTCATTTGTATAATTTTCTTAATAAGTATGCTTCTAAAAGTACTAGTGCTCCTTTAAAAAAGGTTAATGTTAAGAAAATAGAAAGATTAATAAAAGAAAAAAATATAGATTTGATTATTTCTGTATTACCTATATGTTCACAGTATATTTCTGCTTTTAAGAAAACAACAGGAAGTAAAATAATTATGTATACGGTTATAACGGATGTGGATGTTCATAGAGAATGGTTAAATAGTGGAACTTCAAAATATTTTGTATCTTCTAATGAGACTAAGGAATTTTTAATGTATAATGGTATAAATAATAAAGATATATGTGTTAGTGGTATTCCCGTAAAAAGTGAGTTTTGTGATAAATCTAGTTTAGGAAAAACGGAAGTTTTAATAATGGGCGGTGGATTAGGGTTAATTCCTGGTATAAGTAATTCTTTAGATGTTCTTGAAAAGTATGATAATATACATGTTAATGTTATTTTAGGGTATAATAAAAAACTTTATAATAAGTTATATATGAAATATAAAAATATAAATATTATAGGATTCACAGATAAAGTTTATGAGTATATGAATAAAGCTACTTTAATAGTTACTAAAGCAGGTGGGATTACAATGAGTGAAGCTATAAGAAGTGAAACTCCTATTTTATGTTTAAAACCTTTTTTAGCTCAAGAAGTAGGAAATGCTTTATATATTGAACGTAAAGGAATAGGAAAAGTTCTTTGGAAGAATAAAAAATATATTCATAGTGATATAATAGAAATGGTAGAAGCAAAGGAAAAAATTAATGTTATGAAAAATAATATGAGGAATGTTAAGTTAGAGTTTGAAAACGTTAGTTATACTGGTGAATTATTATGAAGTGGGTTATAATAGTTATTGTTCTATTTATAATATATGATGTAATTCCAACGTATTTTTATAAGTTATTTTATAAGTTAAAACGTCCTAAAAATGGAAATAATTTGTATTTGACGTTTGATGATGGTCCTAGTATATATACTAATCATATATTAGATTTGTTAAAGAAATATGATATTAAATGTACTTTCTTTGTGGTAGGAGATTTTGCTTTAAAAAATAAGGATTTAATAGAAAGAATGTATCATGAAGGACATTTAATAGGTATTCATTCTTTAAAACATAAAAATGCATGGTTTATGGGATTTTTTAGAACTTTTAAAGATTTTAGAGATAGTACAAGAGTTTTAAAAGATTTAAAGTTTTATAGACCACCTTGGGGTAATATAAATTTATTTAGTTTGTATTTTGTTAGTAAGTATAAATTAAAATTAGTTTTTTGGAATGTTATGGCAGAGGATTGGCGTGCTAATATTAGTGAGAATGAAATAAAAACAAGAATTATTAATAGAGTTCGTGGAGGAGATATTATATGTTTGCATGATGGAAGAGGAAAAAATAATGCTCCTTATAGAACGTTAAAAGCTTTAGAAAAAGCTTTGCCTATTTTGTTGGAAAGAGGTTATAATTTTAGGAGACTTGATAGTTATGATGAAAAGTAGAAAGGTTAGAATAGTTTACTTATTGTTATTTTTTCTGTGTGTTAGTTGTACTTTTTTTGTTGTGTTTAAAAATCATGATATTAATTTGATACTTAATAATATTTATAAGACTGATTTTAAGTTTATTTTTATAGGAATTTTATGTATGTTTGCTTTTATAAGTGGAGAGGGGATTAACATTAGAAGAGTTTTAAAAACTACAGGACATGATGTCAGTTTTATATCATCGTTTAAGTACGCATGTGTTGGATTCTTTTTTAGTTCTATAACTCCATCTTCAACTGGTGGAGATCCTGCTCAGTTGTATTTTATGGCTAAAGATGGTCTTTCTATTTCTCATAGTGCTCTTGCTTTGTTAGTAGAACTTTCTAGTTTTCAAGCAGTACTATGTGTGTTATCTTTAACAGGATTAATTATTAATTTTGATATACTTATGAATTCTGTTAGTAGTATGAAATATTTTATGTTTTTGGGAATGATTATTAATATTCTTTATTTAACTTTCTTGATTATGATGATTTTTTCTAAGGTTAGTGTTACAAAGATAATTAATTTAGTTTATAAAATATTAAAGAAAATTCATTATAAAAAAAGTGATTTATTTTATGATAAATGCTTGAAGCAAATAGATGAGTATCATGAATGTTCAGTTTATTTAAAAAATCATAAACTAATTCTATTTAAAATCTTTTTAACAACTTTAGTTCAGATGATTTTGTATTATAGTGTTCCTTATTTTGTTTTTAAGTCTTTAGGTTTACAAGGAGAAAACTTTTTTACATTTGTGTTTTTACAAGCTTCTCTTAGTATGGCTGTTTCTTATATGCCTATGCCAGGAACTGTGGGCGCTAGTGAAGGGGCATTTATGTTAATGTTTAAGTCTTTGTTTCCTACATCAATTCTTGGTAGTGCAATGCTTATTAGTAGGGGGTTAAGTTTTTATTTATTTGTTATTGTTACTGGGTTATTTATATTGTTAAATATAATTTATGATAAATTGTGTAAAAAAAATAAGAGTAATGGTGTATAGATTTACTCTTTTTGTTTGATTTAAGCGTATTATTGTGATATTATTTATGTTAGATACTAGGGAGGATTTATGAAGAGTGTAAAAAGAGACCCTTATACTGAGGAAGAGAAAAAAATTATAGAAGAGGATGGCCTTTATTATGAGATGGCTGAGACAAAGGATGAGAAGAAAAAAAGATTTATTTTAATATTTATATTTTTTGTTATACTTTTAGGACTTACTGCTTTTGGAACTTGGTCTATTGTTAATTATATTAGAAATAATACTTATAAACTTAATGTTGATTTGAATGGGGATGGATGGCCAGACTTAAATATAGATTTAGATAATGATGGAAAATGTGATGTAAACTGTGATACAGATGGAGATGGAAAACCAGATATTAATATAAGTTATCCTAAATTTGGAAAGTTACATGCAGCTATATTTAATGTTGATACAAATGGAGATGGAAAACCAGATTGGAATTTAATGAATCAAGACACAGATGGAGATGGAAAGTGTGATTTGAACTGTGATATAGATAATGATGGATGGCCAGATACTAATTTGGATTTAGATGGAGATGGCAAGGTAGATATTAATATAGACACAGATGGAGACGGAAAATGTGATTTGAACTGTGATTTAGATGGAGATATGAAACCAGATTTAAACATAGATACAAACGGAGACGGAAAGTGTGATGTCAATTGTGATACAAATGGAGATGGAAAACCAGATATTAATATTTCTATAAAAGGAGATCCTGATGATAAACCAATATTTAATATAGATACAGATGGAGATGGAAAACCAGATAAAAATCTTGTAAATCAGGATACAAATGGAGATGGCAAGTGCGATTTGAATTGTGATACAGATAAAGATGGATGGCCAGATACTAATTTGGATTTAGATGGAGATGGAAAACCAGATATTAATATAGATACAGACGGAGACGGAAAGTGTGACTTAAACTGTAATACTGATGGAACTGGAAACTGTAATTATAACTGTGATATAGATGGAGATGGGAAACCAGATACAAATATAGATACAAATGGGAATAAGTTACCAGATATGAATTTAGATATAGATGGGGACGGAAAACCAGATGTAAATGTTGATACAAACGGAGATGGAAAACCAGATAGAAATCCAATAAATCAAGATACAAATGGAGACGGAGTATGTGATTTAAACTGTGACACAAATGGAGATGAATGGCCAGATACAAATATAGATGTAGATGGGGATGGAAAACCAGATATAAATATAGATGTAGATAATGATGGAGTATGTGACTATAACTGTGATACAGATAAAGATGGAAAACCAGATGATAATCTTACTAACCAAGATACAGATGGAGACGGAATTTGTGATTTAAACTGTGACACAGATGGAGACGGAAAGCCAGATATGAATTTGGATACAAACGGAGACGGAAAGTGCGACTTAAATTGTGATACAGATAAAGATGGCAAGTGTGATTTGAATTGTGATACAGACGGAGACGGAAAGTGTGATAAAAACTGTGACATTAACGGCGATGATAAATGTGATAAAAATTGTTATGATAATAATGATAAATGTATTAAAAACTGTGATACAAATGGGGATGGAAAATGCGATGTAAATTGTTATGAAGACCCTAAAAAACCAGATGTATGTACAAAGAATTGTGATAATAATGGAGATGGAATTTGTGATTTAAACTGTTATGAAGATCCAAGTAAACCAGGAGTATGTACAAAGAATTGTGATACAGATGGAGACGGAAAATGTGATGTAGATTGTTATGAAAATCCGAATAAACCAAATGTGTGTACTAAAAATTGTGATACAGATGGAGACGGAAAATGTGATGTAAACTGCTATGAAGATCCAAGTAAACCAGGAGTATGTACTAAAAATTGTGATAACAATGGAGATGGCATCTGTGATATGAACTGTTATGAAGACCCAAATAAACCAGGAGTATGTACAAAGAATTGTGACACAAATGGAGATGGAATTTGTGATGTAAATTGTACTTGTAAGGAAAATTGCGATGATAACGGAGACGGAATTTGTGATAGAAATTGCTATTGTAAAATAAATTGTGATGATAATAAAGATGGAATCTGTGATAGAAACTGTTATGAAGATCCAAATAGACCAGATGTATGTACAAAGAATTGTGATACAAATGGAGATGGAATTTGTGATGTGAATTGTCATAATGATCCAAATAAACCAGGAGTATGTACAAAGAATTGTGATGACAACGGAGATGGAGTCTGTGATAGAAACTGTTATGAAGACCCAAATAAACCAGGAGTATGTACAAAGAATTGTGACACAAATGGGGATGGTGTTTGTGATGTAAATTGTTATGATGACCCTAATAAACCAGGAGTATGTACAAAGAATTGTGATGACAACGGAGATGGAATTTGTGATAGAAACTGTTATGAAGACCCAAATAAGCCAGGAGTGTGTACAAAGAACTGTGATACAGATGGAGATGGAAAATGTGATGTAAATTGTAATGAAAATCCAGACAAACCAGGAGTATGTACAAAGAACTGTGATTTAGATGGAGACGGAGTCTGTGACTTAAATTGTAATGAAAATCCAGATAATCCAGATGTGTGTACTAAAAATTGTGATGATAACGGAGACGGAATTTGTGATAGAAACTGTACTTGTCAGAATGATTGTGATGATAATAAAGATGGAGTCTGTGATAGAAATTGTCATGAAAACCCAGACAGACCAGATTTATGTACAAAGAACTGTGACACTGATGGAGATGGTGTCTGTGACGTAAATTGTCATAATGATCCAGATAACCCAGGAGTATGTACAAAGAATTGTGATACAAATGGAGATGGAGTCTGTGACTTGAATTGCTATGAAAATCCAGATAAACCTAATATGTGTACGAAGAATTGTGATACAGATGGGGACGGAATATGTGATTATAACTGCTATGACGATGCTGGAAACTGTACTAAAGAATGTGACACAGACGGAGATGGCGAGTGTGATGAAAAATGCGATGATGAGGAAGTAATACTTGGCCAGTTGAAATTTGTTGATACAAGTCAATTAAATAGTAATGCCTTAGTACCTGGATGGACAGGAAGTAAAACATTTATTATTATGAATAATAGTACATCTGTTCTTAAATATAAAATAAGTTGGACAAATATAATAAATACATTTACAGAAACTAATAATTTATATTATGGTTTATCAAGAAATGGAAATGTAGTGGCAGATATTCAAACTGCTAGAGTTCCTAGAAATATTGATCAAGGTAAGAGTTTAGTTGAAAATGTTTCTATTCAACCTGGAGAGGTTCACGTTTATACAATAACTTATGAGTTTAGAAATACGGAATTTAATCAAGATGTTGATAAAGATAAGACATTTAGTGCTAAACTTAGAGTAGATACAATGAATTAATATTAGAATTGCTATTAATTATAGCAGTTCTTTTTGTATAAATTAGTTCGTAAAATTTATGATAAGTAGTAATCTTTTCATTTGATTTAACAATTTGTTTATGTTATCATTTATATTAGATAATAGGAGAAGAGAATATGAATAGAGAAAGATATGAAGATATAAGAAGAGAAGAAGAGAAAAGAAGAATCATAGAAGAAGAAAGGTTATATTTTAAAGATCCTAAGAATAAGAGACAGAGAGGTAAGCAAAAAGTTATGATGATTTTTGCTTTGCTAATATTTATAGGTGCTACTATTGCTACTACTGTGGTCATAATCAATTATTTTCAAGCTAGAAAATCTCTTGCCGTTAATATAGATACAGATGGAGATGGATGGCCAGACTTAAATGTAGATATAAATGGAGATGGCAAGTGTAATGTTAATTGTGATACAGATGGAGATAATAAGCCAAATATTAATATAGGTTATAAGAAGACTTTAATTTCATTTTTTAATATAGATACAAATGGAGACGGAAAAGCGGATAAAAATTTAGTTAATCAAGATACAAATAATGATGGGAAATGTGATATAAATTGTGATACAAATAGAGATGGATATCCTGATACTAATTTAGATTTTTCTGGAACAGGTGTTGCTAGAATTAATTTAGATAAGAATGGAAACGGAAAGTGTGATTTAAATTGTGATGTTTTAGGGTTAAGAACAGCACAGGTAAATATAGATACAGATGGAGATGGCAAGGCAGATATTAACATAGATACAAATAACGATGGTAAACCAGATGTTAATGTTACATATGGAAATGATTATGAAAAAGCTATTTTCGGACTTGATACAGACGGAGATGGAAAACCAGATGAAAATTTAGTCAATCAAGAAACAGATGGAAAATGTGTTCTTAATTGTTTAATAAAAGATGGTTATTTTCCAGTGATAAATGTTGATTTAGATGGAGATGGAAAAGCAGATATTAACATAGATACAAATAATGATGGACTTGCTGAAATAAATATTGATACCACTGGTGATGGTAAGTGTGATTTGAATTGTGATACAGATGGAGATGTCAAGGCAGATATTAATATAAGTATGGGAGATGGAAATTATCTAAATTTGGATTATGATCAAGATGGAAAAGCAGACATTAATATAGATACAGATGGAGATGGAAAACCAGATAAGAATTTAATGAATCAAGAAGCGAATGGAAAATGTTTCTTAAATTGTGATTTAGATAAAAATGGAATTCCGAATTTGAATATAGATATAGACGGAGACGGAAAAGCAGATATTAATATTGACTTAAATGATGATGGAAAAGCAGACGCTAATTTAGATACTAATGAAGATAGAATAGCAGATAGAGATTTAATTGATACATCTATGAATGTAGTTAAAGATGCCAATATAAATGAAAAAGGATTAACTTATAGTTTAGATTATTTAGATGTTCTGCCTAAGTCAGTAGAGATGGTTCCAGGATGGAAAGCTACTAAATCTTTTAAAGTTACTAATAATACTAGTGAAGTTATTTCTTATGATATTGAATGGGATGATATGGTAAATAGTTTTACATATGAAAATAGACCTTATTTTGGAGTTAAGAGAAATAATCAGGAGTTAATTGCTCCAGATAAGGGAAGAGTATTATATTCTGCTAATAATGGACAGAAGATAATCACTAATGTGACTATTAATCCAGGAGAAACACATAACTATGAATTTACTTATGAATTTAAGAATATGAATAATGATCAAAGTTTTGATATAGGAAAAGTGTTCTTTGGAAGATTAAAAGTGGGTACTAGATAAGCTGCAAATTTTGCAGTTTTTTAATAGTAAAATAAAGCGAAAAGTATAAAATATATACTATTTATTATAATTTGTTAAATGTAAAATATTATAAGTAAATTTAGTAATAATTTAATAGTTATTTGTGTTTTATTGTTGTAAAATGTCGTGTTTTTTTTGAACTTTTTCTTGCTTTTATTAGTAAGTCTTGATATGATTGTATATAGTAAAGGAGGTAAAGGACTATGAACGATAACAGAGGACAAACTATTTTTCTATCAGTAATTGGTATTGCTACTTTATTAGTTGCTATTATAGGTGCTACATTCGCGTATTTCACTACAACAATGAGTGGAAATAGTGCAGATGTACAAGCTACAACTGGTACTTTAGGTAAAGTTAGTTATACAGCTGATGCTTTGAATTTAACTAGTATCTTACCTGGTAAGACTTCTGAAGAAAAAAATGTTACAGTATCTTTAGGAACATCTGATTTTGATGTTAATTATGTATGTAATCTAGAAGTAACTGGGAATGAAGTAATTGATATGTTCTTAAATGTAAATGGAGATAATATTGATGCTACTGCTAATGATAAGAGATTACCAATAGTTAAATATGCAACTTTTGATACAGATGGTACTACTGAACTAACACCAGCTGGTACTCCTCAAAAGATTAAAATTGCTGAGGGAACATTAAAATCTGGTGAGTCTAAGACTATGAAGTATTCAATTACTTTCAAAGAAACTGGTACTGATCAAAATGCTCAACAAGGTATGAGATTTAATGCTACAGTAAGTTGTGGTTTAGAAAGTGCAGAAGGTGTTTATTATAACGATGCTAATCAAGGCGGAACAACTACTAAACCAAATGTACAATAAGAATAGTTTAACATAGTAATTTACTATATTAATAAGAAAATTAAGTTAGCGATGATTAGGCTAACTTTTTTTGCGTTTAATATATTTTGTAAAATTTTGGTGGAACTGTTGTTTTTTTATGGGAAAAATGATATTATTATATTAGTTTAGAATAATGGTGAAAGTATGGAAGAAGAGAAAAAGAATAAAAATTCAAAAATTAAAGAAATTATTATAGCAGTTATTCCAGTTTTATCTTTTATAGCAGTTGCAGTTGGAACAACATATGCAGCTTATATTGCTAATGTAGTTGGTAATGAAGAAAATGGTGAAACAGTATTGAAGAGTGCTCAGGTTTTTGCTATGTTTGAAACTACTGATAGTATAAATGGTGAAGATATTCTTCCAGGATGGAGTGATACTTTAAATTTTTCAATAGTTAATACAAGTACAGAAGATAATTTATATGCTAATTATACTTTAGCTTGGGAAATAGAAGAGAATTATATAAATGACGCTAATTTTGTGTATACTTTAGAATGTACAAGTGTTAAGGATGGGAAAGAAATTAATGAAAGTGAGAAGAATACTTTAGTTAAAGTATCTAGTCCTAGAAAGGTTCCTACAGTAAGTACTAATATAGGAACTGGTATGATAAATACTGGAGTAACTCATAATTGTGAATTGAAACTTATGTTGACAGAGAGTGGAGTTTCTCAAGACTTTTTACAAGGTAAGAGTTTTAAAGGAAAGATAGTTGCTAAAGGAGATCCTAATCTTTAATAAGTGAGGCAGAAAGAAGGTTTATTATGAGTGGAAAGAAGTATGAGATTGTTTTAAGTGTATTAACAATAATGACTGTTTTAGTTACAGCGGTGGGTGTCTCTTTTGCTTATTTTACTGGTAGTATAGAAGGAAATCCAGGAGATGTTGTAATTTCTACAAGTACTATAGGTGGAGTAACATTTGATGGTGGTAGTGATTTTGTTGCTTCTACTGATATTGAACCTGGGTGGAAAGAGAGTAAAACTTTTTCTATTACAGTAGCACCTTCTGTTGTTGAACAGACAGTTTATATTAAATTAGATTATACTAATGATATGCCAGAGTTAACTGCTAAAGTTGATTCTGTGTCAGATGGTGCAGTAGGAACTTTAGTTTTAGATTCTACAGGAGAAAAGAAGTCATATACTATAGTTAGTAAGACTTTTCCAGCTAGCAATGAGGCTCAAAGTGTAACATACACTTTAACTATGGAATTACCTGAGACAGGTGTAGTACAAAATCAAAATCAAGGAAAAACTTTTTCTGCACTTCTTTATGCAGATTTAGGAGAGTCAGATATATACTATAATGATCAAAATCCTAATGGAACAACACAGAGACCAACTATTAATAACTGACACTATGTATACATAGTGTTTTTTCAATTAATTGAAAATGTTATATGTTTTTGATATAATATTTATACCGAGGTAATGTAGAATGTTTGAAAAGATTAAAAAGAAGTTTAATGCTGAACGTTTTAAACTAACATATAAGAGATTACTTAGAAGATTAAAAAAATATTTTTCTACAAATATTTTGTTTTTGACTTATGTAATTACTTCAGTTTTAATAAGTTTTCTTCTTAGGTATTTTACTATAGGGATTATTAACGATTTTAAAGCGTTACTTTGTGATTTAGCTGTTGTGCTTTTATTAGGATCTTTTGGATATTTGATAAATCCTAAGCATCAATTTAAGTATTTTTTTGGTCTTAATGCTTTTTATACATTTTTATGTATTTTAAATCATATTTATTATACATTTTATATGAGTTTTGTTAGTGTAAGTTTATTAGGAACTTTGTCTATGCTAGGAGAGGTAAGTGATTCTGTAACTCACAAGTTAAAAATTATTTATTTCATATATTTATTAGCGCCTATAACTTTGATAATTGTCAATAGATTACTTTCTAAGAAGAAATATCATTTTACTGTAGGGAGATATGAAAAAGGTAAGAAAATGTTTACTAGAACATCTTCAGTATCTTTATTAATTGTATTCTTCATCATTATTACTTTAACTAATCAAGAAGGAAGTAGATTAGTTAAGCAATGGAATAGAGATTTTATAGTACAGAGATTTGGTCTATATTTTTATACCTTTAATGATTTAGTTCAAAGTATTCAACCATCTATAAGTCCTATGTTTGGATATGATAGTTCGGCAAAAGTTTTTAGAGATTTTTATGCTAATAAAGATTATACTCATGAGAAAAATGATTATACTGATATATTTAAGGGTAAAAATGTTATCTTTATACATGGAGAAAGTATTCAAAATTATTTGATAGATTTAGAAATTAATGGAATAGAGATAACTCCAAATTTGAATAAAATTGCTCATGAAGGGTTATATTTTTCAAGTTTTTATCCACAAATAAGTATAGGGACTAGTAGTGATACAGAGTTTACTTTGAGTACTGGATTATTACCTAGTTCTAGTGGTACAGTATTTGTTAATTATTCTAATAGAAATTATGAAACTATTCAAAAGAAATTTAATTCTTTAGGATATTATACGTTCAGTATGCATGCAAATGCAGCTAGTTATTGGAATAGAGAAACTATGTATAAGTCATTAGGATATAAAAAGTTTTATGCTAAAGATAGTTTTATAGTACCTTCAGATAAGAATGATGAGAATTTTATAGGTCTTGGTCTTTCTGATAAATCTTTCTTTAATCAAGTTATGCCAATTTTGACAGAAATTAGAAATAGTAATAAACCTTTTATGGGTACTGTAATAACACTTAGCAATCATAGTCCTTTTGCAGATGTAGATAAATATGGAGAATTAGATTTTAGCATTACTTTTGAAAAACCTACAGGTGAATATGATGCGAATGGAATAGAGATTCGAGAGACTGTGACAGTTCCATATTTAGAAGACACAGAGATGGGTAATTATTTAAAAAGTGCACATTATGCTGATGAGGCTTTGGGAGAATTTTTTGAAGCTTTAAAACAAAGTGGAATGCTTGAAGATACAATTATTGTATTTTATGGTGATCATGAAAGTAAATTAGGTAAAAAGAATTTAAGTCTTTTATATAATTATGATCCAATGACAGGAGATATAAAAAGTGAAGATGATCCTACATTTGTAAGTTTTGATAATTATAAATATGATTTAATTAAGAATACTCCATTAATTATTTGGGATGGTAGTGATAGTTTAAAAAGAGAAGTTACAGATGTTATGGGTATGTGGGATGTGCTTCCTACAATAGCAAATATGTTTGGATTTGATTATAAATATGCTCTTGGTAATGATATTTTTTCTGGTAATGAAAAGATAGTAGTTTTTCCTAATGGAGATGTATTAACTAATAAAGGATTTTATAATAATTTAAGAGAAGAATACATACCTTTAACAGAGGAACCTATAGATACTCTATATATAGAAAGAATAAAAGAGTATGCTGATGAAAGATTAGATGTAAGTAAATCTATAATAGTACATGATTTAATAGATAAGGAAAAAGATAATTTGGAAAGGGTGATTTTAAATGAAAAAGAAGCAGAAAAAAATAAATAGAAATAGATTATTTTACTTTTCAGTTATTGTAATAACTGTTATAATAGTTGCTGTAACTTCTGTTAAAGTTGTGTTTGATTTCTTTATAACAGATGATAAAGAAATTAAATCAAAAAAGGAATTAGATAATTTAGAGATTTATGGATATACTTTGGATGATTTAGATACTTCTTTATATAAAACATATTTTGATGAATTAAAAGAGATTTTGAGTAAAGAAGAATTAAATTGGGAAGAATATGCAGGTGGGTTAACTAAATTATTTGTTACTGATTTTTATACTTTGAATAATAAAATAACTAGTAGTGATATTGGAGGAACAGAATTTATTCATCATGATATGTTAGATAATTTTATCATGCATTCAGGTGATACTATGTATGGACATATTAAAAATAATGTTTATGGTGATAGAGTTCAAGAATTACCTATTGTAAGTAGTGTAACTATTAATGAAATAGTAAGTGAAAGTTATACTTATAATGATAATAGTTATGAGGCATATAAAGTCAGTGCTCAATGGGAGTATGAAAAAGATTTAGGTTATGATAAAACAGGAGTATTTTATTTAATTAAAGATAATAATAAGCTTAATGTTGTGCAAAAACTAGGAGAGTAGTATGGAAGAAATATATGAGTATTTACTCAAGGGAAGTGGTATAAACTACAGAGATACTGTTTGTTTGGGAATTTCTGGAGGGCCAGATTCTATGGCTTTACTTGATATTATTATTAAGTTAAAGAGTGAGCTAAATTTGATAGTAGTAGTTTGTCATGTAAATCATGGACTTAGGGAAGAAAGTGAAGAAGAGGCGGACTATTTAAAAAAGTTCTGTTTAAAAGAAGGACTTCATTTTGAGTATATGAAAATTTCAAATTATGGAGATGATAATTTTCATAATGAAGCAAGAACTATGAGATATAATTTTTTTGATAAGATTTGTAAGGAATATAATTCCAGTATGCTTATGACAGCACATCATGGAGATGATCTTATGGAAACTATTCTTATGAGAATTGTAAGAGGAAGTACGCTTAAAGGATATAGTGGTTTTTCTAAAAGAATAGTAAAAAAAGATTATGTGATATTAAGACCTCTTATAACTAAAACTAAAAAGGAACTTGAAGATTATTGCAAACTTAATAAAGTTAAATATTTTGTAGATAGGTCTAATATGAAAGATGTATATACTAGAAATAGATACCGCAAATATGTTCTTCCTTTTTTTAAAGAAGAAGATCCTATGGTTCATGAAAAATTTTTGAAGTTTAGTGAAACTTTAATGGAATATAATAATTATATTGATAAAGAAATGAATTTAGTCTTTAATAGAGTTTTTAAAAATGGTATTTTGGATACTTCTAAGTTTCAAGAATTGGATCATCTTATTCAGACTAAGATAATTTATAATATTTTGGAGAAAATATATGGGGATGATTTATTCATTATTACTAATACTCATGTAAAGCTTATATTTGATTTAATTAACGGAAGTAAAGCTCAGGCAATAGTGCATTTACCTAATAATGTTAAGGTTATTAAAAGTTATAGTGAGATAGGATTTGGATTTGATGATGAGCAGGCAGATATTTATGAAATAGAAATAAATAGTGTTGTTAATTTGCCCAATGGAAAAAATATAGAATTGGTTAGTAATAGTGATGATACTTCTAATTATGTTACTAGATTAAGTTCTAAGGAAGTTCTTTTACCTCTTCATGTGAGAACTAGAAGAAATGGAGATAAAATGGAAGTTAAAGGTATGGATGGTCATAAAAAAGTTAATGATATATTTATTGAGAAAAAATTGATAACTAAAGATAGAAATATATGGCCTATAGTTTGTGATGCTAATAACATTATAATTTGGTTACCTGGTTTAAAGAAAAGTAAATTTGACAAAGAAAGTAAAGAAGAGTATGATATAATACTAAAGTATTATTAAATTGAGAGGAGAAAACAAATGAAGAAGAAAACAAGTATGACAAAGTTATTTATGCCTTATTTGGTGCTTTTTGCAGTTGTAATGATAGTATTCTTTCTATATAACATGAAAAGTGCTATTGTTCATGAGTTAAATTATAATGAATTTATGAATAATTTAACTAAGGAGCAAGTAAATGAGTTAGAGGTTACTCCAAGGAGTAGAGATAGTGTTTATTATTTAAAGGGAAAATTAGAAGGATATAAGAATAATGAAACATTTGAACTTATAGTGCCTTATACTGATAGTGTCATTGAAACAGTTTTGGCTGAAACTACTAAACAAGGGTTAAATGTTGATATAAATAAAGATTCTAGTAGTATTAGCTGGATATCTATTGTTATGGAGATTATTCCTTTGGCACTTATAGGTATTGTAACTTTTTATTTGATGAGAGCTATGCTTAGTCAAGGTAAAGGTGGTACTTTAGATTTTGGTAGAAGTAGAGCAAAGTTAAATCAAGATGGTGGAAAAGTAACATTTAAAGATGTTGCTGGACTTAATGAAGAGAAAGAAGAAGTTAAAGAGTTAATTGATTTTCTTAGAAACCCTAAGAAGTTTCAAAAATTAGGTGCTAGAATTCCTAAAGGCGTACTTTTAGTAGGGCCTCCAGGAACTGGTAAGACATTACTTGCAAAAGCAGTAGCGGGTGAAGCAAAAGTTCCATTTTATTATATAAGTGGTAGTGATTTTGTTGAATTATTCGTAGGTGTAGGTGCTAGTCGTGTTAGAGATATGTTTAAACAAGCTAAACAAACAGCTCCTTGTCTTATATTTATTGATGAAATAGATGCAGTAGGTAGACAAAGAGGAACTGGTCTTGGCGGTGGACACGATGAGAGAGAACAAACACTTAATCAATTACTTACTGAGATGGATGGTTTTGGCGCTAATGAAGGAATAATTATAATAGCTGCTACTAATAGACCAGATGTTTTAGATCCTGCTTTATTGAGACCAGGTAGATTTGATAGACAAGTTACTGTTAATTTACCAGATGTTAGAGAAAGGGAAGCAATTTTAAATGTTCATGCTAAAGGAAAGGTTATTTCTGAAGAAGTTAAGTTAAAGCATTTAGCTGAGAGAACTCCTGGATATAGTGGGGCGGATTTAGAAAATCTTCTTAATGAAGCTGCATTGTTGGCTGTTAGAAGAAATAAAGAAAGTATTACTATGAATGAGATGGATGAAGCAAGTGATAGAGTTCTTATGGGACCTGCTAAGGTAAGTAGAAAGGTTACTCCATTTGAGAAAAAAGTTGTTGCTTATCATGAAAGTGGGCATGCCGTTTTAGGAATAGAACTTCCTAATGGAGAAGAGGTTCATAAGATTACTATTATTCCAAGAGGTATGGCAGGTGGTTATACTCAAATGCTTCCAAAGGAAGAGAGAACCATGATTTCTACTAAAGATGAGCTTCTTCAAAGAATTACTTGTTATTTAGGTGGACGTGTTAGTGAAGAACTATTTTTAGGTGAAATTAGTACAGGCGCTAGTGATGACTTTAAGAGAGCAACTCATATTGCAAGAAGTATGGTAACTGAATATGGTATGAGTGATTTAGGTCCTGTTCAATTAGAACATAGAAGTGGCGAAGTTTTCTTAGGTAGAGATTATACTAATAGTTCAAAAAATTATTCTGATGCTGTAGCACTTGAGATAGATAAGGAAATTAGAAAGATTGTAGATGAGTGTTACAAGAGAGCTAAGGATATTCTAAGTAAAAATAAAAAGTTAGTTGATATACTTGCAAATACTCTTGAAGAAAAAGAAACTTTAACTAAGGAAGAGATTGAGGAAATAGTTAAAGATTATAAATCAGGTAATAAAACTAAGAAAAATGTTAAAGAAGAAACTGAAGAATAAAATCTTTGGTTTTTTGTTTTACATAATATATTTTGAGGTATTGAAATTATTGATTAGAAATAAAAAAAATAATTTTCTTTTTAAGTTAGGTGTTAATTTTAGCTTTTTTATTCTTTATAATTGTTCTTGAAGAATACTAAAAAAAATGTTATTCTTATAATAGGCAAAATAATTCTAAATATATTAAATTAACTGTATATTTATTTTATGATTTGTGCTAAAATTGTTTATAGTGAGGTAGTATATTATGGGAAAGGTTATATCACTTGTAAATCAAAAGGGTGGGGTAGGCAAAACAACCACTAGTATTAATTTGAGCAGTGCTTTAGGACATTTGGGAAAAAAAGTTTTGTTAATTGACTTTGACCCTCAAAGTAATAGTACTACAGGACTAGGTCTTAATAAAGCTGATATTAGTAAAAGTGTGTATGATGTAATAATGCATAGTTGTGATATTAAAGAGGCTATTCTTAAGACTAAATTTAAAAATCTTAGTATTATTCCATCAATGATTTATCTTAGCGGGGCTGAGATGGAATTAATGCAAAATGCTATGACAGAGCAAGATTATATTATTGGAGATCAACTTAAATTACAAATTGATACTATTAGAGATAGATATGATTATATTTTAATAGATTGTCCACCTACTTTAGGAGTTTTAACTACTAATGCTTTAGCGGCTAGTGATAGTGTTTTAATACCAGTTCAATGTGAATACTATTCATTAGAAGGTGTTACTCAGTTACTTAATACTATATTACTTACACAGAGTAAGATAAATCCTAAATTGGATATTGAAGGAGTATTACTTACTATGCTTGATGGTAGAACATTAGTTGGTTTAGAAGTAGTAGAAGATGTTAGAAAATTTTTTAAAGAGAAAGTGTTTAATACTATAATACCTAGACTTGTAAGATTAGTAGAAGCACCAAGTCATGGTAAACCAATTTTAGAATATGATCCAAAGTGTAGAGGTGCACTTGCTTATATTAATTTAGCGAAGGAAGTGATTGAGAGAGATGGAAAACAAGAGGAAAGCGCTAGGGAGGGGGCTTGAGCAATTATTTAGTAATGAAGCATTTAATATAGATGAATTTGAAAAGTCTATAGTTGAAACTACTTCTAAAGAGGATGTTGTTCAAGTTAATTTAAGTGAATTAAGAAGTAATCCTTATCAACCAAGAAAAGTGTTTGATCCAGAAAAGTTGGATGAGCTTACTACTAGTATAAAGGAATATGGAGTCATTGAACCGATTATAGTTAAGAAGAGTATAAAAGGTTTTGAGATTGTTGCAGGTGAGAGAAGAAGTTTGGCTGCTAGAAAAGCTGGACTTGATACTATACCTGCTATTGTTCGTGATTTTACAGATGAAGAAATGATGAGCATAGCAATTTTAGAAAATATTCAAAGAGAGAATTTGAATGTTATAGAAGAAGCTATGGCTTATAAAAATATGCTTGAGAAACTTCATTTGACTCAAGAAGAATTAAGTAAAAAGGTTGGAAAAAGTAGAAGTCATATAACTAATATTTTAGGTATATTATGTTTACCAAAAAGCGTTCAAGATTTAGTTTTATCTAATAAAATAAGTATGGGACATGCAAGATGTCTTAGTAAATTAAATAATGAAGAGCAGATTGTGACTTTAGCTAATAGAGTAATAGATGAAAAGATGAGTGTAAGAGATTTGGAAAATGCTCTGAGTGAAGGCGAATTTGAAAAGAAAGTTCAGATTAAAAGACATGAAGTGAAAGATGAAAGGCATGTTCATATTCAAAGAATAATGAGAGAGAAAATAGGAACTTTAGTAAAGGTTAATAATAAAAATATTGTTATTCCTTTTGATAGTGATAAAGATTTAGAGAGAATTTTAGAAATTTTAAATGTTAATATAAATTTAGATTAGGTGGTATATGAAATACGAGCTTGGTAGTGTAGTTATAATGAAAAAATCACATCCTTGTGGAGAAAATCTTTGGAAGATTGTTAGACTTGGTGTGGATATTAAATTAGAATGTGTAAATTGTGGAAGAACTATTATGATGGATAGAATGGAGTTTGAAAGGAAGTTAAAGAAAGTGGTGGAAAATGAAAAATAAGAGATTTAATCCTATATTTATTTTTATAATAATGACTTTTGTTACAATAATTCTTAGTTTTGTTTTGTCACTTTTTAATTTACAAGCTGAATATAGTACTGTTAATTCTTTTACTAATACTCTTCAAAATAATGTAATTCAAGTTGAGAATTTACTTAGTGGTAGTGGTATAAAATATATCATTTCTAATACAGTTACTAATTTTGTTAATTTTGCTCCTTTAAGTACTTTAATAATTATTTTAATAGGAATAGGAGTTCTTGAAAAGTCTGGATTTGCAAAAACATTTTTTACTTTAATAACACAAAATTTTAGAAAGAATAGTATTACTTTTGTTTTAATATTAATTAGTATTCTTGCTAGTATATTTGGTGAAATAGGTTTTGTTTTGTTATTACCTATAGGCGCTATGTTGTTTAAGTATGGTCATAGACATCCTTTTGGTGGAATTATTTCATCATTTGCTGGAATGTGTTTTGGATATGGAATAAATATTTTTATGTCTAGTACTGATAGTAGTTTACTTAATTATACTTTAACTGCTGCTAGGGTTATTGATTCTGATTATGCTGTTGAACAATATTTTCAGTTATTTATTATGTTAGTTGCTGTAATTATAGCAGCAATAGTAATGACTAGAGTTACAGAGAAAACAATAATGCCTAAGTTGGGAAAATATGAATTTGATGAAGTTGAAACTTTAGATAAAGTGAGATTTACTAATAGAGAACTAAGAGGTTTAGTAGTGGGAATAGGAGCAGCACTTCTTTATATTTTAGCAGTTGTATATATGGTAGTTCCAGGGCTTCCTTTTAGTGGAGGTTTATTAGACGCTAACGGAACATTTTATATTGATAAGCTTTTTGGTGTAAACTCATTATTCAGTCAAGGCTTTGTATTTATAATTACATTTTTATTTATTGTAGTAGGACTTGCTTATGGATTTATGGCTAAGACTATAAGAAGTAATCAAGATGTTAGTGATTGCCTTTCTTATTCTTTAGATGGTGTAGGAAGTATACTAGTGTTAATATTTGTTTCTAGTTTATTTATAAGCACTTTTCAAAAAAGTAATATAGGTTTAGTAGTGGTTGCTTTGTTATCACATTTGATGAATACTTTTACTTTTTCTGGACTTGGACTAGTTGTATTATTATTTGTTATTTCTATTATTGCAGGACTTTTCTATACTGGACTTGTTTCTAAATGGCAAGTCATGAGTGGACAAGTTATACCAGCTTTAATGAATGCAAGTGTTAGTCCTGAATTTTCTCAGATAGTTTACGTAGGGGGTTCTAGTTTATCTCTTGCATTTACTCCAATAATGCTTTATTATGTTATTTATATTGCTTATATGGAAAAGTATGATAAAAGTAATCAAGTTACTTTAACTAAGTCGTTCGGATATATGACTAGTTATGGAGCAGCAATGATAGTACTATGGATTTTATTGATACTAGGATTTTATATTTCTGGACTTCCAATTGGTATAGGAAGTTCGCCTAGTTTGTCATTTTAGGAGGGGATTTTATGGCACTTAAAGCAGGTATTATAGGAATGCCTAATGTTGGAAAAAGTACACTTTTTAATGCAATTACTAAAAAAAATATTTTGGCAGCAAATTATCCTTTTGCTACTATAGATCCTAATTTGGGAACTGTTACTGTACCTGATGAAAGATTGGAAGTTTTAGAAAATATGTATTTACCTGAAAGAACTATACCTACACAGTATGAGTTTACTGATATTGCAGGTTTAGTTAAAGGTGCTTCTTCTGGTGAAGGACTTGGTAATAAATTTTTAAGTCATATTCGTGAAGTAGATGCAGTAATACAGGTTGTAAGGTGTTTTGAGGATAAGGATATTATTCATGTTGAAGGATCTTTAAATCCTATTAGAGATATTGAGATTATTAATTTAGAGCTTGCTATTAGTGATATTGAGATAGTTAGTAATAGATTAGATAGAATTACTAAGAAAGCTCAGACTAGTAATGATAAGCTTGCTTTAAAAGAGGTAGATATTCTTAATAGATGTAAAGTTCATTTAGCAGAAGGTGGAGCTTTAAGAGATTTGGATTTAAGTATTGATGAGCTTGAGGTTATTAAAGCATTTAATTTTATTACTTTAAAACCTATGATTTATTTAGCTAATGTTAATGAAATGGATTTAGTTATGAATAATAATTCATATGTAGATAATGTTTGTGATTATGCTAGTAGTCATGGATGTGAAGTAATTCTTATGTGTACTAAGATAGAAAGTGAACTTGCTGAACTTGAAGATAGTGAAAGAAAGATATTTTTGGAAGAAGTTGGTATAAAGGAAAGTGGTTTAGATCAATTGATTAATACTACTTATAGAATATTAGGACTTAAAACTTTCTTTACTGTAGGAAGTGATGAAGTTAGAGCTTGGACATTTAAGGATGGAATGAAGGCACCAGAATGTGCTGGTATAATTCATACAGATTTTCAAAAAGGATTTATAAAAGCTGAAGTTATGTCTTATGAAGATTTAATTAAATTTGGAAATGAAATTAAAGTAAAGGAAGCAGGAAAGGCTAGACTTGAAGGTAAAGAATATATAATGCAAGATGGAGATATATGTCATTTTAGATTTAATGTTTAGATAAATATTTACTTTTAGAAATAAAGATAAAAGTCTTTAATATAGTACATTTGATAAAATCAAGTGTTTCTTTTTTTGTTTAATATTTTACATAAAGAATAGGTTATTGTAGCAAAAATATAAATAAAATGATATAATGTAAGTAAGAGGAGGATTGTTTATGAAGAAGTTTTGTTCAAATTGTGGAAATGAATTGGCAGAGGGAGCAGACGTTTGTACTAAGTGTGGTAAAATGGTTAATGCTTCTAATGCAGCAGCAGGAAGTAAAAATAAAATAGTAGCAGCAGTATTAGCTTTCTTCTTAGGAACTTTTGGTGCACATAACTTTTATTTAGGTCATACAAGTAAAGCTGTAACACAATTAGTTTTAACTATTATAGGTTATATTACTTTAATATTCCTTATAGGGTCATTATTTATAATGGCTACTGGAATCTGGGCATTTATTGAATTCATTATGATATTAACTGGAAGTATTAAAGATTCTGATGGAAATGCTTTAGTATAGGAGACTTTTTATGATTAAATATTGTGGAGAGTGTGGAGCTGATTTAAGAGATACTAATGGGGTATGCCCTAATTGTTCTAATAAATATAGTTCAAATGGTATTATAAATCGTGTAAGACTTAAAGAAGGTGCTAAGGAAATTTTAGATAAACATTTTTGGAATATATTTAAAGCTAGTTTCTTTGTGTTTGCTATTATGGGTTTATCTATGTTAATAATTGATTTGTTATTAGATACAGATACTTATATTTATAGTGTAGCTAATTTATTTAGAACTTTTATATTTTTACCTTTAACAGTAGGTTTAATAAATTATGTTTTAAAGATTGTTAGAGAAGAAGAAGCTAAGTTTGATATGATTTTTATGTTTTATGATAAAAGAATATTTTTAGTCTTTGGAGTAAGTTTTTTGGTATCTTTGATATGTGTTTTATGGTCTTTACTATTAATTATTCCTGGAATAATTGCTTATTTATCTTATTCATTAGTTAATTATATTTTAGCAGATAATGATAATATGAGTATTATGGAAATATTAAGAGAGAGTAAGAGATTAACATATGGATATAAAGCTGATATATTTCTATTTGGGTTAAGCTTTTTAGGATGGTATTTGTTATCAGCATTTACTATGGGTATTGCGTTTATTTATGTGATTCCTTATACTTTAGTAGCTTCTGCAATGTATTATGAAGAGTTGAAGAAAATTAAAAAATAAAAGTTGTTTCTAGTTGAAACTTCTTTTTTTGTATAAAATAATGATATTTTTTGTTTTGTTCTTTACTTACTTGCATAACATTATATAGACAAAGGGTATTTTATTTGTTATAATACCTTCGAAAGAGCAAAAAGCTCCTTGCTTCTTATTTATTAAGAGGCCATTAGACCATAAGGAGGTGAAATAATGAAAAAATATGAAATTATGTTCATAGTAAGAGCTGATATTACTGAGGACGAAGTTAAGGAAACTGTTAAGTCGTTTGAGAAAGTTTTAACTGATTTAGGTGCTAATATAGTTAGTTCTAAAGATTTGGGTCAAAAGAAATTTGCTTATGAAATTAAAAAGCAATTAAGAGGTTACTATCATTTACTTAATGTTGAATGTAAGAGTGAAGCTGTTAATGAATTTGACAGAAAAGCTTTAATTGATGAAAAGATTTTAAGACATTTAATAATAAGAGAGGAAGTATAGTATGAATAAAGTAATACTAGTAGGGAGACTTACTAGGGATCCAGAGGTTAGGACTTTACCTACAGGTAATACGGTAGCGTCATTTTCATTAGCTATTAATAGAACTTTTAAAAATAAAGATGGAAATGTTGATGCAGATTTTATTAATGTTTCTGTTTTTGGTAGACAAGCTGAGAATGTTGGCAGATATGTTACTAAAGGAAGTTTAATAGGTTGTGAAGGTAGAATTCAAACTAGAAGCTATGATGCTCAAGATGGCAGCAAGAAATATGTCACAGAGGTTATTGCAGATAGTGTAGAATTTATGAGTAGTGGTAAGAGAGATGATTCTTCTCAAGCTCCAGTTAATGCGTATGTAGACACTACTAGTTCAGTTTTTATGGATGAACCTAGTCCAGAGACTGGAATAGATGTGTCAACCGAAGATCCATTTAAAAATTTTGGTAGTGAAGTTTCTCTAAGTGATGATGATTTACCATTTTAATATTTTAAGTGAGGAGGAAAATAATGAAAGAGTTTTATCCAAGAAAGAAAAAAATCTGTCAAATGTGTGCTGGTAAAAGTGTAGATTATAAAGATGTACCAATTATAACTAAGTATATAAATGAAAAAGGTAGAATTTTACCTAAGAGAATGACAGGTGCTTGTGCTAAACATCAAAGATATATTGCAATGCAAGTTAAACGTGCAAGATTTATGGGATTTATACCATTTGTAAAATAGCATTTAATTGCTGTTTTTTTGTTTATTTAAATATATATAAATTAATAAAAAGTTAAGAATTTGATAAGAAAATATTAAAAAAAATTATTTTTATAAAAAGTATAATTTATATATGATCTAATAGACAGGTGGTATTAAATGAGTAATTTGAAATTTATTGAAATAAGTGAAGATATATTTAAAAAACTTGAGAATAACTATAATAACAGTAATTATTATCAGAGTGTTAGTTGGGCATATTTGAAAGAGCTAACTGGTTGGAAAAAAAAGTATGTTGCTGTTTATGATGGAATAGAATATAAAGCAATAAGTTTGTTACTTTATAAAAGTATTATTTTTAATAGAAATATTTTTTATGCTCCTAGAGGTATTTTAGCTAATTATGATGATTACAATGTTTTAGAATTTTTTACTTATAATATTAAAAATTACATAAAAAGAAATAATGGATTTTTGTTTATGATTGATCCTTTAGTAAAGTATTGTGATAGAGATATAAATGGAGAAGTTATTGGTAATATTAATGATGAGTTAGTTAATTATTTAAAAAACTTAGGTTATAATCATAAGGGGTTTACAACGGATTATAATGCAGAGATACAATTTAGGTGGTCTTTTTATAAAAATAGTGATGATATCATGAAGAATATGGATAAAAGATGTAAAAGATCATTAAGAAAAAGTGATAAGTATCCATGTGTTGTTAAAGAAGTTGATGATAATAGTATTTTGGATTTTAAAGCTATTATGGAGCATACTTGCGAGAGACATGAATGTTTTGATCGTTCTTTAAATTATTATAAACGAATTAAGGAAGTGTTTAAAGAGAGAGTTAAAATTATAGTTGTTTATTTAATTAGAAATAAATATTTAAGTGAATTTAAAGATGATAAGTTATATGATAAGATTATGTTAGATAATAGAGAATATATACCAGTTACAGCAGGTGTTTTCTTTATTGATAATAATAGTGTCCATTATGTTTATGGTGGAACTTTTAAAGAGTATATGAGTTTTAATTTTCAATATAAGCTTCAATATTTAATGATTGAATATGCAAAAAATAATAATATTTCTATTTATGATTTTGGTGGAATAAGTGGTAATTTTGATAAAGATTCTTTAAATTATGGTATTTATGAATTTAAACGTGGATTTGGTGGATATGTTGTTGAATATATAGGGGAGTTTGATTTAATAATTAATATGCCTTTATATATATGCTATAAGTTTATGTATAAGATTTATTCTATTTTTAGGAGAATTTATTTAAAAATAAAAAACTGAAATTATCAGTTTCTATCATTTACCATATTAATTAATCTTAATAATTGAAATAATTCTGCTATTGTACTTGCTACATATGTAAATGCAGCAGCTGTTAGCATTTTTCTAGAGTTGTTAATATCTTTGTCATCAGCTAGGTTTAAGTCATTTAATTCATTAAGTGCTCGACTGGATGCGTTAAATTCAACTGGTAAGGTTACTATTTGAAATAAAATTCCTATACCTACTGTAATAATGCCTAACCATATAAGATTAACTGCTTCTAAAAAGAATCCTAATATAATTATTAAGTATGAAAATCTTGATGTTAAGCTAACTATTGGAAATAGTGCACTTCTTATTTTTAAGAATGTATAACCTTCTTTGTCTTGTAATGCGTGTCCTACTTCGTGTGCAGCTACTGCATTAGAAGCTATGCTAGTTCCTTGATATATTGCTTTAGATAGTTTTACAACTTTTCTTGATGGATCATAATGGTCAGTTAATTTTCCAGTTGTTTCAAGTATTAAGACATCTTGCAAACCATGTTTATCTAATATTTGTCTAGCAATATCAAATCCAGTTTGTCCTTTGCTTGCTTCTTTTTTTAAGCAACTACTATATGTTGAACTGATATAAATTTGTGCGATTAATGGTAAAAATATAATTATTAATATACCTAAAGTTTCCATAAACACTCTCCTTGTTTAATTATATCATATTGATTTAGTTTATACTACAAATTCCATATTATTTTCATTAATGAGAGTATTTATACGTTTAGCTCCTAAAGTTTTATAATCTGATTTATTTATTATTTCTTCTATTTTATTAGATGTTAATTTTTTGTTTTTCTTTGTTATTATTTTTTCTATGTCTTTTCTTGTTAAATCTTTTAATTCAATTGTAGCATTAAAACTTTCATGTTTAATTTCATTATTATTCTTAATAAATCCTATATTTTCTTTTGTTTTTACATTGGTAGTTGTAAAAATAAATAGTGTATTATTAAATTTAATTGTAGAATTATTAGATAGTTTTAGTTCTCCTGTTTCTAATATTTTATATAATGTATTTAAAACATCTTTATGCGCTAGTTCATAATTGTCTATTACAATTATTGATAATGGAAAGTTTTTTATGTTTTCAAATACTGTGTTTTTTTCATTGTATCCTACATAACCTGCAGGGCTACCTATAAGTTTGTTTATAGATATTTCAGTAGTGTATTCATTCATGTCAAGTGTAAGTAAGTTATATTTTAATATATTAGAGTATTCTTTTGTTATTAAAGATTTACCTGTTCCAGTATTTCCTTTTAATAAGATTGAATATGGAATATTATTAGTTTTTTCTGTGTAATTCGATGTTATATTTGTTAGAGTATTTATGGCTTCATCTTGGCCAACTATTTTATTTTTTAGTTGTTTGTTTAAGTCTAGTAAATATTTTCTATCTTCAAGTTCAAATATTGTGCTATTAGTTTTTGTTTCTAGAACTTTTTTAAGTGTTTTAAGTGTTACTTTATTTTTGTTCTCTTCATTTTTAGTTTTAGATAGTTTTTTACGTAGTTCGTTTATTTTCTCTTTAGTTATACTAGCATTTAAGATGTCTCCTTGTAGTAAAAAATCATTTTTGTCTTTATTAAGTTGTTCGATTTTATTATTAATTTTTTTGTAGTCATTAGTTTTTTCTATAATGCTAGTGCTTGCACATATTTCGTCTAATATATCTATACTTTTATCTGGTTCATGTCTATCAATTATATATTTTTGTGATAATTTAATTGTCTCATCTAATATTTTTTCTGGTATTATTACGTTATGAAATCTTTCGTAATCTTTTTTTATTTTCTTTAATATTATTTTTGTTTCTTCACAATTAGGTTCATTTACATATATTTTTTGAAATCTTCTTTCAAGTGCTTTATCTTTTTCAATACTGCTTTTAAATTCATTATTGGTAGTAGCTCCTATACATTTTATTTTTCCTCTAGCTAATGCTGGCTTTAAAATGTTGGAAGCATCAATAGCGCCTTCTGCTCCACCTGCACCTACGATGGTATGTATTTCGTCTATAAATAATATTAAATTGTTGGAGTTTTCTAATTCTTTTATTATGTTAGATAATTTTTCTTCAAATTCTCCTCTATATTTTGTGCCCGCGATTACGGAAGCTATGTTAAGATTTAATATTTCTTTGTTTTCTAAAAATTTTGGAACTTCTCCAGATACTATTCTCCTTGCTAATTCTTCTACTATTGCTGTTTTACCTACACCTGCTTCTCCTATTAAAATAGGATTGTTTTTGTTTTTTCTAGCTAACACTTCTATAATTCTTTCTATTTCTTTATCTCTTCCTATAACTTTGTCTAGTTCATTTTTTCTTGCTAAGTCGTTTAAATTAATTGCTAATTCTTTTATTAATAATGATTTACTATCTATGTCTTTAATTATTAAATTACTTTTCAAGTTTTCTATATCAATATTTAGTGATTTTAATAATTTATAAGCTGTTGTGTTGTTATTTTCTAGTATTTTATTCATTAGATTAGGAAGTGTGATTTCACTTTCGAAGTCATTTTTCTTTATAATTATTTCTTCTAGTATTTTCAGTAATTCTTTTTTGTAGAATACATATTCTTTTTTTATTGTATTTTTGTTTAATTTATTTTTTATTTTGTTGTAAGTTAATCCTTCTTTTTTCAACGTTTCTGATATACTTGTTTCTATTTTTAGTATGCTTAATAGTATATGCTCACTTCCTACGAGTGAATCTCCGTTCTCTATAGCTTCGTTTTCGCTACATTTTAGTACTTTCCTTAATTCTTCTGTATATTTATTCATAAACACCTCTCTTATATTCTATGTTATATTGTTATGTTTAAGAAATTTTTATACAAAAAAATACCACTTTTGTGATATTTTTATATTAATACTATTATTAAGATTATTATTAGTATAATAGCTAATAATTGTAATACTAATTTCCAACTTGTTTTTAACCATTCTTTATAAGATATTCCTAAGTATTCAAGTCCTACTATCATTAATGCAGATGTAGGCGCTATAATTAGGGTTAATCCATGTAAAGATTGTGTTATGATTGCTAAAGAGTTTGCAGCTTCAGGATAAGATTTTACTAAATATGGTAATCCTGATTGGATTACATATAGTATATCTATATTAATTATTGTGCTTATTATTGTATCTATACCACTAACTAGTACATAAATAATTTGTGATATAGTTTCCATAGCACCGCTTAGGAATCCAACTTTGCCAAGAGCTTCAAGTAATCCTCCACCTAGTGAATTAACTAGCCAATCAGTTATTGATATGAAGTAAGGATTATATGCAGTTATGATAACTATAGTATAAGCTAGTGTCATTATCATTACAGGTTTAATTACTTGTTTAACACCATTTATAAATGAGCTTATTATTGTATCAAAATTTAATTTGTATATAAGACTTATTATAAGTGTTGCTGCAAGTGTTAATACAGTTATTTCTGATAATGATGTCCAAGTTCCAAAAGCATTTATTCCTGCGATTAAATAACTTAGTATTGCATTATCTTTAATTTCAAATTCTGTAATAGATGTATGTAAGTCTGTGAAGAATGATATTTCAAATACTTTTTCCCAGTTGAACATTCCTAAAATCATGACTATTATTAGTAATCCTAATATAGTATAAATTGGCCAGCTAGATTTTTTGCTTTGTTTCTTTTCTCCGATTAAAGGTATGTTGTTTTTGTTTACTTCATCTTTTTCTTCTTTATCATAGTCTAGTTTTTTATTTTTAGATTTTTTTGCTTGTTTTAATAATACAAATAGATAAAGAGTGTAGCATATAACTAGTAAAGCAATTTTCCAGATTAGTTCTGTACCATAGTCGCTTCCAACTACTTCATTTATATAGCTAGTTGCAGGACTGTAGATTCCTCCAATTATACCAATTATAGGTGATATAAATCCTGTTAGAAATGCAGTCATCTTATCGTATCCCATTAATAGTACTATTCCACATACTGTAGGTATTATTAAGAATAATACTAGGTTAGGACCGAATAAACCTCCATTTGTAACATTAGCTGCAAATAATGAGCTTATAAGTGTTAGTATAAGTGAAGATCCAATTAGAAAATATTCTTCTTTTCCTTTTAATTTTTTAACTATTTTATCAAGTGTATTTCTAAATTTTCCTGTTTCAGATAACACTCCATATAATCCTCCTACTGCAAATATGAATAACATTGGTTGTAAGAAGAATTGAACTGCTAGATAAGGATAGTCAATTAAATTAAATAATGACATTCTTTCTAAACCTATACTTTGTAATTCTCCATATTGGAATGTAGCTGCTGGTATTACCCAACTTAGCGCTCCTAAGTATAGTGCCATTAATCCTAATAGTTTTAATAGAGTATGTCTTTCAGATGGAACAATCCATTTTATTATAGATAATACAAATAATGTAGTCATACCTATAAGTTCTAAAGGAACAGATACATTAGCAGGTACAAATATTCCTACGACTATTAGAATTACAGATGCTATACTTGCAATCATTTTGAACTTTGCGTTCGTTTTCATTTTATTATTACCTCCTGGTACAATTATACACTAATGTTGTCAAGTTTTACAAGTTTTTATGCAAGTTTCACAAAAATTACAAATATGACATAACTAAAAAAATACATATTCTATCTGTTAATATGTATTCTTATAGTTAATTTTATATTGTTTTATTTAGCTTAATTAGTTATTATTTTCTGGTTTCATTAATGGAAATAATACTACATCTCTTATTGAAGGTGCATTATAAATTAGCATCATAAGTCTGTCTATTCCAAATCCTAATCCAGATATTGGTGGCATTCCTTGTTCCATAGCTAGTAAGAAATTTTCGTCTAAGTCCATAGTTTCATCATCGCCTTGACTTTTTGCTTTTAATTGGTCTTCAAATGTTTCTCTTTGAGTTTGAGGGTTTACTAATTCTGAGTATGCTTTGCAAAGCTCTGTACCTGCTGCGATTACTTGAAATACATCTATTCTTCTTGGATCTTCATCGTTTCTTCTTGCTAAAGGTATTAAAACTGCTGGATAGTTATAAATTATTGTTGGTTCTATGATGTTTTTACGAACTTTATTTTTATATACGAAGTCTATTATTTGACTTAATGAGTGATATTCTTCAAGTTCTTGTAAAGTAAATAAACCTTTTTCTACTATTTTTTGTTTTAATTCTGCTGGTTCAGTTATATTTAAGAAGTCAAAACCAAAAATTTTGTTCATTTCTTCACAATAGTTTATTCTATTCCAATTTTCTTTACCAAAGTCTAATGTGTTATTTTGATATTCAATAGTGGTTGTTCCTGTTAATTCTTTTATAAGTTCTTTTATAAAGTTAGTATAAAATTTTATGTTATCTTCAAAATTCCAGTAAGATGCATACCATTCTACTTGAGTAAATTCTTGTAAGTGTTCTGTATCCATACCTTCGTTTCTAAAGCATTTTGATATTTCATAGACTTTATCAAATCCTCCTGCAATACATTCTTTTAAATAAATCTCAGGTGCGATTCTAAGGTTACAATCTATGTCTAGTGCATTATGATGTGTGAAGAAAGGTTTTGCTGAGGCACCTGATACTGCTGTTTGTAATATTGGTGTTTCGACTTGTAAAAATCCATTTTCTCCTAAATATTTATGAATAAACGCATAAAGTTTACTTCTTCCTAGGAAAATGTTTCTTGCTTCTTCATTTGTTATAAGGTCAACATATCTTTGTCTATATTTAAGTTCTGTGTCTTGTAATCCATGAAATTTTTCTGGAAGTGGTCTCAGTGCTTTTCCTAGAAATTCTAGTGTGCTAACTCTAAGTGTTTTCTCTCCTGTTTGTGTTGTAAATATTTCTCCATTAGCGCCTATAAAATCTCCAGTGTCTATTAATTTTTTAAAGAATTCATATTTTTCTTCTCCAATTATATCTATTTTAATTTCTAGTTGCATGCTACCTTCTAAGTCTCTAATTTTTACAAAGCTTAGTTTTCCCATTTTTCTCATAAATACGATTCTTCCTGCTAAAGATATATTTATTTCTCCATCTTTTAATTGTTGTGCTTCTTTTAATGTGTGAGTACGTTCAAATTTTTCTGGGTAAGGGTTGCAGATTTCTTTAATGCTAGCTAATTTTTCTCTTCTTACAGTCTCCTGTTCTGTAAATTCTCTCATAATATTTCCTCCTTAAAATAAAAAAGTTATTGTTATTAAGGGACGAGTTTTAATTCGTGGTACCACCCTTATTTATCAATAACTTGATTTCTCAATATTTGTAACGGTATTAACCGGGCATTTGCCACTCAAAAGTTTTTATTCATATTAGTCTTATTACCAATTTCCATCATACTTGGCTTTCTATAAATAGTGTCTAATATTACTCTTCTTTCTCAACGATTTATGTTGATATTTTATAATAAATATGTTTGTTTGTCAACTAGCTTTGGGATACTAATGTTTCTAATTTTTTTATTACTTCATTAAATTCTTCTTCTGTTTTACAAGATACAATTTCGTTTTTTATTTCTTTAACGTTAGGTATGTTTTTTAGATACCATAGTGCATGTGTTCTTATTTCTAGTAAAGCAACTTTTGTGTTTTCGTGTTTTTTTAATAATTCATAATGTTTTTTAATCATTTGTATTTTTTCTATGTGTGTTGGCTTTTCTATAATGTTATTATTTTCAATATATTCCACACATTCTTTTATAAACCAAGGGTTTCCAAGTGTTGCTCTTCCTATCATGATAGCATCACACTTTGTAATTTTTAACATTTCATTCGCATCTTCTATAGTTTTTATATCGCCATTTCCAATTACAGGTATTGATACGTTTTCTTTTACTTCTTTTATTATTTTCCAGTTTGCTTTTCCACTGTAACCTTGACTTCTAGTTCTAGCATGTATTGCTATTGCTTTAGCTCCTGCTTCTTCTATTTTTTTTGCTACTTCTACTGCATTTATGTGTGATTCATCCCAACCACTTCTTATTTTTACTGTGATTGGTGTTTTTGTATTGTTTACCACAGATTTTACTATTTCATATATTTTATTTGAATCTTTTAAAAGTGCACTTCCTGCTTGAGATTTTATTGCAACTTTTGGAACAGGACATCCCATGTTTATGTCAATTATGTCTGGGTGGAAGTTCTCTTCAATATATTTTGCGGCAGTTATGAATGAATTTACATCGTGTCCAAATATTTGAATGCTTATTGGTCTTTCGCTTTCGTTAAAGTTAATTAAATTTATTGTTTTTTTGCTTCCATATGTTATACCAGTGGATGATATCATTTCGGAATATATTAAACCAGCACCCATCTCTTTAATAATTTGTCTATAACTAATGTTAGAGACTCCTGCCATGGGTGCAAAAACTATTCTATTATTAATTGTGATGTTTCCAATTTTCCATTTCATGAATTAATTATACATTATATATATAAGAAAAAGCAAATTAGTTTTTTGCTAATTTGCTACTTTTTTAAGTGTTGCCTTACATATTGCATTAGTTTTTACATCGTATATTTTTATTAAACCATTACCTTCGTGAGTTCCTACTGTGTTTCCATCACATTCTACTGTCATTCCTGTTAAGCTATAACCTTCATTAGATTTTACTATAAATGTAGCAGTTTGCCCTTCTGATATTTCTAATGGACTTGAGTATCCAGTTTCAAGTTTACCATTTTCAACATTAAGTGTTACTGAAAGTTTTTTAGGTTTAAATGATACAGTACATTTTGTGTTATTTGTTATTTCACGAACTGTTAGTTTACCATTTACAAATGTTGCTTTTTGATCGTTTGTACAACTATATGTGTCATATATATAATTTTCTGCTTCTTTGATTTCAAATTCAACATTACCACCATGGTTAACTGATTTTGATCTTTCTCCAGTTATTGTTCCAAAGTTTGCTTCAACTTCAACCGTATAATCACTAATTTTGAAAGGTATAGTACATGTAGTGTCTTTTGTAACATCAGTGATTTTTAAATCTTGTGTAGTTTCATCATATTCTGCTTTTGCACCATTAGTACAACTTACTTTTATTTCACTATCATATTTGTAACCTTCTATTGGTTTTACTATAATTGTAGTTTCATCATTAATTAATGCTTCAAATTCTTGTTCATTTTCTTTATTTGGTAATTCTCCATTACTTGCTTTTATAGTAAGTTTATGTAAGCTTTTTAAAAAATATAATCTACATGTTGTGTTATTAGTTAGTTCTGGATTAAATTCCCATTTTTCTTCATCCCAAGTACCTTCAACATTATTTGTGCAAGTAGCTCTTTCAAATACGTAAGCCAATGTGTTTTCTTCTGCTCCTTCAAAGTCTGGATTTGTAACACTTAGCTCTTCTTTTTCTGGGATTTCTTCTACTTTTTCATTATCAATATAATACATATACGTTACTTTATATTTTTTATCTTCATCATCCTTTTTAGGTTTATCAGATTTAGTACTTTCTAAATATCCTAATGTACCACACGCTAGGCATATAATAATTAATGTAACTAGGGTAATTATTAAGCCTTTTTTGTTTTTCTTTTTCATAAGTTTTTCCTCCAACTTCTTACTCTTTTTACTATATGTTTATTTTATAATAGATGTACTTTTATGTCAACTATCTAATTGTACTCTTTACTTAGGATTTTATGCAAAGTCTGGTGTGGTAATTTTATTTTTTGTTAATAGACGGAAATTTTGTTTGACTTTGTGAAACTTTATAGTATAATGATACTTGGTACATTTTTATTGTGCTTGGTATTTATGTTGTGGGAAGGCATATATATTAGGGACAAATAGAAGGAGATTAAAATTTATGAAAACATTTATGTTAAGAAAAGAAGATGTAAGCACTAAATGGTTCGTAATTGATGCTGAAGGGCAAAATTTAGGTAGAGTTGCAAGTAAAGCTGCACATATTTTACGTGGTAAGCATAAGCCAACTTTTACACCTCATGTTAATTGCGGAGATGCAGTGATTATCATTAATGCTGGTAAGGTAAATCTTACTGGAGATAAACTTGAAAAGAAAGTTTATTATAATCATAGTGGGTATCCAGGTGGTTTAAGAGAAAGAACTGCTAAAGTTATGAAAGAAAAATATCCAGTTGAGATGGTTGAAAGAGCTATTAAGGGAATGCTTCCTAAGAATAGACTTGGAAGAGATATGTTTAGAAATCTTTATGTATATGAAGCAAGTGAACATAAACATGAAGCTCAAAAACCTGAAAGAATTGAGTTATAGGAGGAAAAATGGCAGACGCAAAGAGATATAGAGCTACTGGTAGAAGAAAAAGAGCAGTAGCACAAGTTACGTTAGTAAGTGGTAAAGGGAATATTACTGTCAATGGTGTTGATGTTAATAATTATTTTCCTTATGAAACTTTAGTTATGGATTTAAAGCAACCTCTTGTTCTTACTGGAACTGAAAATGACTTTGATGTTGAAGTTACAGTTAAAGGTGGAGGATTTGATGGTCAAACTGGTGCAACTAGATTAGGAATAGCAAGAGCTTTACTTGAAGTAAATAGTGAAGCATATAGACCTACTTTAAAGGGTACTGGTATGATAACTAGAGATGCTAGAATTAAAGAGCGTAAGAAATATGGTCTTAAGAAAGCAAGACGTGCTCCACAATTTAGTAAGAGATAATTTTGGTCCAAAATGTTTTGGACTTTTTCTTTACATTATAATTTTTAAATGTTATTCTTAATTTGAGAGGTGGGTAATGGAAAGATTTGAAAAGTTAATAATGGAAGAAAATAGGCATTTATTTATTTATGGATATGATACTGATGAAAGAAGAAAATTTTGTAAGTCTTTAGAAGATAAGTATCCAGTTTTGCTTGATAAAGATACACCTATGGCAATTTATTTAGAGGAATATGGATTTCCAAAATATGAATTAAGTGATGAACAAGATAAACTTTTAATAACTACTTTGAGTAGAGAGTATTTGCATTTTTTAATAGTTTATAAAATACTGTTAAACTCAATAGAGAGAATTGGGTTAGATGAATTAGAAAAGAGAATGTCTAAAATTATTTCTGTTTTTAATAGATGTTTTAGAAATTCAGAATTTAGTGAACTTAAGAAGGTTGAAGATTTAAAGATTGCATTTTATGATTCTATAGAGTTTTATTTGAGTTCATACACTAGTTATGTTTTAAATAAAGAAAAAATTGATATTTCTAAGGTTTCAATACCTTTTATGAATTTAGATATGTTTGTTAGTTTATTTAAAGAAGTGTTAAATAAGAATTCATATTTTGGGATTATAATTAATAATAATCAAGATGTAGCTTTATCTTCTGTTAAGGAAATTAATGATTTAGTTGGAAGTAGAATAAATGGAGATATTTCTATGAAAATTGTGACAGACCCTGATAAATGGGCATCTTATATAGGAACCAGCAGAGGATTTATTGAGTATATTCATGATTATGGAACTATTTCTTTAGATAATAGTTTAGAAGAACATATGAAGACTTTAAAAAAAACTAGATTAAACTAGTTATTTAAGAAAGGCCCTTTAGCGGCTTTTTTTAATTCTACTCTTACTACAGAAGATAATTCATCAATGTTAATTATTTCTCTTTCGCCTATAGACCAACCAGAATCTCTAGTATAAGTATTGGTAAGTCCTTCTATAATACTGCTAACATCGTTTGGAGCGCATGATTTTACAAAAACTTCTTCATGTTTTCCTTCGATTATTTCTTTTTTAGAAATTGGTACACTTATGTTTACTTTTCCATCTTCTCTAGGTGTTATAGTAACTTTTCCAACTAAGTATCCATTATCTCTGTCGTAAAGTTTTTCTAAGCAGCTAATAGTTTCAAATATATAACTTCTATAAATTGCTTTTTCAAAAACTTGTATAATATTATTTGTATTATTCATAATTAATCACCTATTATAATATTAACATAAAATATGTAGTATAAAAAGAAAATTATGTGAAAAATGTGGTTAAAGTGTTAAGTTTATGATAGAATTTATTTTAGGTGACGAGGGTTGGCAAATAAAGTATTTAGAAATTTAGATGAACAAATTAATATTTTGAAAGATAAAGGTCTATTAATTAATGATGAAGAATATGCTAAAGAAGTTTTACTTCGTGAAAATTATTTCTTTATTATGGGATATAGGCATTTGTTTATTAAACATGATACAACTAGAAAGTTTAAAGATGGTTCAAGTTTTGAGGAACTTTATAGTTTGTTTGTGTTTGATAGAATGTTTAGAAATATTATCTTTAAAAATATACTTATTGTTGAGAATAACTATAAATCAATTTTTAGTTATGTTTTAAGTAAAGATTATGGTTATAAAGAAAAAGATTATTTAAATAGCAAAAATTTTGATACTGATAAATCTAAGAGTAGACAAATTAATGATTTGGTAAGAAAGGTTAAAAGGCAACTTCGAATTAATGGAAAAAATCATGGTGCGACTAGTCATTATATGGATAATTATGGTTATATTCCTCTTTGGATAGGTATTAAAGTTATTAGTTTTGGAATTATGAGTGAGATGTTTAGTGTACTTAAGTATCATAATAAGGAGGAAATAGCAGGTATTTATAATATTTCTCCAGAGGAAATGGAAATATTTTTGCCAATACTCGCTAATTATAGAAATTTATGTGCACATGAGGATATTGTTTTTGACCATTTTACTCAGAGAGTTATTCCTGATAATAAGTATCATAATTTATTAAATATTGATAAAACTAATGATGAATATGTATATGGGAAGAATGATATTTTTGCTCTTATAATTATTTTGAAGTTTTTATTAACTCATACTGATTTTAAAATGATGATGAATGAAATTAATTATGAGTTTGATAGACTTAGTGGAAAATTACATACAATTACTATTGATGAAGTTTTAGATAAAATGGGATTTCCACCTAATTATAGAGATATTATGTATATGGAAGGATGATAAAGTTTGAGAAAGAAAATTACTTATATTTTACTAAGTTTGTTGTGTTTTATTTTTGGGGCATTAGTTATGTTTGGAGTATTATATTTATACCCTAAGACAGTTGTTAAAACTATAAGGGAAGAAAATGTTAATATAACAGATACAGGAATAAGTGCTGCTGTAGATAAAATTAAAGATTCAGTAGTTGTTATAGAAGTTTATAGTGGTAAGAATTTAGTTAGTACTGGAACAGGTTTTATGTATGATCAAGATGAAGAGTTTGGTTATATTATGACTAATCATCATGTAATAGAGGATGCTGGAGATATAAAAATTACTTATAGTGATGATAGTGAAGGAACGGCAAGTGTGGTTGGTAGTGATCAATATGCAGATATTGCAGTTTTGAGAGTACCTAAAAGTGATGTAAAGAGTGTTGCTACTATAGGAAATAGTACTGATATGAAAGTAGGAGATACTGTATTTACTATAGGAAGTCCTATGGGTATAGATTTTAGAGGAACTGTTACAAGAGGGATTCTTAGTGGGAAAGATAGGTTAGTTTCAGTTAATGTTAATTCTAGTCAAGCTGATTGGATTATGAATGTTATGCAAACTGATGCTGCGATTAATCCAGGGAACAGTGGTGGCCCTTTATGTAATGCTAATGGAGAAGTTATTGGTATTAATTCTTTAAAAATTGTTAAAGATACTATTGAGGGAATTGGATTTTCTATTCCTATTGAGGATGCGATTAGTTATGCAAATAGTTTGAGAGAAAAAGGTAGTATTAGTAGACCTTATATTGGGGTAAGTATGTTAAATGCTAGTAGTACAATGCAACTTGCTTATGCTGGTGTTAGGTTGGATAAAGAGATAGAAGAAGGTGTAGTAGTTGTTGAAATAGAAAGTGGCAGTCCAGGAGATAAGGCTGGACTTGAACGAGGAGATGTGATTGTTAAAGTGGGAGATAACTGGGTAAGTGATATAGCGGAGTTTAGGTATAGACTTTATAGTTATTCTCCTGATGAGACAATCGTGCTTACTATTCTTAGAAATGGAAAAGAGGAAACTGTTAATGTTAAGCTTTCAAGTAATTAATTTTATTAGTTAATTACTTTTTTTGTTCATTTAGTGTATAGTAGACAGTGGAATAATTGAAAATATATAATAAAACTAGTATAATGAAATTATATTTTAGGGTGATTATATGAAGAAATGTGCAGTAGTTTATAATCCAGAAAGTGGTAAACCTAGAGATAAAAAAGATATAAAAATGTTACCTTCTATTTTAGAAATAAATGGATATGAGGCAAGACTATGTCCTACTAAAGGACCTAAAGATGCGATTAATATTATTAAAGATTTATCTGATGATACGGATTTAGTTATATGTTGCGGAGGAGATGGGACTTTAAATGAGGGCGTTACTGGAAATTTAGCTAGAGATAAAAAAATTTTAATGGGACATTTGCCAGTTGGTACTGTTAATGATGTCGGTAGCATGTATGGATTTACAAAAAATATGGTCGTTAATGCTCAGATGTTATGTGATGGAAGTGTTAGAAATATAGATGTTTGTATGGTTAATGGTAAACCATTTGTGTATGTTGCATGTATTGGAAGTTATGTTGATTCTTCTTATAATACTCCAAGAAAATTAAAGAAAAAGTTTGGTAGACTTGCATATTTTATGCATACTTTAGTGGAACTTAAAGATAGAGTAAGATTGTTTAATTTAACTTATGAAATAGAGGATAAAGTTATTAGTGGAACTTATTCGTTTGTATTTGTTTCTAATACTTGCAGAATGGGTGGATTTAATAATATTTATAAAGATGTTAAGTTAGATGATGATATGTTTGAAGTGGTACTTTGTACTGCAAAGACTAAGGCAGAACTAGCACTTTTAGGTACAAAAATTTTAGCTGGTGAGGTAAAAAATATGCCAGGGTTAGAAGTTTATAAGACTAATAGATTTAGAATTATTTTTGAAGATATGCCACCTAGTTGGGTAATAGATGGAGAGGAATATAAACATAATACTAGAGAATTTCTTTTTACAATTAATAAGGATATTAATATGCTGATACCTGAAAAAAATATAGTAAAGTTATTCAGTTCTTTAGAAGAGTATAATGGAAAATGAGGAAGATAAAGTATGGTTATAGTGGGTAGAGATAGAAATGGTAAGTTAGATATAGATAAAGATGGTAAATTTATGAAGTTTTTATATGGAAATGAATTTGGTAGATTAATTGCTAGAATTTTGGCGTGTCCATTTATATCAAAGGTTAGTTCTTTATATCTTAATAGTTCTTTATCTAATTATATGGTTAAGGATTTTGTTGTTAAGAATAATATAGATTTAAGTGTTTATGATAAAAGTGAGTTTAATAGTTTTAATGAATTTTTTACTAGAATTAAGAAGCGTGAGAATATTCACATAGATTATAATGCAAATAGTTTTATTTCTCCATGCGATGGGAAATTGATGGTTTATAAGATAGGAATTAATAGTGATTTTAAAATAAAAAATACTTATTATACTGTAAGTGATCTTTTAAATGGAGATGCTATTAGTAATGAATATAAAGATGGTTATATCTTGATTTTTAGATTGAGACCTAAAGATTATCATAGATATGTGTATATAGATGATGGAGTTAAGACAAGAAATATAAGTATACCAGGGATTTTGCATACTGTTAGACCTATTGCTTTGGCTAGTGAACCAGTTTATAAGAGAAATTCTAGGGAATATACTTTGCTAAAAACTCAAAATTTTGGAGATATTATACAAATAGAGGTAGGCGCTATGTTAGTTGGTAAAATCTGTAATTATCATGCTGATTGGCAATTTAAGAGGGGAGAAGAAAAAGGACATTTTGAGTTTGGTGGATCAACTATTGTATTATTAGTGAAAAAAGAAAATGTTTTAATTGATGAAGATATTATTAAAAATTCTAATGAAGATGTAGAGACTCTTGTTGAATGTGGAATGAAAATTGGAAATAAAATAAGTAATAATTTGTAGTATTAAAAAATTTCACAAATTTTTCATATTTATTGAATTTTTAAAAATAAAGTGATATCATATGATTATAAGAGGAGGTGTATTAAAAGTGGGAAAAAGTAAATTAGTTTTGTTATCTTTAATTTCAGTTTTAGTTTTAACTGGATGTGGTAAAAAAGAATTAACTTGTACTATGAGTCAAACTCAAGAAGGAATAAAAATGGATCAAACACTAACTGTTAAGTTTGATGGTAAAACTATTGATGATATGACTATTGTTATGGATATGGAACTTCCTGAATCAGTACAAGATAGAAAAGATTTATTAAAAACTACTTATGAAGCATTGGATTTCAAAGTAGAGGATTCTAAAAAAGGATTAAAACTTACTGCTGATTCTGATAGTAAATATATTAAAGAAAATTTAAACTTAGGTAAAACAGAAGCGTCTTATGATGATACTAAAAAACAATTAGAAACAGCTGGTTATAAATGTAAATAAATAAAAAAGTTTTTAAGATAAATTCTTAGAAACTTTTTTGTTGTTAATAAATTATTAGTTATACACATAAAATGAAGTTTTAATTATTCGTGTTTGTGTTTTATTGGTATCCATTCTAAATTTTTTGTGAAAACTGCTTTTAATGCACATGGAATATAAGCTATTAAAAGTAATGGATGTAAGAAAATGGATTTTATTATTATTGTTTTATTAAGTTTAAAATTTTTCTGTTCTTTTATTAAAAGATAAATTGTAAACAATATTAATAATAAGTAAATTAAAGTTATTAATATTATGAATTTACTTATTATAGTTTTGGTAATTATTTTTATTAAACAATGTATTATTATAAGTATTATTCCTATTACTAAAAGTATGATATCTAAAACTCCTATATATTCTGTATAAACAGATCCAATATTGGGATTAGAAAATTTTAATTGTTTTTTTAAGTTTTCTTTGTAAAGTTTTCTTGCTTCAAAATATCCTTTAATCCATCTGGTTCTTTGAATTTTATATATTTTATATTCTTCTGGTTGTTCATCATAATATATTGCATTTTTATTATAAAATGTAGTCATATTATGAGTTATTGCATATAATGTTAATTCATAGTCTTCTGTAAGAGTGTGAAAAGGGTAAGTATTCCATTCTTTAATAAATTTTCCATTTATATAAAATCCAGTTCCTGAGATCGTGCTATTCATAGTTTTCTTTGTTTTTCTACTGTTTCCTACAGTATTAATTATAGAAAATATTAAACTTGAAGAAGCAGCTATTGCATTGGTATTTCCATTTTTAGTATTTCTATATCCTATTCCTATATCATATCCATCTTTAAATGTTTTGATCATGTTCTTTAAAAAGTTTTTATCTAAAACATTATCTGCATCGAATATAAAGTAAGCGTCAAAAAATTTTTTTCTTTCATTTAGATATTCTATTGCTTCCATTAAAGCATAACCTTTTCTTCTTAGGTGTATTTTTCTTCTCATAATTATATTGGCGCCAAATTTCTTTGCTATTTTTAAAGTGGGATCTGTTAAATCTTCGATGATTATATAAATATTTTTCATGCTTATTTTAAATGTTTGATTTTGTATACTTTCGAGTAATCCAGTTATTACTTTGCTTTCATCTTTTGCTGGTATTAAAATACAAAAATTAGGCTCTTTTATTTTTTCTTTTGTAGGATAATTTTTATTGATATTTGATATTATTCTCTTTGAAATTGTTAGAAAAATACTAAATGAAATTAAAGCTAGTCCAATATATAGAATCATTTTATCACATCCTTCTTTTTAGGCAGTTTCATATTAGGGTAAGCTTTTTTTAGTCTTTCATCGGTATATATCTTGTCGCAAAATTCTCCAATAAATGTAAATGGTTTTATTCCTTCTCTTCTTAAAGATTGTCTAATTACAGCTGTAAAGGAAATCGCTGCATCAAATATAATTATTATTACTAAAATTTTTGTTATTATATTTCCAATTTTGTAAGGTATTTTTTCTATATATTTACTTATAAATGGATAAATTAATTTGATAAATATTACACATAATATGCCCCATAGAAACATTATTGGAATTGTTGTTCTTCCATTTATATCAAGAGGGTATCTGGTATAATTCCATGATACTGTTCCAGTAAAAGTTTCTTGTAAAAAACTTATTATATATTCAAACGATCCTCCAAGTACTGCACCATATATTAATATTTGATGCCATTTATAATTTTTTTCTGCAAATGCTAATGTCATTAAAACAGCACCAGCTCCGTATACTGGACTTAATGGAAAGTATATAAATCCTCTTCTTACTTCCCAAAATATTGAACCATCTCTTAAATAATGTCTAACTAAGTTTAAAATCATTTCATAGTAATTGCCGAAAAGACACCCAATTATAAAAATTATGAATAATTTTTGCCAAGAAACCCCTTTTGCAAATATATATATTTTATTATTATTTTTGCTAGCTTCTGTGTTTTTATTTTTATTAACCTTCATTTATTACTCCTATTATTGTTAATTATATCATAAAAGTAAAATTATTTTAAATGTTATACTAGAAAAATTTTAATAAATTTTATATAATAATTATTATTGTGGAGGTAATTTATGAAGATTTTTAAGTGCAAGATATGTGGAAATATTGTTTCTTTATTAGATGGTAATGAAAAGTTATTGAAATGTTGTAATCAAGAATTAGAAGAAATAAGTGTTTCAACTGGAGAAGGAGAAATTAAACATAAGCCTGTTATTCAAGTGGAGGATAATCAAGCTTACATTAGAGTAGGTGAGATAGAACATCCTATGGATGAAGATCATTATATAAAATGGATTCTTATAGTAACTAATGAATATTCAAAATTAATAAAGTTAAATCCTGGAGATAAAGCAGAATGTGTAGTTCCTTATATAGAAGGTTTAGAGGTTTATTCTTTTTGTAACAAACATTCTTTGTGGAAGAATGTAATGTAAATTTTCATTGTTGAATGCAGGCAAGTGATTTACCTGCATTTTTGTTAGGTTAGAATTATCTAGTTATTAATTTGATTAATTTATATACATTAGTAACAATTTTAGTAAATATGTTTCTAAATGGATAAAGAATCATTCCACCTTGAATTAATTTTAATTCGGTTATATTCATTTTTAATCTCCTTTCTAGAGTGGTTTTTCTTCCCCTCTACTAACTTTATACGATTGTAATATATTCAAACTCTTTAAATAATTTTTAGAAAAAATAAAAGCGTAAAATTTTACATTTTAGTAATATTATTTTTACGTTTTTTTACTTTGTGAAAATTTTGTTAAATTTGTGATATTGTAATGAAAATGTAATATAATAGTTATTGACTTTGTTGAAACGAGGTTATATAATCTTGTATATTTGTTAGGTAACTAATTATTTTTTGTTGTAATAAATTGATTTTTTTATAAGAAAATTAGTTTAAATAAATTTGATAGTCTTTAAGATGTTACTTACAATTTAATAGAAGTTTAGGAGGGAATATATAATGTTTAAATTATTTAGAAATTTTAATAGAAAAGATATATTTTTTATAATATTTGCAATTTTATTAATAGTCGGTCAAGTTTGGCTTGATTTGAGACTGCCAGATTATATGTCTAAGATTACTGTTTTAGTACAAACAGAAGGAAGTAGTATGAAAGAAATACTTTTAAATGGTGGGTATATGCTTTTGTGTGCTTTAGGGAGTCTTATTTCTGCTATTATAGTTGGCTTCACTGCTTCTAATATTTCTGCAAGTTTTTCTATGAAAGTTAGAAAAAAATTATTTAGCAAAGTAGGAGATTTAGGAATTCATGAAGTAAAACAATTTTCTACTAGTAGTTTAATTACTAGAACTACTAATGATATTACTCAAATACAAATGCTTATTTCTATGGGGTTACAGTTAATTATTAAAGCACCTATAACTGCTGTTTGGGCGATTACTAAAATTCTTAATAAGAATTGGCAGTGGAGTGCAGTTGTTGCAGTAGCAGTTTTAATACTTTTAAGCACTATTATAACTTTAATGATTTTGGTTCTTCCAAGGTTTAAAAAAGTTCAAAAATTGATAGATAAAATAAATAATATTACTAGAGAGAATGTTACAGGAATTAGAGTAGTGCGTGCATTTAATGCAGAAAAGTATCAAGAGAATAAGTTTGGTAAATGTAATGATGAATTAACTAATATGCAGTTATTTAATCAGAAAGCTTTTAGCGTTATGTCACCTGTAATGTATTTGATTATGTATTTTTTAACTTTAGCTATATATTTTATAGGAGCTCATATTATTGATGTCGCGACTATGTCAGATAAATTAGTTTTATTTGGAGATATGGTAGTTTTTAGTTCTTATGCTATGCAGGTTATTATGTCATTTTTAATGCTTGCTATGATATTTATGATGATTCCTAGAGCGCAGGTGTCAGCAGAACGTATAAATGAAGTTATTGAAAGTGAGATTAGTATAAAAGACGGAGACATTCAGAATGTAGAAACTGATTTAGTTGGAACTGTAGAATTTAAGGATGTTAGTTTTAAATATCCAGATGCAGAAGAATGTTTACTTAAAAATATTTCATTTAAAGCTAATAGAGGAGAAACTATAGCTTTTATTGGAAGTACTGGAAGTGGAAAGAGTACTCTTATAAATTTGATACCTAGATTTTATGATGTAACAGAAGGAGAAGTCTTGATTGATGGAATTAATGTTAAAGATTATAAACAAGATATTCTTCATAATAAAATAGGATATGTTCCTCAGAAAGCTGTTATGTTTGATGGTACTGTTAAGTCTAATGTAGCGTATGGAGATAATGGTAAAGGAGAAAAAAGTGATAAGATTATAAAAGAAGCTATTAAGGTCGCACAAGGTCAAGAATTTGTTGAAAAAATGGACGGTACGTATAATGCTCATATTGCTCAGGGAGGTACAAATGTTTCTGGAGGTCAAAAGCAAAGACTTTCCATTGCTAGAGCAATAGCTAGAGATCCTGAAATTTATATTTTTGATGATAGTTTTTCTGCACTTGATTATAAAACGGATGCTATTCTACGCAAAGAATTAAAAAAATATACTAAAAATGCTACAAGTTTAATTGTAGCACAGAGAATAGGAACTATTATGAATGCAGATAAAATTATGGTGTTAGATAGTGGTAAATGTGTGGGAATAGGCACACATAAAGAACTTTTAAAGAATTGTGATGTTTATAAACAAATAGCTTTATCACAACTTTCAGAGGAGGAATTAAATAATGAATAGACGAGGAGGAACGGATAAATCTAAAAATTTTGGTCAATCTATTAAAAGACTTTTTAGTGAACTTAGAAGTTTTAGAATTTTAATTGTAATTGCTTTAGTTTTTGCAGTTAGTGGTAGTGTTTTATCAATAGTTGCGCCTAATAAACTTTCAAAATTAACTGATACAATTTCAAGTGGATTGGTAGTTAATCAAGAAAAGTTTGAAAGTATTTCTAATACTATTAATAGAAAATTAGCTAATATAGATGTAAATGCAGTATTAAATAGTTATAAATTAGATGAATTAGAGAAGCAAGAATTTTTAAATACGATGTTAAGTGTAGATACAAATAAAAGTGAAGAATTTATAAAAAATTTAATGGATCTTTCTGAAAATACTTTAAATATTATTTTACCTAAATTTAGTATAGAGAATGAAGAAATTAGTACTCAAGATCAAGTAAAGTTTATTCGAATTTTTAGTACTCTTGAAAATCATGATGTTAGTCAAGTTTATAAAAAGATTGATGAGTGTCCTAAGTCTATAAGAAATATAGTAAAACCTTTTATGGATTTAGATAAGGTTAAAAAGATTTCTATATTTTTAGGATTATTATATTTGACTAGTGCTCTTCTTAATTTTTTTGAAGGTATAATAATGACAGTTGTTTCTAATAATTTTGCTAGAAAGTTGAGAAATAGAATTTCAGTAAAAATAAATAAATTACCTCTTTCTTATTTTGATAAAAATCAAACAGGAGATGTGTTATCAAGGGTTACTAATGATGTTGATACAATTGCTCAGAGTATGAATCAATCATTAGCAAGTTTAGTGAGCGCTACGACTTTGCTTGTTGGAACTGTCTTAATGATGTTTATTACTAATTATTTAATGGCAATTACTGCAATCGTAGCAAGTTTAATTGGCTTTGTATTTATGTTTATGATTTTAAGTAAATCTCAAAAATATTTTAGAGCAAGACAAGAAGAATTGGGAAGGCTTAATTCTCATATTGAAGAAGTTTACTCAGGCCTTTTAGTCGTAAAAGCTTATAATGGTAAAGAAGAAGCAAATAGCAAATTTGATGAAATAAATAAAAAGGTATTTGACGCTAATAGAAAAAGTCAATTTTTAGCTGGTATTATGCAGCCTATGATGATGTTTATTGGTAATTTTGGATATGTAGCAGTATGTGTTGTAGGAGCACTTTTAACAGTTAATGGTAGTATTACTTTTGGAGTTATAGTTGCATTCATTACATATGTAAGATTATTTACTTCACCTCTTGCAGAAATAGCTCAGGCAATGAATAGTATGCAGAGTACAGCAGCAGCTAGTGAACGAGTTTTCGAATTTTTGGATGAACAGGAAATGGATACAGAAGAAAATGTTGTCAAAGTTTTAGATAAAAATAAAGTTAAGGGTAATATAGAATTTGATCATGTAAGATTTAGTTATGATGAATCAAGAATTATTATAAATGATTTTAGCGCTAAGGCAACGCAGGGACAAAAAATAGCTATTGTAGGACCCACTGGTGCTGGTAAGACCACTATGGTAAATCTTCTTATGAAGTTTTATGAAATAAATTCTGGAGATATTAAAATTGACGGAGTTTCTACTAAAGAATTATCTAGAGAAAATATCCATAATTTATTTACAATGGTGTTACAAGATACATGGTTATTTAATGGTACTGTTAGAGAGAATATTATTTATAATAGGGTAAATGTCACTGAAGAAAAGATAAAAGAAGTTTGTGATACAGTTGGATTAACTCATTTTATTAAAACTTTACCACAAGGATTTGATACTGATATTAGTCAAAGTGATTCTGTTTCTGCTGGGCAAAGACAACTTCTTACGATTGCCCGTGGTATGATTGAAGATGCTCCTTTCTTAATTTTAGATGAAGCTACTAGTAATGTAGACACTAGAACGGAAGAATTGGTGCAACATGCTATGGACAAGCTAATGGAAGGAAGAACATCATTTATAATAGCACATAGACTTTCAACGATTAAAAATGCTGATTTAATTTTAGTTATGAAAGATGGTAATATAGTCGAAACTGGAAGTCATGATGAATTGATGGAAAAGAAAGGGTTTTATGCTGAGCTTTATAATTCTCAATTTGAACTATAATGTTTTATATAATTTAAAAGTAGGATAGCTAATAACGTTATCCTACTTTTTTACAATTTTATGTACTAGTTAATCTTTTGTGAAATTTTCGAGTGTTTAATTATTTATTTTTTTCTTTATTAATGGTTTCTGATAAAATTGTTCCTGCAGTTACTAAATTTTGTAAGTCACTAGGTACTATAATTTTAGTGGAATTTCCATTTGCTACTTCAACCATAGCTTCAAAACTTTTAAGTTTTAGTACTGATTCGTCAGCTCCTGCTTCTTTTAAGAGTGTTATACCTTTTGCTTTTGCTTCTTGTATTTTTATAATTGCTTGAGCTTCTCCTTCTGCTTCACGTATATGAGTTTCACGTTTAGCATCGGCTCTTAATATTGCGCTTTCTTTTTCTCCTTCGGCTATTAATACTGCTGCTTTTTTCTCTCCTTCAGCTTGAAGTATTTTTTCACGTCTTTCACGTTCTGCTCTCATTTGTTTTTCCATAGCTTCTTGTATGTCTCTAGGTGGAATAATGTTTTTAACTTCTACTCGATTAACTTTTATACCCCAAGGGTCAGTAGCTTCATCTAATATTGCTCTCATTTTTGTGTTAATTATGTCACGACTTGTGAGTGTTTGGTCAAGTTCTAATTCTCCTATAATATTTCGAAGAGTAGTAGCTGTTAAATTTTCAATAGCATTAATTGGATTTTCTACTCCATATGTATATAATTTGGGGTCAGTTATTTGAAAATAAACTACTGTATCAATTTGCATTGTAACATTGTCTTTCGTTATAACTGGCTGTGGAACAAAGTCTTTTACTTTTTCTTTTAAGCTTATATCTTGTGCTACTCTATCTATAAATGGAATCACATAGTGTAGTCCTGTTCCTAGTGTTGTGTGGTAAGAACCTAGTCGTTCAATTACCTTTGCTTTTGATTGTGGTATGATTTTAACTCCTATAATAATTATAAATAGTATTATACCTAAAAATATCCATATCATTTTATATCACCTTCCTTAATTTTTTTTACGGATAGTTTTACTCCTTCTATAGAAAGTATTTCTACTTTACTATTAATTTTTATTTCTTCTTTTGCTATTGCTGTCCAATATTTCCCATCAACTTTTACTTCTCCAAAATTGTCATTGGATATTTCTTTTGTTACTATTCCTATTAATCCAATTATTCTGTCAAAGTTTGTAGGTGTTATTTTTTTTGTTTTAATTTTTTTTACAATATTTTTTGTACATAGTAAGCTTATAAAACTTACAATTATAAATATTCCAATTTGCACAGTGATATTGTCAGTAAATAAACTAGTTATAAAACTCGCAATTGTCCCAATTATAAACCATATAGAAACTAAATTTATTGTCATTAATTCTATAGTTGTGAGAATTATAAATACTATTATCCATATTAGACTCATGTAGTCACTTCCTTTTTAATATATTAAAATTATAACATGATTTTGCGAAATATGTTGGATTTTTGCTTAACATAATAATATTTTATTAAGTTAAAAGTAAATTTATTATTAAAAATTTGTGTTTTGTGGTAATATTTGGCAAAAAATATGGAAAAATTAAATTATTATGTTATAATACGTTTTAAAAAAGGAGTAATATGGATACTAAGTTATTTGAAATTTTACCTTATAATTTTTTTCAATTATTTAATTCATCTTCAAGAGTTACTTTTGCAAATATTTTATATTTGTTATATTTTCAATGTGAACAAGAAAACAGTTATACATTCTCTAAGGATAATTTTATTAAAATTATTGAAGAATACTTTAACACTAATTTTGATGATGAGCTTATTCAAGAAGATGCTAGTTTAAATAATTCCAGAGATAAGGCGAATTGGGTTTTTAGAAAACTTAAAGGTTATGGATGGATTGATACAGAATATGGTGTAGATGGAGAATTAAATGTAAATTTTGAAGATTATGCTATTGCTTTTTTAAATACATTTGTTAATTTTGAGACTGAACATGAAATAGAATTAAGTAGCTATGTTTACCGAATATATCAAAATATTAAGTTTATTGATCCTAAAAGAATGTATTTTGTATTAAAAGATAGTATTAATCAGGCTGAAGATTTGATAAGAAAACTAAGAAGTTTAAATTCAAATATTAAAAAATATATCAATAATGTTACAAACTTTGATCAAAAAAGTGATGAAGAACAATTAAGTGCCATTTTAGATCAGTTACTTAATGATTATAAATTAAAGGTAATAGATAATGCGTATTTTTATATGAAAACACATGATAATCCAATAAAATATAAGACTAAATTTATAAATAATTGTGAAAAGATTCATTATGATGAATATCAGTCGAAACTTGTAATTAATCAAATAATGGACGAGGAAAATGTAGATTTACCAAAAGCATCACAAAAATTTGAAGAGATTATGTGTCATTTAGAAAGTGTATTTGACAGGATAATATTTATAATGGATGAAATTGACAGAAAAAATTCTAAATATATAAATGTTGCTATAGAAAAAATAAGAATTTTAATGAATAATAATTCTGATATGGAAGGACAATTATTATTTATATTAAAAAATTATAATTATTTAAAAGAAGAAGATATTAATTTTTTATTTTCTAATAGTAGAAATATTACAAAAATGTCACTTTTTACACCTAGAAAAAATATTAAAGTTAAGGCTTCAATGGTTAAAGTGAGAAATCATAATCAAACATTTGATGACAGTTATTTAATGAATAGTTTAAAAAAATCTAAGCAATATTCTTTAAAAGAAATTAAAAAATTTATAAATGATTTATTAAAAGAAAATGGGCAGGTAACTATTAACAATTTTAATATAAGGAATAATAATGATTTGATTAAATTAATTCTTTTATTTGTGTATTCTGAGAGTAAAAATAATAATTATAAAATAAAGTGGTTAGATGATGAAATATTTGTTGATGGTGCTTGTATTTCTAACTTTATTATAGAAAGGAAGTAAATATTATGAAAGAAGTTTTGGAAGTATTTAATAAGGAATTTATGAAATTAAGTGAAAAAGATATTATAAAATTTCAAGAAATTGTTAATAGATTAATTAATATTAATTATTTAACTTTTTATAAAGAGGAAGATAGAAATATTTATTATTTTATTTGTAATAATTTTGATTGTTTCTATAATTATTTTTATCTTGGTGGTAGAGAATTAACGCATTATCAAGTCCATAAAACTTTTGTGTTAGATTCGATTTATACTTCAAAATTATCTCTTAATAAGGTAACTAGTTTAATTTTATTAATTATTAGACTTCTATATAATCAAAAATTGCCAGAAATTTCATTAGATAATCAGATCCGTATAAATATATTAGAGTTACAAGAAAAGTATGAACAGTTATTGAATTCTAATAATGAAAGATTAAAAATTAATGAGTTAAGAGATGGGTTAAAAATTCTTAAGAGATATAATTTAGTCGATTTTAAAGGAGATGATTATCAAAAAGATGATTTTTCAATAATTATATATCCTACAATACAGTATGCAGTTGGAATAAATAATGTAAATGAAATTATTAGTAAAATAGAAAGTTATAAAGGTAGTGAAGAAAATGATGAATCAAAAGAAGAAAATGAAGAAATTACAGAAGATCAAATTAATTAATTGGCATAATTTTTGGAATGAAACCATTACATTAAAGAATAATTGCTTATTTACAGGTGAGAATGGGAGTGGTAAATCTACTATTTTAGATGCTATTCAATTTGTATTAACAGCTGGGAAAGCAAAATTTAATCAAGCTGCAGATGAAACGAATAAAAGAACTTTAGAAACATATATTAGAGGTAAAGTAGGGTATGAAAATAAGGAATTTTTAAGAGAAGGAGATATTACAAGTTATATAGTTTTAGAGTTTTTTGATGAAGAAACTAATGTTTTTGACTTACTTGGGTCAGTTATTGAGTTTAATGCTTCTATGAATAGACCAGCTAAGATGTTTTTTAGACTTAACAACACTTCAATATCAGATGAATTATTTATACTTGATCAAAATCTTTTAAAAACATTAAATCAGTTTATTAAAACATCTAATATTGAAACATATAATAATTCAAAAGAATTTGAAAATTGTATATCTGCTTTTTTAGGATTATCTAGTAAAGGAAAGTATTTTGATTTACTGCCAAAATCTTTAGCTTTTAAACCTATTAAAGATATTAATCAGTTTGTTACTGAATTTCTTTTATCAGAAAAGACTATTTGTTTAGACGCTTTACAAAGAAATATTTCTAATTTTAGTATATTAGAAAAAGAAATTGAATTAGAAGAAGAAAAAATAAAAAATTTAGAAGAAATAGAAAATAATTACAATCAGTATAAAGATAAAGAAAAAGATATTAAAAAGAATCAATATTTACAAAAAGTTATTCAAAGAGAAAATTTGAAGTTTTCTATTGATGAGATGAAGAAAACAATAGAAAAAAATAATAATAACATAAAATTAAAAACAGCACTTCGTATTAAAAAAGAAACAGAAATAGAGGATAACAAAAAAAATATTGGAGATTATACAAAAAAGTTAGAAAGTAATGAAGAATATAAAATTTTTATAGATTTGGATAACAAACTAAATGATATTAAAAGGAGACAGGAAGAGTTAATTCCTACAATAGATAATTATTCTAAAATTTTTGAAGTTGAGCTAAAAAAATTAAATGCTTTTTCTTGGATTGAAAAATTAAAAAAAGAATCAGGGTTAAAAGATATAGATAAGTATGAAAGTGTGCTTTTAGAAACTATAAATGATTACAGGAATGAAAAAGATATTTGTGAAAATCTTAAATTTAAGCTTGAATATGATAAAAAGTGTAAGAAAAAAGAATTAGAAAGTGTAAATGAAAGATTAGAATTATTGAAGCAAAATAGGTTTCTTTATAGTGATTCTTTATTAACATTACAAAAAGAGATAAAGGATAGTTTAACAAATTTAGCTGGAAAAACTATAGAGGTTAGACCTTTATGTGAGTATTTAGATATTACTGATGAAGATTGGAGAGATGCTGTTGAGGGTTATTTGAATACTCAACGATTTGATTTAATTATAGAACCAATTTATTTTGATAAAGTTTTGCATATTTATGATACTCTTAAAAAGAGTGGTAATATTCATGGAGTAGGTTTGGTTAATACAAACAAGCTAGTTGAAATAGATCCTAAAGAAAATACATTAGCTAGTAAAGTAAAATCAAATAATATTTATGCTAAAAGGTATGCTCTTTCACTTTTAAATAAAGTAGTTTGTTGTGAAGAATTAGAAGATTTGAAGAATTATAATAATTCCATTACAAAGACTTGTATGACTTATCGTAATCATGTAGCAAGGCAAATTAATCCGAAAGTATATAGTGATTATTATATAGGACAAATTGCATTAGAAAGACAGTTAAAGAATACTAAAGAGGAATATAATAAAATAAATAATGAATATACTATATTAGTAAAAGACTATAATGAATTAGATATTAAATCAGATTTACTACGTAATTCTAAGTTAGAAGAATTAAGGTTTGGGTTAGATAGTTTAAGAGAATTTAAGAATTTAAAGGAAAAATATGTTCTTACAGAAAATGAAAAAGGTTCGTTAAAAATTGAAGGAATTTTAAATAATTTTCCAGAGAGAATAGAGGAATTTAATAGAAAAAATAATAGTTTATTAAATGAAGTTAGAGATTTAATAGATGAAGTTGCAGAGTTAAAGAATTCTAATAAAATATACGACTTTCAAATAATCGAGAAAGAAGGTAAACTTAATTCTTTAAAGGTAATTGATATTAATTCTGATTGGGAAAGAGAATTTCAAAATAAATCTAAAACTATTAATCTTCAAAAGTATGAAAAAAAATTATTGGATGAAGAAAATGAAATTAGTAAAGAGTTACAAAAGTTAGAGGCTACTATAGAAATGCAATTAAATTCATATAATGAGAGTTATCATTTTGATCAAATACCTGTATTTAACAATGTTTCATTATATATGAAAGAATTATATTTTAAAAGAGAAAGAGGTATAGTAGATAAGAAAGATCTAAGTGCAGAGTTTAAAGAATCTTGTCAATTATCTTTTAAAGAAGACTTTATTTGTAAATTGAGAGAACAAATAGAATCTGCTCAGAGGGAAATAAAAGAGTTAAATAAAGTGTTAAAACCTAAAAAATTTGGTAAAGAAAGTTATGAATTTGTTTTTGATAAATGTAAAAATATTGAAATGGCAGATTATTATAGAATTATAACAAGTGGAGCTAATTATGAAAAAGAGACTTTGTTTGATGAGGATTTAAGTATTGAAGATAAAAATATTTTAAATGAATTATTTAATAAATTAACTATTAATAATACAGAGGATAAAACGAAGAAACTTTTGGATATGTATACTGATTATAGAAATTATATGTCTTATGATATAAAAATAACTAATGATGAAGGTTATGTTTATTATTTTTCTAGTGTTTCAAAAGAAAAAAGTGGAGGAGAAATTCAAACCCCATTTTATGTAATTATTAGTTCTGCATTTGAACAGTTGTTGGTAAATACAAGGCGAAAAAGTTCAACTGGTTGTATTGTTATGTTTGATGAAGCATTCAATAATATGGATGAGTTTAGAATAGAGGCAATGATGGATTTTTATAAGAGTTTAAATATTCAGTTTTTGATTGCAGTTCCGTCTGAGAAAGTACATATTATTGCTCCATATGTGGATACTACTTTGGTAGTAATTAATACTGAGGAAAGTGCATATGTAAAAAATATAAGATATGAAGATGAGGAAATTAAAGATGTCTAAATCATATGAAGAAAAAATAATTGAAAAATTGATAAAAAAATACCAAAATAGTAAATTATCTAAAGATTGTTCTACTAATAATATTAAAATTGGAATGGTTTTTGATGAAAAAAATATGCCTGATTATGTGAGTGATTCTAGTTATTTATATGAGGCAGATATAGAAAGTTCAGTTAATAAATTGAAAGATTTAGGGTTAATAACAGTAGACTATAATTTGGATGAAAGAATAAGAAAAGTTTATTTGAATTTAAGTGCTGTTGATAATGCTTATCTTTATTTAGGGAAAAGAACTTTGTCTGATAGAAAAAAAGAAATAATGGATTTGTTGAAAAGGTATAAGGATAAAGGTAATATTGTAAAAAATTTTGTAATATTTATTGAGGAAAGAATATCAAATAGTAAGTCAACAGATAAATATTTTAAAACTTTTAGTGAGCTAGAAGAACTTTTATTTATTTTATATAAAATAGTGAATCAGAAAGAAGATATAAGTCTACGTAGGTTTAGTGCTATGTATTTGAATGATTCTAAAAGATTAGAGAAAATGGAAAGTAAAATAATTAGTATTATAAAATTATTTGGTGGTTTTGAATTAGATAGTGAAGAAAATATATTAGAGAATTTTAATATTTATAAGAATCCTTCTTTTGTGATTTTAAAAGGTGTAGGTAAGTTTAAAATTAATAATCAATTTATAGATTTAAAGTTACTTGGTAGTGAATTATTATTATCTGGAAATCAAATTGAGATGGTTGAAGTAAATGGACTTGATTGTAAAGAAGTAATAACTGTAGAGAATTTAACTTCTTTTTATGATTATCCAGAAACTGATAGATGTGTGATTTATTTGGGAGGATTTCATAATAGAATAAGAAAAAAATTGTTGTGTAAGATGTATGAATTTGATAAAAATATTTCTTTTTATCATTCAGGGGATATAGATGCAGGTGGTTTTTATATTTTAAATCATTTAATCGAAGATACAGATATTCCTTTTAAGGGAAGGAATATGGATGTTTTAACTTTGGAGGAATATAGTGATTTTACTGTGACTTTGACAGACAAGGAAAAGGAGAGAATAAGTAAATTAAGAAATATCGGAAATTTGTGTGAGTATAAGGAAGTTTTTGATTACATGCTAAAAAAGGGTGTGAAGTTGGAGCAGGAAAATATAAAGTATTAAGGATTTTTTGCAATATGTATGAATTTTCGTTTTTGGAGATTTTGCGTATTGTTTTTTAGTAACTTATTTTTCTATAAATCATACATTATCATAGGTGATGATACTATGTATGATGATTTTAGAGCTTTAACAGGAGTTGTTATAGATGCTGGGCATGGTGGAAGTGATCCTGGTGCAAGTGGAAATGGAATTATAGAAAAAGATTTGACTTTATTAATCAGTAAATATATGTATGATAGGTTGAGAGAACTTGGAGTTCCTGTTAAAATGACTAGAACTGGGGATGAAACTTTAGATAGTACAGTTAGATCTAAAAGAATTACAGACGCATATGGAACTGGAAAAGATGTTATTGTTATAAGTAATCATATAAATGCAGGAGGTGAAAGGTTTCCTTATGTATAGTTTTGACCAATATTAGGATATACTAGTTATATTTAATGTAGCTAGTTTTTATTTTGCACCTTTTTAAAGTAATTTATAAATTATGTATAATGAATGTGGGGAGAGAAATTATGCAGGAAATGGTATATAAAATTAAACCTAATAAAATTAAATGTAAAAAATGTGGGGATATTATAGAATCCACTGATGTTAATGATTTAAAATATTGTAGTTGTAAATCGGTAGCTGTAGATGGTGGAACTGAATATATGAAAAGAACTGGAAATCCTAATGATTATATTGAATTATCTTATATAAGAAAATTAGCTAAAATTACAATGGAAGACTTTGAAATCATAAAAAGTAATTTAAAGCAAAGTGATGTGCTATCTCAAAATAGTATAAAATGTCCAATTTGTAAGTCACTTAGTATATCCCTAGTAAAAGGAAATGGAGAATCAATAATTGGATGTGATATAACTGCAATAGCTTGTCATAGTTGTAAAAGAATTTTTGAATTTTCAGACATTGTTTATGAAAACAATAAATAATTTAGGAGGAAGATCTTTATGACAGATAAAGTATTGATAAATGCGGGATATAAGGAATCAGATGTTCCAAAAACAGAACAATATGCAAATAGATTTTTTCAAAAGAAAATCAAAGATAATAATGGAGTCAAATATTATATTGATGTATATGAATATGAATTAAATGATAGTTATAATTATGAATTTATTTTAGTAACACAAAAAGATAAATTTTGGGTTAAAACTAAAATATATGCAATAGAATGTATGGATTTAGATGAAATAGAATATGAAATTGAAAGTATTTGGAAAAAATGTAAATTTAATTATTATGAATTGTATGAGAATGAAAGAACAACAGAATCTGATATTGATGAAATTGACTTATATGCAAAGAGGCAATTAGAGATTTTAGAAGAATTAAAAAGAAGTGTTAAGGAAGATTGTGATTTTTATTTAGAGCATAGTGAATGCTATGAATTTTTAGATTATATTTTAAATTTACAAGCAGAAATAGATGAGGCAAATGATAATGCAACATGGTGGCACAATAGATATAATGCTATAAAAAGACAAATTGGAACAAAATAAAAAATGTTAGCACCTTAATTGGTGTTTTTTTGTGGACAAAAATAGGAAGGAGAAACTTATGGAAAAGGGTCAAAATCAAATAAAAGATATAGATATATCTTTAATAGATAGTTTTAAAAATCATCCATTTAAAGTAAATGAGGATTTAAGTTTTTTTGAATTAAGGCAAAGTATTAAAAATAATGGATTATTAAATCCAGTAGTTTTAAGAAAAAAAGAAGATGGTAGATATGAAATGATTTCTGGGCATAGACGATTGTTAGCTATGAAGCAAAATAATGAGAAAACAATACCTGCTGTAGTTAAGGAGTTGACTAATGATCAAGCTATTATTGAAATGGTAGATTCTAATTTGCAAAGAGAATTAGTTTTACCAAGTGAAAAAGCATTTGCTTACAAGATGAAATTAGAGGCAATGAAACATCAAGGTAAAAAAATTGATACTTTGGACCCTCAGGAGCTAAAGTTAAATACTGTGGGAAAAATAGGCTTAGAATTTGGAGAAAGTGCTACGAATATAAAAAGATATATTAGACTTACTTATTTGATTCCAGAGTTATTAGAGTATGTAGATAAAACTGTTCTTAATAGAAATGAACCATTAACAATAGGAATAAAACCAGCTGTAGAATTATCTTTTTTATCAACAACTAATCAACAGTTAGTAGCAGATGCTATTGATTACAATCAAGCAACTCCTTCTCATGCCCAAGCTATTGAAATTAGAAAGTTAGAAGAACAAAATAAATTAAGTGAAGAAGTTTTAGATGAAATATTAAGTGAAGAAAAAGGAAATCAAAAAGAACAAATTTCATTTAATAAGAAAAGAATAGAAGATGTACTTCCTTCTGAATTGTTAAAAAAGGATAAAAGGTATATAGAACAGTACATTATAAATGCTTTAATTAATTATTCTAAAGATAAAAAACTTGAAAGGGGTGATGCCTATGATTTAGATATGTAGCACCTTAGAATTACTTATAACTTCAATATATAATGTTTTATGAGGTGAAATGTATGAAAAAACTGTTTTTTACTTTCGGAATATTCTTTATAATATCTTTTCTATTTACAACCCATTATTTTAAATCAGGTTCAATAGAATCAGAGAAGGATAATATTGAGATCGTAGATATTGGTAAAGAAAAAGAAGAAAAGAAAGAAGTTGAATCAAATGAGCTTAATAAAGAAAATATTATTGAAGATACTAAGGGTGATCATGTCATTATTCAGAATAATGATTCTAATGATAATGTTCCTAATAAAAACAATATGGAGAATGATAATGTTAGTAACACTAATGTCATAGAAGTTCCCAAAGTAGTTGAAGATAAGAAAACAAGTAACCAGGAAATTAAAATAACAGAACAACCTAAAATTGTGGTTGAAGAAGTAAGAGATGATATAGTAGATACTAATAGTTTCTTTTATTCAATTCATAATGGGAATATAGATACATCATCCCAAGATAAGTGCTTATCAGCTGGAGAAGAAATAGCATTTTTAAATACAGTAGATATCAATTACTATAGATGCTATGAAGTAACTTCAACAACTGGAAAGGTTCTAGGGTATTATTTAAATATTTTTTGTAATTCAGATAATTGCAATAGATATAAAACACAAATTGATTTAAAAAAATATAAATAGTTTTTTAGCACCTTAAATGGTGTTTTTTTTATGAATTAATATAGGAGGAAAAAATGCAAAAAAACATTAAGAGAATTTTATTTGCTGTGGCATTATTGTTAGCTTGTGGATTTACTACAACTAATGTACATGCTGCAACTTTAGTAAAAGAAAAATCTGGATATTATTATAATAGATTTAATGATGTTGGTAATAATGCTTCATGGTACTGGCAATTGTATACTATGGATGGAAAAGTAGCATACTGTATTGAGCCAAATGTTCCTGAAGGTACAACTTATCCTCAAACAAGTTATGAAGCTACAGGGCTACCTAATGATATTAAAGAAAGGGTTCTTTTACTAGCATATTATGGTTATACATATCCAGGACATAATACATTAAAATATAGAGCAGCTACACAAGGCCTTTTATGGAGTACAATTGTAGGACATAATGGTCATACAGATTTTTCTACAGAAAGATGGGGAGCTGGAACTAGATTTGATGTTTCTAATGAAGAAAGTGAGATAGAAAGATTAATTGCTAATCATTATGTTAAGCCATCATTTAATGGTGGAAATTATACATATCAAGTTGGAGAAACATTTACTCTTACTGATACAAATAATGTATTAAGTAATTATAATGTTTCAGTTACAGGAGCAAATTATTCTGTAGAAGGTAATAAATTAAATATTACTCCAACAGTAAATGGTGATATAAATGTTAGACTTACTAAAATAATGCCATACGATAGTGAATATAAAATTTATTCTGGAAATGAAATTCAAAATATGATTGTACCAGGTACTGTGGATCCAGTTGTAGCAAGTTTTAAAGTAAAGGCTTATTTAGGAAGTGTAGATATGGTAAAAGCAGATAGTATTACTGAAAAAGCACAAGGACAAGCAACTTTAAAGGGAGCTGTATATGGTGTATATAGAACTGATGGTACTGAAGTAACTAGAATTACTACTGATGAAAATGGCTATGCTAAAAGTGACAATGTATTGAGTTATGGATCTTATTACTTACAAGAGATAAGTCCATCAGAAGGTTATTATTTAGATACAACTAAATATAATTTTGATATTAAAGGTAGAGCAGAAGTTTCAAAGAATGTTACTGAAGATGTAGTTGAAAATCATATAAGCATCTTAAAACAATATGAGTATGTAGATGGAAATACTACTTTCTTAAATGCTGAACAAGGAATCAAATTTGAAATATCTTATCCAGATGGGAGAGTATTAAAAACTGTTACTACTGATAAAAGTGGCTATGCTTCTTTTGATTTAGTGTATGGTACTTGGAAATTTCATCAAGTAAATACAACTGCTGGATTTGAAAAAATTCACGATTTCTATATAACAGTAAATTATGATAGTCCAAAAGAGCATTATTATAATATTCTTAATAATAAATTATCTGCTTATGTTCAAATAAAAAAGATAGATGCTGAGACAGGTAAATCTATTGCATTACCTAATACCACATTTAGAATATTAAATACAGATACTAATCAATATGTATCTCAATATGTAGGTGGAAAAGTATATGATAAATTTGTAACTGATGAAACAGGTAAATCTATGACTTTCTTAAAATTAGAAGCAGGACATTATAAAATTGTAGAAATTACATCACCAAAAGGATATCTAATAAATGCTGATGGAGTAGAATTTACTTTAGGCAATGATACTCATTATACTTATACTACTTATGGAGCAATTGTTGAGGTAACATTTAAAGATACTCCAATAAAAGGACAAATTGAAGTTAATAAAAAAGGTGAGAAGGTAGTTATTGTAGATAATACAATTGAATATGAATTTATTCCTTTAGATAAAGTAACATTTAATATCTATGCTAAAGAAGATATATTATCATCTGATGGCAATACCTTATATTATAAAAAAGATCAATTAGTAGATACTATTACTACAAATAAAGATGGTTATGCTATAAGTAAAAAATTACCTTTAGGATCTTACTATATGATTGAAGTTAAAACTAAAGATAATTATGTATTAGATACAACTAGACATGAGTTTAAATTAACTGAAAAAGATAATAGAACTCCAATAGTATATGAAACATTAAGTAAAATTAATTATTTAAAGAAAGGTAAATTAGAATTTACTAAAATTGATTTATCAGAATCAAAGGCTTTACCTAACACTCTAATTGAGATTTATACTGAAGCTGATGAGCTAATATTCTTTGGTAGAACAGATAAAGAAGGAAAAATAGTTATTGATGAATTACCTGTAGGAAAATATTATATTTTAGAAAAGGAAGCACCAGAGGGATATAAAATTAATGAAGAAAAAATGTACTTTGAAATTAAAGAAAATGGTGAAATAGTTAAATCAACTATGAAAGATGAGGACATTACTGGAACATTAGAATTTTCAAAATTAGATTTTTCAAATGATAATCCTTTACCAAATACACTAATAGAAATCTATAATGAAAATGATGAACTTGTATTTAGTGGAAGAACTGATGAAAACGGAAAGATTATTATTAAAGAACTAAAGTATGGTAAATATTATATTTTAGAAAAGGAAGCACCAAAGGGATATGAAATAAATCCAGAAAAAATGTATTTTGAAATTAAAGAAGATGGAGAAATAGTTAAATCTGTTATGAAAGACCATCAAATTGTAGAAGTACCAAATACTGATGCATCTGATTATAAAAAACTTTTAATTAGTGGAATTGGTTTGATTGTTTTAGGAACAGGTATTATCGTATATGGAAAAAAGAAAAACAAAAAATAAGAGCTGGTTTATAGTAATCGGCTCTTTCCTATTTTTAATAGGAGTTTCTTTAATTAGTTACGATTATTTATCTAATAAAAACATTAAAGATATAGAGGATAATGCTTTAAATGATTTTTACAAAAATGAAACAGTGATAAATATTGAGGAATTTACTGAAGATACTCAAGAAAAAGAAGAAGTGAAAGAGCAAACAAAAATAGAATATATTGCTGTACTTAAAATCCCTAAAATTAATTTAGAAAGAGGTCTAGTAAATCCAAATAGTTATTTAAACAATGTTAATTACAATGTAGAAATCGTAAAAGGATCTTCGATGCCTGATCAAAAAAATGGAAATGTCATTTTGGCTGGACATTCTGGTAGTGCAAGAATATCTTATTTTAGAAACCTAGATAAGTTAACTTTAGAAGATATGGTTTATATTAATTATAATAATAAAGTATATTCATATAAAGTAACTGATATCTATGATATAGAGAAAACTGGTAAAGCAGAAATAATTAGAGATAAAAACAAAAGCACACTTACATTAATTACTTGCAGGCACAATACTAAAAAGCAAATAGTGATAATTTGTGAATTAGAGTCTTAAAGTTTGTAGCACCTTTTCCTTTTAAAATAATATTATTTATAATTAAAATCATGGAGGTGCAATATGATTAGAACGGATATGGATGAAGTATCAGATGAGGAGTTTTTCAGAGCTGTTGCTCCTTGTGAAGAAATGGTAACTAATTATGTTAAAGATAATTTTTTTAATCAATATATTGCTTTTCATATAGCAGTATATTTTAGAGGCAATGCAATGTGGCAACAATCATTTTCTAATCAAGTAAGTACAGCTATAGATGATTTATCACAATTTACAAATGCTGACTGTGATTTTGAATTAGTAAAGAAAATATTAGAAGAAACATACGAGTTGAAGATAACGAGTGAATCACCACTAAAAATTGAAGATATTATAAAACGGTAATATTTTTCACAAAGTTAACTTTATACAATATGACTGATATAATTAAATGTAAGAGGTGGATTATGGAAAGGTATTTTGATTATTCTAAAGGAAAAGTAGATAAAACAAATAAAAAAAGAATTATATTTATTAATAGAATGTCTTATCTTATGCAAGAATTTGATAGTACAAGTAAAGAAGTAAATGAGCTTATTGATTGGTTATTTTGTCTTTCAGAAGGAGTACCATATCATGAGCCTACTTTAGATGTATCCAAAAATGATTATAATTTAAAACCATTAGAATACATTGATGAGAATAGACTAATTAAACAAGTTTGGAATAATGATATGCATTTATATTCGTATGCTATGTTATTGCACGAATATAATTATTGGTCTAATAAAGATGTTCTCACTGATATTATTCAAGAGATATATTTTAGATTAGATAAAATAATCCATCCATCTGATGGTAGCCATCGTGATTATGAAGATATAAAGTATTATGTAGAAGTTGATTATGAAGAGCAATAGCTCTTTTTATTTTGGAGGAATGTAATATGAATGATAGTACAAGAGATTTTGAGGTTTTTGGTATTACTGGATATACTGTTATGTCAAACTATCATTTAAGAGATTCTAATCTATCACTTAAAGCTAAAGGTTTGCTTTCTATGATGTTATCTATGTCTAAAGATTGGGATTATTCCATAAGTGGACTTGAGAAAATATCACAAGAAGGTAAATATGCTATTAGAACAACTTTAGATGAATTAAAAAAGGCAGAATATGTTCAAATAAAGCAGTATAGAGATGAAAAAGGATATTTTAAATATAAATATATGGTTTATTATTTACCCTATCCAGAATGGCTAAAAACAAGAAATTATCCAGATATCAATAATCGGCATACCGATAATCGGAACACCGGTAACTGCACACAAATAAATATCAATAATAAAAAAGATAAAATAGATAAAACAAAAATTGAACACAATATTTTAACTAAAGAGCTAATAAATCTTAATTATATTAATGAAGATGATTCTAGTTCTTTTTTATTTGATGATTTGTTTGAAAAACTTATTGATGAAGGTAATACTTATAAAGATTTATTAACTATAACACATTATATTATCAAAAGAGTAAAGGAAAGAAATTTTATTGATGAGAATGATAATGAAATTCAAAATAAATATGGTTATTTTAAAAGTTCAATAATTTCTAATATTAATAAATTTAAAAATTATTCAGAAGATCTTTACTCTGATGATGAATTTGATTGGTTAGATGATTATGAAATGGAGGAGATTGATTTGTGAAGAAACTTGAAGAATTAAAAATGTTAGAAGTCGAGGCAATGAGTGAATTTCAAGAACATATTGGATTAGTTTTATCTGATATGGATTCATTCAAGGAATATTTAGATTCTAAAGAATTTAAAAATTTTCAAAAGTGTTATGACTATCTAGATACTTTATGGGAAAAAATAGAGGATTCAATTGTGCGACTATGTGATGCAGATGAAAGAGGCAAATGAGCCTTATTTTTTCACATGAAAGGTGGTGGTTTTATAGATATACAAAGATAAAATATTAAAATTCAAAAAGACAAGGAGGTGAAATAATGTTGAATCAAGTTGTTATTGTCGGAAGATTAGTTCAAGAACCTACTGTTGAAAAAACAGAATCAGGTAAAGAAAGAGCTTTTGTTACTTTAGCAGTTCCAAGAAGCTACAAGAATGCTGAAGGAGAATATGAAACAGATTTTGTAGATTGTGTCCTTTGGGGTGGAGTTGCTTCTAATACAGCAGAATACTGTAAAAAAGGTGATTTAGTTGGAGTAAAAGGCAAAGTTGAAACTAATATTTATGAAAATGCTGATGGTGAAAAGAAAAAATCAACTCAAATTGTAGCTGAAAAAGTAACTTTTTTATCAACAACTAAAGAAAAAGATTCTGATAATGAAAAATCAGATGATGATTTAGATATGTAATTATGAGAAAAGAACAAAGAAAAAGAGTTAATGCCTGTCAGCAAATAACTCATATAGTTATTTTAACACACCTTCTTTGTTCTTTTTCATTTATTTTTTTAAGGAGGAGATAGAATGAATAAATTGGTTAATTTATTAAAAATAGAACATCTTGAAGGTGGCGGATATAATGTTGATTCAATTATCAAGGCTATACAAACATTTTCTACATGGGCTTTAAGAATTGGGATTGCAGCAGCAGGTGTATCATTAATTATTGGTTTTATTTTATATGCAGTAGTAGATGTGGATCAAAAACCTAGAGTAAAACAAAGAATAATTCAAACTATGTTTGGTATTGTTGGTATTATTCTTGCAATTTCAATAGTCAATCTAATCATAGATTTGTTCTAGGAGGTGGTTAAATGTTATTAAAAGCATTAGATTTGTTAAGAACATTAGGTTGGAGTTTAGTTCACTTTATATTTTCACTGATTGATTCTTTGTTTGATATTTTAAAAGGATTAAATGCTTTTGATATTATTAATTCAGTATCTGGAGATAACAATTTTAGTAAATTTCAAACTGGAGTAATTGCCATAGCTGTTACTTTATTAGGCTTATTTGCAATAACTCGATTTGTAAAAAAGATTATTGATCCAGATGAAGGGTTAAGCACTGAAGGTATAGTAAAAGAAATAGCAAAGTGTGGTGTACTTATTATTATGAGTACATTTTTATTTGTTCAAGCATCGACCTTTTCTATAAAACTTGCAGGATTTACTTCTAATATTTTTACAAGCAATAATGTAACATTATCTGACTCTATGCTTACTATGTTTATTGATTATTCAGATGGTTATAAAGATTCTGATGAATTTAAAAAGGAAGATATTCCTAAAAATATATCTAATGGTAATTTTAACGGGAAGAAAATGTACAACGATAAATATGTAACCTCTTCTAGATGGATCTTACCAGATGAAAAAGACTATAAATATGAAATTGATTGGATTTTAGCAGTCATTGTCGGTGGCTTCTTCTTATATTCATTATTCTTTTGTGGAATGATGTTGGCTAGAAGGCAAATTGAGTTTTTATTCTTATTTGTGATTAGTCCTATTATTTTTGCTACATCAGTAGGAAATAAAGAAAGAAGAAGTGCAGTAGTACAACAATTAGTATCACTGATGCTACAAGGGGCAGTAATAATGCTTATTATTTCTCTTACAGCAATAGTAATGGGTCAAATAAATGAAACAACATTCTTTACTAATTCATTTAAGGATATAATTATTAAATCTATTATGTATATTGGATGTGGCTCATTCCTACTTACTGGATCACAAGTTGTAAATAGATTCATAGGTGGAAATGTATCAGCAAATTCTGGAAGAGAACAGCTTATAGCTATGATGGGATTTGGACATAGTATGGGTGCTGTAGCAACAACAGGTGGTCTTGCAACTGTAGGAGCAGGATTAATGGGAGCTGGAGCAATTGCCAAAGGAACATCAAAAGCTGGTAGTGTTGGGAATTCAGCATTAGGAAAAGTAGGACAAGCTGTATCATCTTTTGGATCTAAAATGGGTGGTAATTATGAAAGTGGAGGAATAGGAAGTAATCTTAAAATGGTTGGAGATTATCTTCAAGCATCATCTTGTGTCAGAAATCATCCAATCGGTAAAGATGGGAAACCAACTTCTAGTAAACTTTCTAGATTTGGATCTGGAATGATGAATGCAGGTGCTAACTCAATGGCTCATGCAGTTAACAGTGTAATACCGACAAGAAGTATGTATAGAAGAAGATATAGAGGGAGAGATGAATAATGTATATTACGGTTTCAAGTATAAAAAAAACATTAGGAAAATATGTTGAAATGAATGATTTATACATAGGATTACCTATGTTGTTTTCTTTTCTACTTATATTTTCATTTACTAACTTAAAGCTACAATCGTTAGTATATCTGACAATATGTGTCTTTTTAATGTTACCAGTTAAGGTTTCAAAAAAGAATCGAATGTATAAAGTAGTAGCTTTATTGTTTCGATATTTATTTAGATGTAGGGAATATTCCTACTCAAAGATTGGAGATGATGTTGATTGGAAAGACAAACTAAAGATGAAAAGGTTCTAAAGAAAATTAAAAAACTAGATACTAAAAATAATAGAAAGTTTTCATCCAAAGGTCAAATGAAAAAGAGAATTAAAAATTCTAAAGTTATAACAAATATTAAAGAAATAGGAGAAGATGGATTAATTTATTTGAAATCTGGTGAAGTTGCTACTTTAATCGAAGTTAAAGCAATAGACTTATCATTAACTAGTAATCATGAAAAGAATTTATTTTTTTCAATGTTAAAATCTTTATATCAAATACCCAATTTGAATATGAAGTGTTATAAATTAAATGAAAAATTAAACTTAAATGCAAATAAAGTTAATTTAGAGAAAAAGATTGAAAAATATTCAAATGATGAAAATAAAAGAATCTTATTGGAAGAATCAAGAAAATTGATTGATGATTTGGAAGAAAAAAATTTTACTGTTTCAAGCATTTATTATTGGGTAATAATTGCTAAAGATATGGCATTACTTAATAAACAATTAGATGAACTTGAGGATATTACTTTAAATATTGTTCCTAGAATATATATTGAAGGTATTACCAATAAATTAGAAATTTACAAATTTTTATCAAACCTTTATCTAACATCTAATTCCTTGGATGAATTAGTATGGAGTGATTTACCTAGCTTAGTATGTCCCATGAATATATCTGAAAAGGTGGATAAATTAAAATTCGATGAAAAGGAGTTACAGTTATTAACCGTTAAAAATGTTCCACCATTTGTATCAGAATTGTTTTTTGAAGATATATTTAATTATCCAGATGTTAGAGCATCTATTAGTATTCAAGAATGTATAACACAGGAAGAGTTGATAAGATGGGTAAATTCACAGTATCAATTTTTATTAACTGATAGAAATACTACAAAGAAATTAAGTGATGCTACAGAACTTGATACTCAAAAAGAAAACTTTCAAGCTTTAATGCAAGATATTAAAAATGGTGATGAGAAGATTAAAGAAATCTCTTTAATATTAATTGTTGAAGGAGATAGAAAACACAGAGAAGAAGTAGTAAGAGATTTAAAAAGAATAGCTGATTCATATCAAATTAAACTCGATGTTCCAAGATTAAGACAAATGGAAGCATGGCAAAGTTATGATATATCAACTAAGACTTTTGAAGACTATAGTTTTTATCTTCCTACACTTACATTAAGTGCTGGTTTTCCATTTACTAAAACATATTTTAATGATTCAAATGGATACATGTTTGGTGTAGATATTCATACATCTTTACCTATATTTTACGATCCATTTATCTTAACTAACTCTCGTACTTCACACAATATGGCAATTATTTCTTCTACAGGTGGAGGAAAGTCTTATACCATGAAAAAGATGATTGTAAATGAATATGGAAGAGGTACTAAAATATTTATTTTTGATGCTGAGAATGAGTATAAGAGAATTGTAGAAGCAAATCATGGAGAATATATAGATCTTTATTCTAAAACTGGAGGAATTATTAATCCATTACAAATAAGATTTATTCCATCAGATGATGAAAATCATGATACTAAAGAAACTGATTGTCCACTTGCAAAACATTTAGGATTCCTAGAAGCATTCTTTAAGACAGCATTTGAAAGTATAAATGAAAAAGAATTAGTTATGTTACTTGCAATAGTTGAAAGTCTATATAATAAAAAAGGTATTTTTAAGAATACATCTATTAATACACTGCAAAATATGAAACCTGAAGATTATCCTATATTTAGTGAGTTATATGAATTCTTACCAGAGTACAAGAAAGATATTAAGAGTAAAGAAAAAGAAAAGATAATTGAACAATTGGATATATTACTTTCTAGATTCTTAACTGGAACAGATTCATATCTTTTTGATGGACATACAACAATTAACTTAGAAAATGATTTAATTGCATTTAATCTACAAGAACTTTTGTATAGTGGTAATCAAAGACTTATTAATACACAAACATTAAATCTTCTTACATACTTAAATAATAGTATTGTTTCAAATAAGATTCTTAATGATAAAATGAAAGTGGAAGATAGAAAACATGTGATGATAATTGCTGATGAATTTCATTTATTTATAGATGAAAACAATTTTGAGGTTTTAAGAAACTTCGGTCAACTAGCAAGAAGAATTAGAAAATATTCTGGATCACTTGTAGTTGCAACTCAATCAGTAAAAGATTTTGTGGGAAGTCAATCAATATTAAGACATGCAACAGCTATATTTAATAACTGTCAATATCAGATGATAGGTATGCTTAAAGAAGATGATTTACTTGCATATCTAGAATTATTTAAGCAAAATCCTCTTACAGATACTCAAAAGAACTTTTTAATGTCAGCAAGAAGAGGAGAATTCTTACTTAATATAGACTCTAAAAATAGACTTAGAATTTGGATTAGAGCAACTGAACTTGAAAGAGAAATGATGGGTGAAGGGGATACGAAATAATAGATTTGTGGTATAATCATAATCAGTAAGTAAATTCCATTAAAATAGAAAGGATTGAAATGATGAAGAAAGATTTTAAACCGTTGATAAATGAAAAAGATAAAAAAGAATTTTTAGTTTTATTAAACGAATATAAAATTAATTTGAAAAATTTGCATATAAACTTTGAAAATGGTAAATATATTGCAGGAATAATTGGAAATACAGTGGATAGTGATATTAAGAATTTTTTTAAATACAATCATTTTATAGAATCAATAAATGATCTGTCTAATAAAACAAGAATCTCTATTGAAAAATGTATAGATGAATATCAAAAAGTTAATTATAATACATTTAATCCAATGAATAACATCCTAAGTGAAAATGAGAATAATGCTTGTTATTATTTTGAAAATGCTCTATTTAGGGAAATCATATTATGGGATTCTTTGGCTCAATTATTAAATTTATATTATAATTTAGGCAAGGATGTTAAAAAGGTTAGTTATAAAAATATTATTACAGAGCTATCAAATAAAGGTTGCAATGAAATGAACTTTCAAGAAATATTATCTTATATCAGTGAAAAGTTTGATATTACAGATTCAGACATAAATAAAGGTGTTCATGATTATATTTGTGAATTAAGAAATCAAATGACACATCGATACTCTATTGCAATAACATCTTTATCAGAAAACACTTTTTTACGAGTAATGCCTGATTCTGTATACAGAATTGTAAAAGATTTTAATACTGTACAAAAATATCTAATTCAGATAATTGATCTTATTATTGTAGATATTGACAATAATAAGATTGTTGAGAAAATTATATCAAATGATATATCAAGTAAATAGATAGAGGAATCTATCTTTTTTTATGGAGGTAGATAAGTGAAGAAAAACAAAAAAAGTAAAATAATGAAATTAGTTATGGGAAGTAGTATAGGAATGGTAACTATGGCACTTGTAATAATTATTCCTTGCTTAATGATATTGGATTTTTTTGGAGCAAATATTACTGATGATTATGTTGAGAATAATATGGATTATGCAGATCAATATAAATCCACTTTAAATAAGGCTTTAAAAAATGGATATGGATATGTTCCATTAAACAGAATTCTATACTTTTATTTAGAGAATGACCAGCTACCATTTTATGATATTTATATAGATAATATAGATACAGATACTAATAAAATGATGACCATAAGTGAAGTATGTGAATTACAAAAATATAAGAATTATGATGTATGTAGGGATTTAGATTCTAGTAATCAGATTGATGAAGAACAAAACAAACCTTTTAATTCACCAATTGATTTTTCTAAAGCAACAATTACATCTTTTTTTATGGAAGAAAGAATTGTCTTTGGAGAATCAGATGTACATACAGCATGGGACTTAGCAGCAGGTAATCAGACACCAGTTTATGCTACATGTGATGGAACAGTAACTCAAGTAAGTTTTACACAAAATGAAAATGTTACAAACACATCAGCAGGTGGAGGTAATCAAATTAAAATTAAATGTGAAATAGATGATGAAGTAACTTATACAGTATGGTATGCACATTTGTATCCAGGTTCATCAAAAGTAAAAGAAGGAGATCAGGTGAAAGCAGGTGATGAACTTGCAGGAGTTGGGACTACAGGTTATTCGACAGGACCTCATTTACATTATCAAGTACAATTTGATGAAAGTAATGTAGATGGTATGAGTTTGATAGATTTTTCAGAAAAAACACCATTGTATAAACCTGATTTTAATAACGGATTAGACCATAATCAATATTTAGATTTGAATATAAACAATAAAAATAAACCATAGTTTAGACCATAGAAAATCCTTATTATATAAGGGATTATTTATTAATTTAGACCATATTAATGGATTCATTTTGCAAGTGCAAAATATGTTTGATATCACACCAAAGTCTTATTTTATAAGGCTTTATTTAAAGTGTTGATATCAACTTCTTATGCTCTTGAATTATTAGTAATAATAATTTAAAAAACTATGGTCTAAACTAAACCAATTAAAACCAAAAAGAAAGGTGATAAAATGCACAGATTTTTATTAAGAATAAAAGATGTATTATTTAAAAGGGTTAAAATAGAAGCTGATTCTAGGGGAATAAGTATTAATGATATGTTAGTTGAAATAATCGAAGTAGGATTATTAACTATTTATGAGAAGGAGGAAAAGTATGGAAAAATTAAGTATAAGTAAATTGATAGCAAATGATATAGTAAACTATGGGATGGATAAAACATCTAGTTTTAATTATATTGTTAGTTTAAATGACTTTTTAGATGATTATGATGATGATACTAGAAATTATATCAAATCACATATTAAAGAAATTATAGATGATGTTCATTCAAATGAGAATGTTGCTCAATTAGATTATGATGAAGAAAGACAAGAATTTGATATGGTATTTTATTTTGATGGATTAATGTCTAAACTTGAGAAAAAGATTTATGAACTTGGTCAATCTAATGGTGTGGATTATGAAATAGAAGAAGTTTGGCAAATTTCTTATGATATTGAAAATTCAGATGAATATGAAAATCTGATTCAAAATCATTTAAAAGAAAAAGCAAAATACATGGGAAGAGACATATAGGAGAATCTTATGATAAGTCCTCATATTTCATTAACCAATGAATTAGATAAAAGAATAAGAGATTATTGCATTGCTAATGATTTGAAATATTCTCAAGCTGTTAGAAAATTAATTGAACAAGGTTTAAATAATATTGATACCAATAAAAAGTTGGATTTAAATAATTCTTTGATGGAAAAGATATACTCTAGACAGATTTATATAAGAGATTTATTAGAACAATTTTATGCAGATATGGAAATTGAAAAAGTTTTTAATCCAAATAATAATAAAGCTTTACAAAAATTCAAGTCTGAACGATATAAGGATAAATATAATGACTAACACTCCTAAAGTAGTAGTTATGAATATGTTTACTCCTAGTTACAGAAGTCTTAATAATAAATATAAAACTCAACAAGCAGTATATGATTCTACTATGAATATGTTTGACTACTATTCTGATAATAAGAAAAAAGCATTTTTTATGCTAGATTATTTTAGTGGTAAATTAGGTAAAAATGAAGAAATGAATATTATGTTTGAAAATGGTGAATATGCTACAAAAGATGAAATAGAAAAAAGGAAAAAGCAGTATGCAAGATATATTGAAAATTCTAATATTAATAAATTAGTTATATCTTTTCCTGAAGGTTATTTGGAAGAAAGTGTAGATATTCCTCAATTTGAAAAGGCAATGGCCAAGCATATTATTCCAATGTTTCTAAAAAAGTGTGGGTATGCTGATATCAAAAACATAAGTTATCAGTTTTCACTACATACTGATCAAGATAATCTTCATTTTCATTTATCATTTGCTGAAAAGAAACCCAATTATAAATCTTATGGAAAGAAATTAAAATATAGACATGCTGGTAAGTTATCACAAAAAGAGTTAGGATTCTTAAAAAATGAGATAGAACATTATATTGAAAAAGAAAAAGTATTTACACCTTTACTAAAAGAAACTAATCAAGAGATTGAATCCTTAAAAAGATATTTTAATCCAAAAGAAAGAAATTTTTTACTCCGTGACAAAGAAGATATTTTATTAGAAGATAAAATTGTTAAGTTAGGTAATTTAATATCTGAAAAAAGAGAATTTTCAAATACAAGAATAAAATTTAATTCTATTAAGGATAAAGAGATAAAGGCTCTAACAAAAGAAATAAAAAAATATATTTTTTCAAAAGATTCTAATCTTAAAGATGAATATATGCAATTTAAAGAAGCTTTAGTGAATATTAATGATTATTTTATTAAGATTGCTAAAAGTAATAATTCAAATATAGTAGATAATTCATTAATAAAAGAAAAACAAAAGTATTTAGATAATTATGTTTTGAATGCTATAGTCAATCATGCTTATTATCAACATAATAAAGCAAAAATTACGGAAAACGATTTAATTCAAGAAATTGTTTATAAGCAATATAAGAGGAATAATAAACAGTCAAAATATACTATTTTGTTAAATTATTTATCATCTAATGTAAGTAGTAATAAATTTAAAAATAAATATCAAATTAGACAAGCAGTAAAAAGTATAAATGATGAATTGGAAGAGGCAGAAAGAGATTTTGATAAGTTATTTCAGGAGTGTAATAATTATTCTAGAAGTTATTAAAATTTATAATTCTAAACAATTTTTTGTGGAAGGAGGAATGATTTATGGGATATAGATCAGATGTAAGAATAATTACATCAAAAAAAGGTTTTGATGAGCTTAAAAAATTTACTGATAATTATTTAAATAAAAAAAACTATACTTATGGCAACCTTTTAGATGAATGCAGGATAATAAGTGAAAATAAGTGGTCTAAATATTTTGGATGGAATTCAATTAAATGGTATGAGGATTGTGAAGGATATGAAGATATATCAGCAATTATGGAAGGATTAAAACATTTAAAAGAAAAAGATATGTCTTATAGATATGCAAGAATAGGTGAATCTTATGATGATTATGATGAATTTTCTTATGAAAGTCAGAATGAGAAAGAACAGGATTTAGAATATCCTAGCATGATAAGAGAATTTGATGATGATTGGGTTAAAGATAATATGCACCAATATGATAAGGAGGACTTTGATATATGAATATATATGTTAATTGTGGTGGAGATTTAATGAAATTTGAATCAAAAGGTGAAGTAATAGATTTTTTTGAAGACTGTATTTATAGTTCTGAAGGCTCAGAAAGAGACAGATATACCAACATTTATTTTGAAGTGAAAGAACATTTGAATGATAATCAAATATGTTTTACTGATGGAACAAATCATATATATGGATCATCAATTGATCCAGAAGATGTTAGCCTTGAAGAAGAAAAGCAACTTAGAAAATATTTTGATATAGATAAAATAGATTTATTAAGATTTAAAGCTGATAAATATTTAGCTGAAAAGAATAACAAAATATATAAAAGTACACTTAATAGATATGAAGATATGGAAGACTTATACAATGATTATATAATCAAGAGTAATGAAGTTTCATTTTATTATTTTGATGAACACAATCAGATTGTCTGTATAGATGCTACAGCCTGTCCACCAGACAATTATTGGGTTGAAGAGTTTCCAATAGAAGACTTTGAATATGCAGATAAATGGTTAAGTCAAGATTTGGAATATAGTGATTATTTAGAACAAAAGAGAAAAGAAAACATAGAACTTGAATAGTTCTTTTATTATGGGAGGAAGAATATGTATGATGATATAATAAACGATTTAGAATTAGAACTAAAATTTTGTTATGGTTCAGATATTACAAATTATGATTCTGGTTATATTGGTGATGTGTTTTCTGAAATTGCTAATAGCAATGTGGATCTATATACATCAGATTTATTTGAATGGGGAAAGAATAATTTATGGTATATTGATGAAGCAACTAAAGAATTTGGCAATCCTAATGACATAATAAAACAGATTCAACAGGGACAGTATTATGCTTTTGAGCAAGAACTATATGAATATAAAGATGATGTTATGAAGTACTTTGCATATTCCTATTTAAATGATAATGATATTAAAATTACTGAAGATCAAGAAGATGATTTAGAAAGTTATCTTTGCTCTTTAGATTCAAACGATACATTAGATAGCATTATAGATTACTGTAGAGAATTAGATGAAGGGTACGATATAGCATGAATACCATTCTAATTGTCTTACTTGTAATTTTAATAGCTTTTTTGTTAGGATTTATTTATCTTGAACCATTACTAATGAAGCATAAAGTAAAAAATGATAATGAATATGGATCAGCAAGATTTAGTACAGAATCTGAAATAAGAAGTAACTTTAAAAAAGAAAAGGTTAATCATATTATTGAAGCAGGATTCCCTGTTTCTTTTAGCAAAGACTTAAAATATGTTTATTTTGACAGAGAAACACCCCATTATGTCTATTTAGGTTCAACTGGAAGTGGTAAAAGTGTAACAGCAGTAATTCCTACTTGTACTTTTATTTCAAAAGCAAAAAAGAAACGAAGTGTTTTTATCACTGATCCAAAAGGAGAGATTTATCAAACTACATCAAAGATGTTTCAAAATCAAGGTTATAAAATATTAACTATAGATTTTAGAAATCCAGAATTATCAAATAAGATAAATATATTAGATCCGATTATCAAAGAATATGAAGAATGTATTAAATTTGAAAATAAATCTATTGAAATTCAAAATACTATAAATCCATATATTGAACAAAATGATATGTTAAATGATAAGTTAAAAAAACTTAAATTAAGTGTTATCAATATTTCCAGGATTAATAATAAAATTAAAAGCAACAAAGAGATAATAGATAAGTTGAAAAATAGGAAAATATCAATGAATAATGAATCTATGTCACATTATGCTGAAACAAATAGACTTATATCTTCTTTATCAACGATGGTGATGCAAGAAAAAGTAGAGCAAAAAGATCCTTTTTGGAATAATTCTGCAAAAAATTTATTAGAAGGACTAATTGGACTTTTTTTAGAAGAGTATAAAGAAGGTAATATTACCAGAGATAAGATTACTATGACTAGTATTAGAAAATTTCAAAATAGTTCTATGGAAGAAAATAACTTTAAAAAGTTTAAAGATTATATCAATACTAAAGAATATGGTAGTAAATCTAAAGATGCATTAGTGAGTATATTAAGTGCTAGTGATAATACATATAAATCTATTACAGCAGTGTTTGGTCAAAAAATGAATATATTTGATGACATTAATGTTGCAAATGTTACCAGTACAAGTGATTTTGAATTTAATGTTTTAGGCAAAGAACCAGTTGCTTTATATGTTATAGTTCCAGATGAAGATAAAACATATTTTACTCTTGTAACTATTATAGTCGGATTATTGTATAGGAATTTAGTAAAACTTGCTAATAGTAATGAGAAAAAGAAATTGCCTTTAGAAATAGACTTTATTCTTGATGAATTTGCTAACTGTCCTCCACTTGCTGATATAGAAGCAATAGTATCTGTTGCAAGATCGAGGGGAATGCATTTTCATTTTTTTATTCAATCTTTTTCTCAATTAGATAATGTATATGGTAAAGATGTTGCACAGATTATTCTTGATAACTGTGGATTGGTATATCTTAAAACTAATACCCAAGAAACAGCAGAAGCAATTTCAAAACGGTTAGGTAAAAAAACTATTGAATCTAATAGTGTAAGGCAATCTATGTCTTTAATGAATTATAATGGTGATAAATCTACTAATTTAATTGGTAGAGATTTAATGACACCAGAGGAAGTAAAACAGTTACACTACAAAACAATTATTTTTCCAATCATAGGATTTCCTATATTTAGAGATACTGTTTTATATAGTAAGTTTAGTTGCTATGAATCAGGTACAGTTGGAAGAATACTAAATCCATTGAAAAACCTATCTAGTACATATTTTACTGTTGAAGATATTAAGCATGAAGTTAAAAATAAGAGATCAAGGGATAACAAGGTTTCTAAAGAATATTATGATGCTTTAGAACTTGCTGATAAAGAGAATTTAAAACCAGTTGAAATCATAATTGAGAAGATATTTAAAACTGATTTTGATATTAAATATAATGTTACAACAAATCATAGGGCTTATATGAAAGTAACAGTTAATAGAAATATGATTCAAAAAGAAAAATCATTTTTAAATACAAAAATTAAATCTGAATTTTACCATACAGAAGTAAAAGAAGAAAATAAAAAAACAATAATAAATATATTTAATGAAAATCCTAACTTAAGTTTAGGTATGAAATAGCTAGTCTGATGACTAGCTCCTTTTTTTGTGGTATAATTGCAGTAGTATTCAGTTTTTGTTTGGCATTAGTAGAAAAAGAAAATAAAAAAATGATATTTTTAAGATGGTGATAATATGGGATTATTTGATGATTTATTTGGAAATAACAAAAAGAAAAGTCAACAAGCATTTGGATTGTTTTCTTTCATAGAGGAACAACAAAATAATAGCAACTACACGGATAAAGAGTTAGATGCATATGGATTAGAAGATTGGCAAAAAGAATTAGTAAAAAAAGGAGAATATGAACCTTGGAATTTTGAAGAAGAGAATTTAGAGGAAGACGATTATTATTACGAAGATGATTAGCATTGATATTTTGTATAACAAAGAAAAATGTGTAGATATTATATAACTATTTAGAACTAGGAGGTGAATTTATGCATTCAATATTTAGACTATGTGATTTTGGAATACCTTATAATACAGCATTAAGATTAAAAGAAAATAATATCACTTGTGATAGCATTATTAATAATCCAAATTGCTTAAATGAGGTTCTTGGTACAAAAAGTGAAAGAGCCGAAGAAATTAAGAATATAATTTACGAATTGGTTAATAACGAACAGACATTTTCCATTTATGATTTGATGTATTTTGGGTTGTCTAAAACTATAACTGGATTATTGGTGAAAAATAATATTTCAATAGATGATATTAATGATAATCTTGCTCACAAGGATTATATTAGCGATTCAACATTTAGAAAAATAATGAAGAGTTATAATGAATTTATTATGAATAATCATATTAAATTAAAATTAACATCGAACTTATTATTAACATTAATAAAAAATATATATGGTTATGATATTTTTTATTATGAACAACTTGAAGAAGAAGTTTTAAAATGTAATTATGATACATCTGATTTATCATTTTTATTAAATGATTTTTTGAATAAAAAAGTTTTAAAAAAAGAGGACCTTAATTATTCATTAGTTAAACCTAGACTAAAAGAAGAATTACAAAAAATAAAAGATTCAAATCATAAAGATATGGTTTTGAAAAAATTAACTGGAAGAACTTTGGAATCTATAGGTAGTGAATATAATATTACAAGAGAAAGAATCAGACAAATAATTCAGAAAGAAATTAAAAAATTTGTTACAACTAGAGAAGAAGAAAAATACAGAGAAATATTTGAAACCTATAATTTCGATTGTGAACTATTTTGTGAATTTTTTAATGTAAATGAATATATATATTATTATTTACGTGAAAAATATAAAATGGGAGATACTGAACCTTCTGAATTAATAGATAGTTGGAATTTGGATAAAAGACAATTAGCTATATTAAAAAAGAAATATAATTTAATTTCATATAAAGGTGAAAACATAGTTGTTAAAAAGATTAATATATTAAATGCTATATTAAAACGTTCAGATAAAGTAATGGAATACTCTGAAATTATGAATGAATATAATGAGATAATAAAGTCTAATAATTTAGATGTTGAACTTATAAGTGAGGCGGATTTTAGAAATATTGATTCAATACTAAATAGATCTAATTATGTTTTATGCGATGCAGGTAGATATTATAGATATTATGATATCGATGCTCTTGATGAGGATGATGTTAAAGCTCTTCAGAAAATGTTAGAAGTAGAATCTGGTGATTATTCAGCTGAGTTTTTCTTTAATAACAATGAATTATTAATGAAAAATATAAATATAAAGAATGAATATGAATTACATAATTTATTAAGAAAATTTATTGGAAATTATAATGGTAAAATTATTTATTCAAGAATGCCTGATATATTTATTGATTGTGATGATAAAAATGCCTTTATTGATAATCTTATTCATGAATTGTCTCCTATTAGTTTAGATGAATTCGTTGATTATGCATATCAAAATTATGGACATAAAAATAATACCTTTAGAGCTTTGTTAGTAAACAATTTTAGTAAATATATTACTAATGGTCAAATTATAAGTGAATGTCCTGAATTTACTCAAGAGCAAATGGATATATTAAAAGAAAGATTGACAGAAGATATATATTCTATTTTAACTATAAAAGAATTGTTGACAGATTTATTTGATGTAAATGATTTTAAACTGATTAATAATCTAAATATGTCTAAATTAGGATATAAGCTAAGAGGAAACTATATAATGAAAAGTTCTATTACTAATTTAGAAGGATATTTACGTAATATAATTTTAAATAATGATTATTATGAAATAAAACCTGAAATGAAAAAAATAGGTTCAACTTTTTCTAGTTATTTATACAAATTTATATATAATCTTGATTTGTTTGAAATTGAAAATGAAAAATATATTACAATAAAAAGATTAAATGAGCTAGGAATAAGTAAAGATAATATAAAAGAATTTATCAATGAAATAGAAAAAGTTATTTCTGAAAATGAGTATTTTAATCTATACACTTTAGACAAAGATAATTTTTTAACTAATTTAAAAAATCATAATTTTCCTGATTGTTTTTATGAAACTATTATATCTACAATACCTAATATTAAAACTTTCACTGTAAAAAATAATGTAGTATTTATTAAAACAGATGAACAAGCAACAAGAGAGAAATTCATAAATAGTTTTGTAACGAAAAACAAAATATTTGTTAGCGAAATAAAAAAAGATATTCTTGAAAAATATAACATTGATTTATATGAATACTATATAAAAGAATTTATAGATAAGAAAAAATATTATTTTGATAATTCTATCGACTGTGTTTACAGGAGTAAAGACTATTATGATGAGGATATTAATGATTTTGATATATTACAATATATTGATTAGTAGCTTTTGCTACTAATTTTTTTGCAAAATAAAAACTGGAGAAACATTTAATAAAAATATTTTTCTCCAGTAAAAAATATGATATAATATTTAAGAGGATGCAAATGTATAGGAGGGATATTGTGTGATTAAATATGTATGTAGTAACTGTGACAATTTAATATGTGAATCAAGTACCTGTCCTGTATGCAATAATAGAACTTATATTGATAAATCTGAAATATATTATTGCAAACATTGTAATATACCTTTATTTGACAATGTTTGCTCTATATGTGGAAAGAAATCCGAGTATATAGGAACAGATATAAGGCCTGTATTTCCTCAAGAAAGATTATTATTAGAGGCTATTGAAAAAGAACCTTTTAAATATGTGGGAAAGTCAGTATGGAATACTTCTGGTAATTATTATTTTGTAAATGGTGAAAAAATAAAATTTTCTGTAAAAAATATTGTTAATAATATTAATTATAAAGATGTTAAAAAAATAATTCAAGAAAACGAAAAAGAAAATCAAAAATATGTTGAGTCATTTTATGAAGAATCATATATAAGAAAATTCATTGAAGCAAATAGTGTCAGATATAGCTCAATTGTTACTGAAGCACATGATTACATAAAAAACATTTCAAAAAAATACAATGTAGATTCAATGTTTGTTTCTTTTTCAGGTGGTAAAGATTCTACGGTAACAAGTGATTTGGTAATGAATTCATTGGGAACAGATAAGATAATACACATCTATGGAGATACAACTCTTGAATATCCTGAGACAGGAGATTATTTACAAGAATTCAAAAAAATACACCCTACAACACCTTTACTTGTAGCGAAAAATAAAGAACAGAATTTTAATGAATTATGCAAAGTTATAGGCCCTCCAAGTAGAATGATGAGATGGTGTTGTACTATTTTCAAAACAGGCTCCATTACTAGAAAAATAGATGCAACTTTTAAAAATAAAACTAAAATTTTAACTTTTCAAGGATTAAGGAGAAACGAATCAATTGCTCGTAGTAAATATGATAGGGAGAGTAAAGGTGCAAAAATAACTAAGCAAGAAACAGTAGCACCAATTATTGACTGGATGGATTTTGATGTGTGGCTATATATATTAACAAGAAAAATACCATTTAATAGTGCCTATAGAAAAGGATTTTCAAGGGTTGGATGCTGGTGTTGCCCAAATAATTCCTATTGGTCTGAATATTTATCCAGTATATATATGGAAGATGAATATATTAAATTTCATGATATATTATTAGATTTTGCTGCACAAATCGGCAAACCAGATCCAAAAGAATATATTTCTTCTGGTGGATGGAAAGCCAGACAAGGTGGGAATGGATTAAATTATAGTGAAAATGCAATACTATCTTTTAAACCTTGTGTATTAGAAGAAAATGCATTTAATTTTGATTTAAATAAACCAATTAATGACACATTGTACGAATTGTTCAAGCCATTTGGATTACTTGATTTTAATATTGGAAATAAGAGATTAGGAGAAGTATATATCTTAGATAAAAGAACGAAAGAGCCAATATTAAAATTAACTGGTAAAGTAGGACAAAAACTTTTAAAGGTTTCTGTTTTAAAGGAAACTAAAGTATTTAGCAATCCTAAAATTCGTGAAATGCTTATAAAAAACCAAATTACAAAATTTCAAACATGTATTGGATGTATGGCTTGTGAAAGTGTTTGCAAATATGATGCAATTACAATTAAACATAATAATAAACAAGATGGAGAAAAATTTGATATATCATATACGATAAATGAAAAGAAGTGTATAGGATGTTTAGAATGTGTTAAACATTTTAGTGGTGGATGCTATATGAAAAAGGTATTAAGAACTAAACAAGATAAGGAGTAAAACTATGATTAATAAAGTAAAAATGAAAAGACATGAAAGTTTTTCAATTAGAGAGGGATGGTTAGCAAAAGGGATTAGAACAATAAAAGAAGATTCTAAAGCATTTTCTTCTGCTGATGCAACAGATATATTAGGCATTGGTACAAATATGGTTAAATCCTTAAAATATTGGATGTCTGCAACTTGTCTTATTGAAGAAAATAATCGTTCTATCACATTATCTAAGTTTGGTGAATTAATTGATAAATATGATCCATATTTAGAAGATAATTTTTCATGGTGGTTAATACATATTAAAATGATTTTAAATATTGAAGATTCATATATTTATAACTTGTTTTTTAATAAATGTACAATGAAAGTGTTTTCAAAAAGAGATATTTTTGAACAAATATCACAAATTTTAAATAATAATAAATTAGAATATAGTGAGAATATTTTACAAGATGAAGTTAATATGATTATAAAAACATATTCTATTGATGAAAAAATCGATAATCCAGAAAATAATTTTATTTGTCCTTTATCTGAATTAAATCTAATTAAAAAAGTGGATATAAATGCCTATGAAAGAGTAAAACCGGATTTTAGAAATTTAAATTATTTGATTGTTTATTATTTGATGGTTATTTTATCTGAGGATAAAGATTATTTAAGTATTGATGACTTAATAAAATTAGATAATAGCCCAGCTAAACTATTAAATTTAGATAAAAATCTAATAAATGAATATTTAGATGAAATGAAAAAACAAGATTTAATCGTTATTAATAGAACTGCTGGATTGAATATGATTTATTTTACGACAAAAATGTCAATTGATGAGATTATGAAAGAACATTTTGAATGAGGTGTATAGTATGAAATACAAAGACTATATAAGTGTTAATGAGAATTTTCAATACTCTGTTAATTTGCAATTTGATATTAATAACATATCAAAAATTAATGAGTATATTCCCACAAAAGATGGTTGTGAATTATTAGGCCAGTATTTTAATAGTGTATTAAATTCTAAGAATAGAGCAACTACATTAATTGGCCCATATGGAAAAGGTAAATCTCATTTATTACTTGTTCTTATCACATTATTAAATAACTATAATACTGAAGACAAAAAGGATATTGATATCTTTTTAAATAAAATAAAAAAAGTAGATTCCGATACATATGAATTAATTAAAAATATACGAGATACAAAAACTAAGTTAATGCCAATTATCATTAATAGTAATTATGGTGATTTAAATCAGGCATTCTTATTAGCTTTATCAGAGTCATTAGAAAGAGAAAAACTTTCATCTATAGTAGTAAATACCTATTTTGATATTGCATTAAAAGTTATCTTAAAATGGGAAGATGAATATAAAGATGTAATAAGTGAAATTAAAAAATGTTTATCTGAATATAATTGTTCATTTAAAGACTTAAAGCAGGGATTAAAAAATTATTCTGAAGAATACTATGCAATATTTAAAAATGTATATAGTTGTATATTACATGGACAAGAATTTAATCCATTAGTTAATTCAGATATTGTTAAAATATATAAAGATATGGCTCACGAAATAACTGAATATGGATATTCTGGAATGTTCATTGTATTTGATGAATTCAGTAAATTTTTAGAATATGTTGAAAATTCACATATGATGAAAGACTTAAAATTACTACAAGATTTTGCTGAATTAGCAAATAGAACTGGAGAAACAGAACAAATACATTTAAGTTGTATAACACATAAAACAATCAATCAATATGCAAAAAATTTAACAGAAGACAAATTAAATGCTTTTAAAACAGTTGAAGGAAGATTTAAAGAATTATATTTTAATAGAAGTATTGAGCAAAACTATGAAATAGTTTCATATGCTCTAAATAAAAAAGATGGATATGATGAAATATTTGATACATTTTATAATAAATATTTAAACACATATGATGAAATAAAATCATTAACAATATTTAAAAATGTAGATAAGATTGAAGATATTCTATATAGAGGATGTTATCCATTAAATCCATTAACAGTATACTGTCTTATACAATTATCTGAAAAAATAGCTCAAAATGAAAGAACATTATTTACGTTTTTAACTGATGATGATCAAAATGGACTAAAGTATTTTATTTCAAATAACAGTAAAGGATTATTTAATGTTAGCAAGATATATGATTATTTTAGACCTCTTTTCAAAAAAGAAACAACAGATGTTATTAGGAATATTTGGTTAAAGACAGAAAATGCTTTAGCAAAATGCAACGAGTTAGAAGAAAAAGATTTAATTAAATCATTATCTATTATTTATATGATTAATGAGACTGAAATACTTGTTCCTGATGATAATACTTTGAGATTATCAGTTGATATGGCTTCTTCAAAATATGAAGAAATAATTAATAAACTAATAGATAAAAGCATAATAAAACGAAGAAAAATTACAAATGAACTTGATTTTACTAATATATACAATAGAGAATTATCTAAAGAAATTAAAAGACTAAGTGAAAATCAATTTTATGATATTAATATTAAAGATTTAATTAATGAGGTAGAAACAAAAAAATATTCTCTTCCACGTAGATATAATGAAGAATTTAAAATTACAAGATTTTTTGATAATGTTTATATGACAGAAGAAGAACTATTATCTATTAAAAATCTAGATATTTTATTTGAAAATAATTATTGCGATGGTGTTATTATTAATCTAATAAGGAATTCAAGAAATGTACAAAGTATAATTGATCATTTTATTGAATTAAAAAATGATAGAGTAGTATTAAGAATACCTAAAACTATATTTCCTAAAAATATTGTTTCATTATTAAGAGAGTATAAATCGATAGAATATTTAATTAATAATAAAGAAAATGACGAAACTAATAACGAACTTTCTTTAATAAAGAAAGAAACTATGGAAGTACTCATAGAACAATTATCAATATATTTTTCATCAGATAACATACAAGAATATTTATATATGAATAATAAAAATAAAAATGTTACAAATTTGAGTTCATATTTATCTAATATATGCTTTGATATATATTCAAAAACACCTATAGTCAACAATGAAATGATAAATAAAAGAGAACTATCCGCTCCAATAAAAAAAGCAAGAGATATTGTAATTGATACTGTATTAAATAATGACTTATCCTTAATAAAAAGTAAGACAAGTGCTGAAGCTACTATTTATAAAGCAATCGTAGATAAAAAGAATACATCATCAATTAAAGAAGTTTTAAAGATAATAAATTCGTTTGTTGAAAATAGTGAAAACCAAAAATTGAGCTTTAGTGAATTATATAAAAAATTAGAATCAAAACCTTATAGTATTAGAAAGGGAATTATTCCTATATTATTATCAATAGCTCTTTACAATTATTCAGATATTATTATTATTTATTTTATGAATAAAGAAATAGATCTAGATGCCAATAATTTAATAAAAATAAATGATAATCCAGAAAAATATTACATTTTAACTGAAAAAGGTACAACAGACAAAATTAAATATTTATCAAATTTGATGTATATATATGATATTCCTAATCTTGATAATCAAAGAATTAATCTAAAAAAATTGGTTGATGGAATGAGAAGATGGATTTTGTCTTTACCAAGAATTTTGAGAGAATATTCAAATGATTACAATTATTTAAATATAAATGATAAATATATTATCATTAAAAATGAATTATTAAGACCAGATATCAATAATAATGAATTTATATATCAAAAATTGATTGAAATATTTGGTACAAATAATTATGAAGAAATAAAAGAATTAATAAAGGATATGAAGCAAACTTTTGATAGTTTTATGAATTCTTATTGTGAGTATGTAATAAAGGAAACTAAGGAAATATTTAACAAAAATCACAAGGGAAGTTTAAATTCGCTATTAAAGGATTGGTTAATTGATAATGAATTAGAATCATCTAATATGATTTTTGATATTAAGACTAGAGAACTAATTGAATATGTTAAAGAACTAACTACTCATGATGAAAATGACATAATTGAAAAAATATCAAAAATAGTAACAGGTTTCTATATTGAAGACTGGCAACCTAATGAGATAAATAATTTTAAAGAAGAATTAGAAAAAATAATTAATAATATTAATGAATTAGATCAAAACAGTGTTGATAGTTCAAATAAAATTACTTTAATAAGTGGCGATGAAAAAATAGAAAAATATTTATCAAACAGTGATGAATTATCAGCATTAGGAAATACAATGAAAAATAATATTGAAGAAATAATAAATGAATATGGTGATTCATTAACAGAACAAGAAAAAATAAGTGTATTAATTGATATTATGAAAAAATATATGTGAGGTGAGATATGATATATTTAGATAATGCGGCAACAACATATCCCAAACCTGAAAATGTGTACATAGCACTCGATAAAGCAAATAGAAATGCATTTAATACAGGTAGAGGAAGCTATAAATGTGCTAGAGAGGCATCTGAAGCAAAAGAGACTGTTAGAAATAAAATACTAAAGTTAAATAATATTAAAAATGCAAAAGTTATCTATACAAATTCTGCAACTGTAGCATTGAATGATTTAATATTTGGAATAGAGTTAAAAGAAAATGATTATGTTTATATTTCACCTTTTGAGCATAATTCAATAGTTAGACCATTGGAAGAATTAAAGAAAAGAATACATATTAATATTGAAACACTTCCTTTTGATAAACAAACTTGGAAACCTAATTATGATAAAATTAGTGATATGTTTGCAATACATAATCCGGCAGCTATTTTTCTTTCACAAGTAAGTAATGTTACAGGATATGTGTTACCTTATGATAAAATATTTCAATTAACAAAAAAATATAATTCTATAAATATACTTGATGCTTCACAGGGATACGGAATTGTTCCTATTAAGAATAGTGAAGATATTAATTATATAGTTTTTGCTGGACATAAATCTTTATATGCATCATTTGGTATAGCTGGTTATATTAAATTAAAAAGCGATAAATTGAAACAAAGTCTTTTTGGTGGAACTGGTTCTGACACAATGAACCCAAATATGCCAGATACAATACCTGATGGATATGAAGCTGGAAGCCCAAATATTGTAGCTATTTGTGGATTAGATGCAAGTATTGATTGGCTTAATAATGTTGATATTTATAATCATGAAAAAGAGTTGACTGATTATTTAATTGAAAAATTAAAAACATTAAAAAAAGTTAAATTATTTTTACCAGATAAATATGAGAGTATATTTGGCATGGTATCTATAGGAATAAATAATTATTCATCAGATGATGTTGGATCTATTTTAGATGATGAATATAGTATATACGTAAGGACTGGGTATCATTGTGCACCGTTAATACATGACTTTATTGGCTCTATGGAGTATAATGGTACTGTAAGAATTAGTTTAAATTACTTTAATACAAAAAATGATATTGATTTATTAATTAATGCATTAGAATCTTTATAAGGTGGTGAACAAATGAGTTTATTAGATGTTAATTTAAAACAAGAATATAGATCTCCTAGAGATAATATAGTAAATGATTTCTATATTCCTTTATTAAAAGAATCAAATTTATATAAAAGAAGTGTTGGATTTTTCTCATCATCATCTTTATTAGAAATATCATATGGAATAACACACTTAATTAACAACAATGGAAAAATCCAATTGATTGCCTCACCACATTTATCGGAAGAAGATATTGAAGCAATTAATAAAGGATATGAAGCAAGAGAAGATATTGTAGAACGAGCTCTAATGCAATATATAACAGAACCACAAAATTATTTTGAAGAAGAGAGATTGAATTTATTAGCTAATTTAATAGCACAAGAGAAATTGGATATAAAAATTGCTTTTTCATTAAAAAATGAGAAATTAGGTTTGTATCATGAGAAACTTGGTTTAATGTATGATACTGAAGGAAATGTAGTTGCTTTCTCTGGTTCTATGAACGAATCTGAAAATGCATTTATTAATAATTATGAAATCGTTGATGTTTTTACTTCATGGAGCGATCCTGAAAGAGTTTCAATGAAAGAGAATGCATTTAACAAATTATGGAAAAATGATGATGCTAGTGCTATGATTTTTGATTTTCCTACAGTTGTAAAAAATAAATTATTATCTTATAGAAAGGATAGTATAGATTGGGAAATAGATCAAAAAGAATTTAGTACTAAACATATAGATTTAACAATAGAAAAATTAAAAACTGTTACTAATTCACCAGAAATACCTGCTGGAGTTACATTACATGATTATCAAAAAGAAGCTATAGAAAATTGGAGTCATAATAATTATAGTGGTATATTTGATATGGCAACAGGAACAGGTAAAACTTTTACTGGGTTAGGAGCAATAACGAGATTATATAAAGATTTAAAAGGTAAATTGGCAGTTGTAATTGTTTGCCCATATCAGCATTTAGTAAATCAATGGGTAGAAGATATTATTAATTTTAATATCCACCCAATTATTGGACACAGTTCTTCTGAACAAAAAGATTTTAAACAAAGAATTAAAATGGCAATAATGGATTATAATCTAGGTGTAAGAAATTTCTTTTGTTTTGTTTGTACTAACGGTACTTTTGCTACAGATTATATTCAATCACAGATTAATAATATAAGAGGAAATGTTTTATTAGTAGTTGATGAAGCACATAATTTTGGTGCCGAAAACTTAAAAAAGACTCTAACTGATAAATTTAATTATAGATTAGCTCTTTCAGCAACATTAGAACGTCATGGAGATGAAGAAGGAACACAAGCACTTTTAGATTATTTTGGTGAAAAATGTATTGAGTTTACGTTAGAAGATGCTATTAAAGGAAAAAATGGAGAAAAATTCTTAACCCCATATCAATATCACCCAATTGTAGTATATTTAACCGATGAAGAATTAGATGAATATCACAGTTTATCAAAAGAAATTGCAAAATGTATATTAAAAAAGAATGGCAAAACTAAATTATCCGATAAAGGTAAAATAATTGCTCAAAAGAGATCAAGATTAGTTGCAGGCGCATTTAATAAAGTATCAGCACTTGCTAGAGAAATTAAACCTTATAAAGATGATAATCATATCTTGGTTTATTGTGGTGCTACTAAAATTGCAGAGCAAGATGAAAATGGCGAAGATATGAGACAAATAGATGCTATAACAGAATTACTTGGAAAAGAATTAAAAATGAATGTTGCACAATTTACATCAAAAGAAGATAGTTATACTAGAGATTTATTAAGAAGAAAATTCTTTGATGGAGATTATTTACAAGCGTTAATTGCAATAAAATGTTTAGATGAAGGTGTTAATATTCCTGCTATAAAAACGGCATTTATTTTAGCAAGTACAACTAATCCAAAAGAATATATTCAAAGGCGAGGTAGAGTATTAAGAAAATATCCAGGAAAAGAATTTGCAATAATATATGATTTCATAACTTTACCAAGACCTTTAGATGAAGCTATTAATTTAACATATGACGAAATAAAATGTGAAAAGTCAATGGTAAGAAATGAAGTTAATCGTATGATTGAATTTAATAGATTAGCTATGAGTAAAATGGAATCTGATAAGTTAATATATGAGCTAACTGATACTTATAGATTAAATGAGGATGATAACGATGAAGAAGAAATGGATATGGAGGTAAACTATTATGAATAATGAAGAAGTTAAAACTGAAACTCAATCATCAAATCAAAATTTTGAACAACAAAGTATGATTGATAACCAAAAGTTAACTAGAATTGTAAGAACCATTATAACTTTAGAAAACAATAATGTTAAAACTAGAGAATTAAATGATGAAGATATGAAGAAGAAAATTGAAAAAATCATAGAGGAGGAAATAAAATGTTGCTAAAAAAATTAACTTTAACTAATTTTAGACCATTTAAAGGTGAACATGTTATTGAATTCTCTACTGATAAGGAAAAAAATATAACACTTGTTATGGCCGAAAATGGAGCAGGAAAAACTACATTAGCTCAAGCTTTTCAATGGGTTTTATATTCTAAAACAGATGGATTTAAAAATAAATCTGTGTTAAATAGTGTTGTTGAAAAAGAGATGATGGGTGGAACTGAACAAAATGTATTCGCAAAATTAGAATTAGAACACAATGAAGTTGATTATACTATAATACGTAAACAAACATATAAAAAAGATACAAGTGGAAATGTTAAACCTGAAAATCCAGTTTTAGAAATATATCAAAAACAACCAGATGGACAAACAGTAATAGTTAATCCAATCAAGAACTTGTCTACAATAGCTAATATTTTACCAGAATCATTATCAAAATATTTCTTCTTTGATGGTGAAAGAATTGAAAAAATGGCTGGAGAAGTTAATAGCGGTAAAAGTGAAGAGTTTAAAACAGCTGTTCAAAATATACTTGGTTTAACTGCTTTAACTAAAGCTATTGAACATTTAAATCCTAATGTAAAAAATAGTGTTATAGGTAAATATAATGCACAATTAGATGCAGCTGGAGATAGTGAAACTAGAAGATTAAGAGAAATAATATATACAAATTCCGATAAAATTGATAAGAATTCTGAACAAATTGATAAAATGGAAGATGAATTATCATATTATGATAAAGAAATAGAAAAAGCTAAAGCAGAGATTTTATCATTTGCTGAAGCGGAAAAGCTACAACAAGAATTAAATCAATTAAATGCAAATCTTCAAATGGAGATTAATCATAAAAATAACACAATTACAACATTAATGAGTAATTTCACTAAACAGACATTTAGTTTTATGTCTAGAAAGTTAATTAATGATGCATTAATAGAATTAAAAAATACTGATAATGTAGATAAAGGTATACCATCTGTTAGAGATGAAACTATTAAATACTTAATGAATAGAAAAAAATGTATTTGTGGATGCGATTTGTCTGATCCTACATCTGATGCTGTTCAAGAATTAATGCAATTATTAAAATATATTCCTCCTCAATCATTAGGTAGTGCAATAAGTCAATTCCAAGATAGGGCTGGAATGCTAGTTAAAAGTAGTGATAATTATTTTTCTAATATCGAATCTCTTTTAAGTACAATTAGAGGATGTAGTAATAAAATTGAAGAAATCGAGCATCAAATAGGTGAGATAGATAAATCAATTCTAAAATCATCTAATACTAAAGTTAAAGATCTTAAGAGTAGACAAAATGATATGGAAAATACAGTTAAAGATTTAAGAGATCAACTTAAGAGATTAGAAATTCAAAATGGTGTGTTAGAAAAAGAAAAACAAGATGCCGAAGCTGAAATAAGTAGATTGCAAATGAAGATTGAAAAGAATAAATCAATTGAAGAACAAATCTTATATGCAAGAGCAGCTTATAATAAGTTTAAACAAACATATGATTTTGAAGAGGCTAAAACAAGAGAAAAACTTGAAGATCAAATTAACGATTTATTTAAACAAATATATGCTGGTGGTATGACGATTAATATTGATGAAAAGTATAAAATAACTTCATATGTAAATGAACTTCAAGATAATAGTGCAAATATTGATGCAAATACTGCAAAGAGTTATTCAATTATATTTGCATTCATTGTTGGAGTTATTAATTTAGCTAAACAAAAAGTAAATGATAAGACAGAAGAATCTAGTATTGTTACAGATGAATATCCATTAGTTATGGATGCTCCACTTTCATCTTTCGACCAAAGAAGAATAAAAAATATATGTGAGGTTATTCCAAATATTGCCAGGCAAGTAATAATCTTTATAAAAGATTCTGATGGTAATATTGCAAAGAAAGAAATGCAATCTAAGATTGGTATAGAATATGAAGTATCATTAAGAGATAAGGAATATCCTGTTGATAGTAAAATTACAAAGGTAGGTGAGTAATATGTTTGAACGTGACTATAATTTTAAAGGTAAACACGCTAATATTGTTACACAGTTAACTACTGAAATAGATAGTGATACAAAATTTAAATTATTTGAAAGAAATATTGATGTTCTTATAATTGCTCCTATTGTCGGTTATTTATATGGAAGAATGTCCAAGAGAGATGATGAAGGACCTGCAACTGATAATGTTAAAAAGATTAATTTTGATCAAATGAACCGCGAATCTAAAACACTTAATTTTAATTATGAATTAATTATGTTACTTCACAATAAGGATAAATTATCTATTGAGGATAGATTAGATAATGCATTTAGATATAATGCTGGAACCGAAGAAAAAGAGGAATGCAATAAAATATTTGAACAATATGTTTTAGGTGGTATTGAAATATTAGAAGAAAAATTATTAAAGGATGCTACTACAATAGATGATTATATTAATAATATTTACAATTTTATATCAGAATATAATGATAGATACAATAAAGAAATCTCAGAAGAAGATATATTAAATCTTTGTATGAACAATTAAAAAATAAAGGGTGAGCCTTTATTTTAATATGTCATAAAATGATAAATTATGTTTAACACATATTGTATATAAAACTAACGAACTAACTAGATATTGTCCTGTTTCATAATTACTATATGTTGTTTGAGATATCATGCACTCATCAGCAATCTCTTGTTGTGTTAATCCTAAATTATTTCTTATTTCTTTTAATTTACAACCTATTTTCTTTTTATCTAATTTATCAATCTTGTAGTAATTATTTTCCCTAGATAATCCTGTTACATAATCAAGTGAATAATGGTATAAATTAGAGAACTTTATTAATTTAGAAAGAGGCATAGTATCATGTGAATTTTCCCAACCGGCAACAGTTGATCCAGTAACTCCAAAGACAAGACCAAGTTCTGATTGTGTCATTTCCAGTTCTTCTCTACAAAATTTTAAATTGTTGTCATTCATATCTTTCACCATTATAATTTTCCCATTAAAACGAATAATATTCGCAAAACTATGGGTCATTTGGTAAAACTGTGTTATAATGATATTCAACAGGTGATTTAAATGAAGAATAATGTAAGAAAGGAACAATTAAAGAAATTAGCATTAAAAAAATCGGATAATGGTGGAAGAATATATCAATTAATTAATAAAAATATATTAGATAAAGCAATAGAACTAATTACGGATGAAAAAACACCTACCATTATAACTTCTTTAGTCAAAAAAGGTTACCTAACAGGAAATGAACAATTCATTGATATGCTAAATAATTTTATTTATTATTTTGATTCAAAATTTCCTACAATATGTCATAAAGATTTAATGTTGGAATTTATTCTTGAGAATCAAGTTCCAGAATTTCTATTATGTAAGAAATATTGGGGAGATAATAACAATATGCAATATTTTATTAATAGTATGGACAAAGCAATAGTTAATAATTTTTATGAAACAATTCTTTTTATAGATGATAGGGTCTTATTTAAACCATTTATAAAAAATTTACAAAGTATAGATCTTGATAATAATGATGATTTAGAATCTATAATGAAATTTTTAAAAAGTCTTTTATGGACTAACATTAATAATTTTTCTACTTTATATTTATTTCAAAATTTTCATTTAAATCTTAAAAAATTTCAAAGAAAAAATAAAGATAAAAATCCTTTAGAAGTGTATTATCATGTAATAAATGAAATGAAAATACATTATGAAATGTTAATAGATTCATATTATAAAAATAAAGGTATATTAAAATATGTAAAATAATATACATAATTTTGAAAAAAAGCTATAATATAATTATGAAGAAATAATTAGGTATTTGGGATTGATTAAAATTGTTATTTTGTTATAATACTATTTACTTAGTTAATGGGAGGTTCAAATGAATATATCAGAAATAATCCGAGACTTACAAAAATATTGTATTAGTAATATCAAAGAAGATAAAACGATATTTAAGACATCACAAAATACTTTCATGGAGGGTTTCATTGGTGTAATGCTTAATGAGTGTACTGATTCAAATAATTATGAAGTTTATTTATATATAAAAGATAAAGATTTGATTGCAAGTCCACTACTATTAGAAAAATATAAAAATGTTATAGATGCTACTAATTACTATGAAGAGTTAGTAGATTTTATTAAAAATAATACTCCTGAAAATATAGTAAATAGATGTAAAAGTACAATTTAAAAAAGTACCCCCAAATTTACCCCCAAAAATACCCTTGAATAATAAAGTCAAGATGATAAAATATAGTAAAATGAAACAATTAGCAAAAGAGAGCTGCTGATTGTTTTATTTTGCATTAAATGTTATTGACTTTTTCCCAAAAAAATATATAATAAATAACAATTTAATGGTTTTGTTTAGAGATTTGGGGATGATTCTTATGGTGCAAATTGTTTTCAACAAACATATCATTATGTTTTTGGATGAATATGTTCATAAGGATAAAGCACCCCTAAATCTAAATAACTATAAGAAGAGAAGTAATCGCAGTAAATAGCTTTTATTCTCTTCTTTTTTGATTATGGAGGGCATTATGAAATTATTGAGCAATGAAGTAATTAAAAAATATGATTATCAAAAAACAAGATCGAAGGTAAATGAATTTATGGAAGTATTTGAAGAAAATTATTTCAGATACATTAGTGTACTTCCACCTAGTATTACATCTCATCTTAGTGAGATTAAAGTGCAGTCATCTGGATTTACCTCTTCACCAGTAGAGAGATATGTTTTAAAGAAAATAGAAAAAGAAGAGGATTTTCTAGAATATTTAAATATAATATTAAGTGTTCTGGATAATCTAACAATGGAAGAACAACACTTTTTTAAGGGAATCTTCTTTATGGGAAATACAGAACTTGTAATGGAAGAACAACTTCAATGTGCAGATAAGACTTTAAAGCACATTAAGAAAAGTTGTATTATTAAATTTGCTTTAGCACTTAACATGGCCATCCTTAACAAAGATATATGATAAAATTGGAAAAAGTCAAATTTAAATTATGAAAGGAAATCAAACACATAGGATACATGTGTTTTTTTTGTGGTTAAATTATGAGAGAATATAAAATAAAATATAAATTAATATTGGAAGGTACAGGGTTACAATCTGGTACTAATAAATTTGATGTAGACAAAAGAGTTAGGACTATTATTAAAGATGCATTAATGATTGAATTGGAGAAACATACTGGTTTATCATCCCTATTTAAAGATGGAGATTTTGATATTAAATTAGAAATAATGGATTACGAATCTAAAAAAGAAGAGAAGGTGAATTAATGTTATCTGTATTAATAATTTTGGGAATAGCATTTGTAATGTTATTTCTTTTTTGTTGTTGCAAAGTTGCATCGTGTTCTGATGAAATGAATGATTCAATTTTAGAAAAATAGATTAGAAACACTTAACGAAAGGATAGATATTCTATAAATAATATTGTATTTGTAGCATAATCTTATAATGGTGAAAGATATGAATGATGATAAAAAAATATCTTTTGAAGATTTAATTTTGAGATATCTTATAGAAAAAATTTTAGGTGATAAAAATACCAGTTAAAGTTATGTCGCAGTTTTGTTTAAATTCTAATATAGTGTTATTATTCACTTGTCTTAATTATTGGTCAAGTAATTAGGAATGGAGGTAAAGATGAATAATAATTACTTAACTGATGTTGAATTTAATGTAGGGATATATATAAGATTATCTCAGGAAGATAGAGACAAAGACAAAAAATATGAATCTGATAGTGAAAGTGTTGCTAATCAAAAAGAATTATTAAGAGATTATGTTAAAAATCATAATTTTAATTTGGTAAATGAATATGTTGATGATGGTTTTTCTGGAACTGATTTTGACAGACCTGGTTTCCAAAAAATGATGGAAGATATAAAAAATAAGAAAATAAATTGTGTTGTTGTAAAAGATTTATCTAGACTAGGTAGAGATCATGTTATGACAGGATATTATATTGAAACATTTTTTCCTGAAAATCAAATTAGATTTATTTCAATATTAGAATCTTATGACAGTTTTAAAAATCAGGCAAGTAATGATTCATCAACTTTCATAATTGCATGTAATGATTATTATAGTAAACAAAATTCAATAAAAATAAGAAATGTTTTAAATGAAAAAAGGCAAAAGGGAAAATTTGTTGGTAGTTTACCAAGTTATGGATATATGAGAGATCCTGATGATAAAGGACATCTCATTCCTAATCCTGAAACAGCTCCAATAGTAAAAAAAATATTTAAGTGGAGAGTTGACGGAATAGGTCCTTCTGAAATAGCAACTAGATTAAATGATGAAGGAGTGCCAACACCTAGTGCATATAAAGGAACAGCATATTCATCAAGATTAATTGATGCAACTAAGTGGAATATATCTACTGTAAGGAAAATATTAGATAATAGGATTTATACAGGAGATATGATACAGCATACCCAAGCAAAGGTTAATTATAAGTCAAAGAAAAAAGTAACACTAGATAAAAGACTTTGGTTAGTTGTTGAGGACACACATGAGGCATTAGTAGATAAAGAAACTTTTGAATATTGTATAAATATTAAAAAAAGTCATACAAGAATATGCAAAGCTAAATTAGATAGAGAAATAAGAATGTTTGAAGGAATGCTTTTTTGTAAAGAATGTGGGAATAGATTATCTGTTCAATATCATAAAAAAACGGATGTTTGGAGTGTTAATTGTAATAGATATTCTAGAGATCCTGTCAGACAAAGATGCGGAACTCATTATTTCCCTTATGAGCATTTAGAAAAACAACTGATTGAAAAAATAAATAATGATATTAATATTTATATAAAAAAATTAAATATTAAGAAGTTAAATGATGAAGTAGCTAAAAGAATCAATAAAAATACTAATGAAATTGATAAAGTAATAACTCAATATGAAACAGAAAAAAACAAGATAACAAAAAAATTATCCATTCTCTATGAAGATAGATGCAACGATATTATATCTGCTGAAATGTATAAAGAGCTTTCAAAAGAATGTGATGAAAAGCTAAAAAAAATTAATGAATTTATTCAACAAAAGCAGATAGAAAAATATCAAATTAAAAATAAACCAAATGTTATTCCAGATTACACAAAAAAGATAAAGGAACTATTAGATTTAAAAAAATCAAATAAAGAAATATATGATATGTTAATAGAAAAAATAATCATAGATAATGATAGAAAAATAGAAATAACATATAAGTTTAATGTTATTCCTAAGACAGAATTTGTATATGAGAAACCACCGTTTTCTCGTAGAAAAGAAGTAAAACCACGAAAAAAGAAGAAAGGATAAATTACTATACATAAGGGCACTCCTGAGGTGGCGATGGTGCTGAAGTAATTTATGCATTACGTAATAATTCTCGCTTTTCTGATTTGATTTTAGATGAGCTAAGCAGTGAAGGTCAAAATATTAGGAAAAATTTTCAGCAAAGATTACCTTCTAATCCAGTAAAAGATTACTATTTTATTCATAGAAACACTCCAGATACTGAGGCAGTTATAGTTGAATATGGTTTTCTTGATAGTACTAAAGATGATGTTAATCAATTAAAAAATGATTGGAAGGATTACGCAGAGGCGGTAGTAAGAGCAATAGCAAAGTATAAAAATATTCCATATAATGCACCAGTTGAAAGCAATTATTATACTGTTCAAAAAGGAGATTCTTTATGGAGTATTGCTACAAAATATGGGATTACTGTAGATGAATTAAAAGCATTAAATAATATAACTAATAATACTATTCATGTGGGTCAAAACTTAAAAGTTAAAGCTGAAAGTGAAAAGCCAGTAGAAGATTATCTAGTTTATACAGTAAAAAGTGGAGATTCTTTATGGAAAATAGCTTCTAAATATGATACTACAGTTGCGACGTTAAAGAGTATAAATAATTTAAAAAGTGATAATTTAACTATCAATCAGCAATTGTTAGTTCCAAAAAATGAAGATATAGATATAAGTATTGATAAAGATGATAATGGTATAACTTATACAGTAAAAAGTGGAGACTCTTTATGGAAGATAGCTAATAGTTATGGAATAAGCGTTGATAAATTAAAGAGTGCCAATAATTTAAAAAGCGATGTTCTTAGTGTGGGTCAAAAATTATTAATTCCAGTGAGTGACATAAATGTTGAAGAAGTTCCAAAAGAGCCTACTAGTGGAGTTAATTATATTGTTGTTAGTGGAGATAATTTATATTCTATTGCTAATAAGTATGGAGTTAGTGTAGATGATATTAAAAAAGAAAATAATCTAAGTAGTAATATTCTTAAAATAGGGCAAGTATTAAAAATTCCTGGTACAGATCAATTTGTAACTTATACAGTAAAAAGTGGAGATTCTTTATGGAAAATAGCAAACACGTATGGTGTAACTGTGAATGAGCTTAAAAATATTAATAATTTGGAAGGAAGTCTTCTTAGTGTGGGTCAAAAATTATTAATTCCTACTAAGTAGTGAAGTAGCAAAAAAATGTTACTTCTTTTTTCTTTTTATGTTAAAATAGTTTATAAACAAGCAAAATTTATTTAGTATTTCATATTATTTTATGTATAAAAGTAACTTAAATAAGAAAAATAAAATAACATGAGGAGATATTAAATGTTTGATGAAAAGATTAAAAAGAAAGTATATGAATACGCATTAAAAAATAAAAAGAATATAAATGAACTTACTTATGAAGACTATAATAATATATTTAGTGAATTAAAATATATAAGTTATTCAGATGAATTTTTATTGAAAAAAAGAAAAGAAATAGTTAATCCTATGTTAATGGAGGCAAGAAAAAAATTATATGAGGTAAATCAAACAGATAATAAAGATGAACAGAAAAGAATGGCACAATTGGCTTATAGTATTTCTAAAGAATGTTTTGAGGCTTTATTATTATGGATTAATTTAGAAGAAAATTATGAATTGAAATTAGATATAATTGAAGAATGTATATTTTATGAAAAGAATAAATTAGAACGTTTAGGTTTTTTTGAAAAAGATTATATTGGTAAATTTTATGAAGAGGTGGAAACTAGAAATTATATTAGAGCTTTAAAAGAAAAAGTTAATATATTACTATTTTTAGGAAGGATAAACTTAGCATTTCAATTATGCTTAAAAATATTAGAATTAAATAATAATGATGATTTGGAGATAAAGTATTTATTACTTAGTATATATGCTTATAAAGAAGATGAAGATAATTTATTAAGATTAAAGAAAGAATGTGATGGTAATAGATTAGAAGCTTTAATACCTTTATTAGTTTTATATTATAAACTGGATGATAAAGAAAAATTTTTAGAATATTTTGATAAGATAACAAATACTTCATCTGATTTTATCCCTTTTGTAAATAAGTTTTTTAGTGGTAAATATCAATTTGCTGAAAGTGATTTTGAATTATCTAATAAAATGCTTGTAATGATAAATAATATTAATTTTTTAATTCATGCTACTCCAGGTTTAATTTTCTATTTAGAGAAGTTAGAATAACGGTAATGTTATTCTTTTAATAAAAAAAAACTCGTTTTGAGTTTTAGTGTAATTCTTTACATACCCCTGGGTCTGGTTTATAAAAGCAGTGGTTTTTATATCTTCCTGAAAAGCTTTGATCATACCAAGTACTTTTGCAATTTTCTCCTTTTTTAGGTGCATAAAACCAAAGAGAATTTGTTGCAGGATGATAATATTCTCCTTTTAACACTCTTTGTGCGAGTTCTTTTTCTTTAGAAGTAGCGTTTGTAAAGAATAGAGGACTAGTAGTACCAGAAAATTGATTTTTTTGGTATATTGCATCAGTAATAGTTCTTATATTTTTAAAGGTTAAACAATCAGCGAGTGCTCTGTTTACTACTACATTCCCTACCATAAGCATTCCTAAATCTCCTTCTGCTAAAGCTTCTGCACGCATTATTCTGGCACATAAGTCTAGTTCTTTACTTGTGTAATTTATTAACATATTATATTCACCTAAAATATTATATGTAGAAGTTGTATTGTTTGGTACTAAAAAATCTTGAAATTAAAATGTTTTTGAGTTTAAAATATAGTAAGAAAGAAGTGATATTAATGAGGCAATATCATATTTTAGAACCTATATATGATGAAAATTCTAAGATATTAATATTAGGTTCTTTTCCAAGTGTTAAATCTAGAGAAAAAATGATGTATTATTCACATCCGCAAAATAGGTTTTGGAAAGTTATGAGTAATCTGTTTGACGAAATAATTTTAGATAAAAAGGAGTTTCTTTTAAAACATAATATAGCTTTATGGGATGTTATTGAGTCATGTGATATAGAAGGATCTAGTGATAGTTCTATAAAAAATATAAAAGTAAATGATATAAAAATGATTGTTGATAAATCTAAAGTTGTTAACATTTTTGTTTTGGGTAAAAAAGCTATGAGTCTCTATAATAAATATGTTTTGTCTAATTTGAATATGAATGCTATATTACTTTCTTCTACTTCTCCTGCTAATGCGAACAAAAGTCTGAATGATTTGATTTTAGAGTACAAAATTATTTTGGAATACTTAAATAAATAAAAAAATAGTTTCTTTTTTTTGCTATTTATGTTAGAATTAGATTTGTTAACAGGTTTTGATATAGGGGTATAATATAATGGTAGTATTAGCGTCTCCAAAACGCTCCGTTCGGGTTCGAATCCTGATACCCCTGCCATTTAGAATTTTACTTGAATTAACAAGTTAGTTATATTTAAGGAGGTAGTTATGGCTGATGTTAAAGATAATCTAACGCATTTGAGAGAAGAAAAAGATAATTTGATGCAGTATTTAATGAGTGATATTATTAGAATGTTGCTTTTAGAAAATCCACATCTAGATTTGCAACGAGTAACTATGGATATGCTTAGTAAATCTGCACAAGAGTTGATTAATATGCATGCAAGTGCATCTCGCGAAATAGAAACAAAATATATAATAGATGCTGATGTAAAAAAATTTAAGTAGGAAAGGCTCGTAAAAATAAAAGTTTTGAACCCCTTTTATAATCGTGCCATGTGAATTAATCAAACTTTAGGGTTTGTTTAGATAAAGGAGAAAAGGTATATAATAAATTGGTTCGCGATAATATTCTTAATATTTGTAGAACTAATGGTGATACCCCTATTACAAGAGTTTTAAATGACGAAGAATATTGAGAATATTTGTTAAAGAAAGATGCTGAGAAGTTAGAAGAGGTTAGAATAGCTAAATCTTTGGAAGAAATAAAAAAAAGAGTTAGCTGATAAGTTTGAGCTTATAAGAGCAATGTCTATGTTTTGTGGTTTTAGTTTAGAAGAAATTATAAATGAAGCAGATAGAAAGAAACAGAAAAATGGTGGGTTTGAAAAAAGATTATTATTAGAAAAAGTCATTAAGTAGATTTATTTAGTAATTGTAAATTACTTTCGTTAAAAATTAAAGAAACCGTTAGAATAAGAACTACATTCTACGGTTTTTAAAATGCTGGAAAATAATATAGTGTTTTAAGAAGGAATTTGCTTTTGTTGTAAGAATACAAGTTTCATGATAAAATAAAAAGGTGTAAATTAAATTATAAATGTTTAGAAAGTAATAACTGAAAAAACTTTGATTTCATCTTTACTAGTATTAAGTGAATAATAAATATTCTTTATTTTATAGTAATAAAAGTATTAATAAATTTAGTTTAGGAGTAGTATATGGGAAAAGTGTATAAGAATAGTAATCATATTATTATATTGCAAATGATAGAGATATATCATCCAGAAGTTGCAGATTGGATGCAATATCAAATTACTAAAAGTAATATTTTAACTTTTCATCATATTAAGAAAGTTAGTGAAAATGGCAATTGTTGTATAGAAAATGGTGCATTACTTACTAAACGCGCACATAGAATTTTGAATATGGTAGAAAGTTTAGATATTGCTTTGTATAATGAATGGAATAATTTATTTATTTTGATAAATAAAGCAAAGACAAAGCCGTGTGATGAATATATTAGTGAAGCTAAAATTTTAAAAAAGTATACTCAAAAAATAGTATATTAGAAATTCAATCATAATTTCCTAGTTATGATTTTTTTATGTTAATTTTTGCCATACCGAAATAATAGTTTGCTTTTTTGCTGTTTTATAGTATAATTAATTTAGGTGGTGAACAAATGAACGTCAAAGAGAAATTAAGTATTTTAGCAGATGCAGCTAAATATGATGCATCTTGCTCTTCAAGTGGTAGTAATAGAAATTCGAATAGTTATGGTATTGGTAATGCTTGTTCTTTTGGAATTTGTCATTCTTTTTCATCAGATGGAAGATGTATTTCCTTATTAAAAATTTTGATGACTAATTCTTGTATATATGATTGTAAGTATTGTTTAAATAGAAAAAGTAATAATATAAAAAGAGCTATTTTTACTCCAGAAGAAATATGTGAAGTTACTATTAATTTTTATCGTCGAAATTATATAGAAGGATTATTTTTAAGTTCAGGCATTGTAAGAAGTCCAGATTATACAATGGAGCTTATGATTAGAACGATTTCAATGTTAAGAAACAAATATCATTTTGGAGGATATATTCATGCTAAAGCAATTCCAGGAGCTAGCAAGAAGCTTTTAAAAGATTTAGGAAATTTAGTGGATAGATTAAGTGCGAATATAGAACTACCAACAGAAAATTCTCTTAAATTACTTGCACCTAATAAAAATCAAAGTGAAGTAAGTGAAATAATGCATTATGTGAAAGATAATCAAAGTAGAAAATATGTTCCAGCAGGCCAAAGTACTCAGATGATAATTGGAGCTTCAAAGGAAAGTGATTTAGATATTATGCAAAAAAGTGAGAATATGTATTCTAATTATAAATTAAAACGAGTTTTTTATTCTGCTTATATTCCTGTTAATAAAGATAGTTTACTTCCTAGTTTAGAAAAACCGCCACTAGTTAGAGAAAATAGATTATATCAAGCAGATTGGCTGATTAGATATTATAATTTTAAGGTAAATGATTTATTAAGCGAAGATAATCCTTTCTTTAATATACTAATTGATCCAAAGGCAGACTATGCTTTGAGACATTTAGATGAGTTTCCTAAAGAAATTAATAAGTGTTCTTATTATGATTTACTCAAAGTGCCTGGAATAGGAGTAGTTACTGCTAAAAGAATAATAAGTTCTAGGCGAAATTTTAATATTAAATTTGATGATTTAAAAAGAATGGGAGTAGTAATTAAAAGAGCTAAATATTTTATAACTTGTGATGGGAAATATTTTATTGGTAATGAATTTTTTAAAAAGGATTTTATAGTCTCTAATTTAGTTTTAGAAGATAAATTATATGAAACTAAAAATGTAGAGCAACTCAGTTTGTTTAGTGAATAAGATTTATATATATAATGGAGATTTTGTTAGTCTTTTAAGTTTAATACATTATCTGATAAGTAATAATATTAGACCCTATAATATACAAAACAATGAATATTTTCCTAATTTGCTAGAAGAAATTATACTTGTAAATTTAGATAATAATGAGGAAGTTATAAAAAAAATAATTAGTATTATTGGTAGAGAAATATTTAAAACATTATATTATGTATTTTTGTCTGCTGATGAGAAAAAAGAAATTATAATTTTTTATTTTATTTTGAATGGTTTTAAATATAGAAAAAGTGTTATTTATAGAAGAGATTTAAAGTGTGTTTGTGAAACGTTAAAAATTTCAGAATATGTTAAGCACGAAATTCATAAGTTCAAAGGTTTTTTAAGATTTAAAGAATTAGAAAATAAAGTATTATATGCTGAGATTGAACCAATTAATGATGTATTATTCTTTTTGTCTAGTCATTTTAGCAAAAGGTTAAAAAATGAATATTGGATTATAAAGGATGTTAAAAGAGGAATTTTAAGTATTTATAATAAGAAAAAATTTATAATAATAAATGAAGATGATTTTTTAATTTCTACAGATAAATTAAGTAATGAGGAAGAACAAATTCAAGAATTGTGGAAACTATTTTATAAAATAATCGGTATAAGTGCTAGAAAAAATGATAGGTGTAGAATTAATTTTATGCCTAAGAGATATTGGAAATATATTTTGGAAGTGAGTGATGAACGATGAGAAAAATAATAAGTGGTAATGAATTACAATTAAAAATGCATGAAGCTATAAATTTATTATGTGATACAGTTAAATGTACATTAGGTCCTAAAGGTAATAATGTAATAATTGATCATTCTAGTTTTACGCCATTTATTACTAATGATGGAGTTACTATAGCAGAAAATATACAAAGTGATGATGAGGTTATTAATGTTATTTTGGAAATAGCTAAAGAAGCTTCTATAAAGACAAATATTATGGTAGGAGATGGAACAACTACAACTTTAGTGATTCTTCAAAGTCTTTTTAATTCGTGTATAAAGGTAATAAAAGATGGAGAAAATCCTATAGTTTTAAAACAAAAACTAAATAAAAGTTTAGATATTATTTTAAAGTCTTTAGAAAAAGAAAAGATAATTCTTAAAGATAATATGATAGAAAACTTAGCAAGGATAGCTTCAAATGATATTCAAATTTCAAAAGTAGTAAGTGAAGTGTTTTCTAAGGTTTCAATTAGAGAAGCTATTTCTATTAAAGAAATTGATGAAAATAAGTTATTTATAAAATATTATAAGGGTTACAAGTTTAATAGTATTTTAGCATCATCTTTTTTATTAAAAAGTCAAAATTCTATTATGTATAATAATTGTGAAATTTTAATAATAGATGATTTAGTCACATGTACTAAATTTATGGCGTCTATATTAAATGATGTTATGAATAATTCTAAATCTATAATTATAATAGCTAATGATTTTTCGGATTATTTTGTAAATGAAATTGTTACGTATGTCTTAAATGATAATTTAAAATGTTTGCTTATTAAAATTGATGAATGTGGAATTATGGAAAGATTGGTCAAAAATGATTTAGAGATTTTAAGTGGGTCAAAAATAGTGAAATCTGAAGAAGATATTACTGTTTCTAATATAGGTTTTATTAAAAGTGTTTTCTTGACAAGAGAGAACACAAGAATAAACTTTGAAATTAATGAGATTATAGAGAAATATTCTCAAAATATTGAAAGTGAATTATTAGAGATAAAAGAAGAATATATTAGAGAATTTTATTTAAAAAGATTGGCCATGTTTAATGAAGGTACAGTTGAGATTAATTTAGGAGCTCCTACAAAAATTGAGTTAAGAGAAAAAAGAATGCGTTTAGAGGATGCCTTGTGTTCTGTATATTCTTCAAATGAGGGAATATTACTAGGAGGTGGTTATACTCTGCTTAAAATTTCTGATAGTTTAAATGATAATGATTTAATAGAAAATATTTGGAAAAACGCTTTACTAGCGCCTTTTAATCAGCTAATGATTAATTCTGGTTTAGATTGTTTAAAAATGAAAGAAAAAATATTATTGTCTAAATATAATTTATTATTTAATATTTATGATGAGGCATTTGAAGAAATTGATAAAACTATTGTGATTGATTCTTTTAAGGTTGTTATGAATTCTATTATTAATGCGTGTTCAATTGTTTCAATGCTGATTACTACAAATAGTTTAATTATAAATGAGCAGCTAAATAATTTACATAAAAATGCAGAATATGGAGACATATAAAAAGGAGCAGTTTGAAATTTTACTGCTTCTTTATTATTCAGTAATGTCAGATTTGTTTATAGTGAATTTAATTTTGTCATCTAGTAAACTATCTTGATAGTAGAAATTATAACTTTCTGCTTCTTTTACATCGAAAGCAATTTGTCCTTTTAGCATATCATTAGACATTACTGATCCATCAAGTTGGCTAGTAATGTTTTTAGTTAATAAAGCATATTGTCCTTTTTCGCCATTTGAATCTTTTAGTTCAAAACTCATTATAGATGATATGTTTAAGCTATCTTCACCAGTATTTTCAATAGTTAAATCAACTAATAAATAAAAATCGCCATCTGGTTTAGATTCTGAATAACATGTTCCTTCAAATTCCCAAGAACATTCACTCATTATCTTTTTAACTGAATTAATTTTTATTTTAGTTTTATTTACTGTTGCAGTTTCGTTAATGTTAAAAGTTGTTTTTTTATTTCCTTCTTCATCTTTAGTTACTGTTTTTTCTCCACATCCTGTTAAATTAAAAACTAATAATAATGATACAATTAAAATGCCAATCTTTTTCATAAAATATACCTCCTCAAAAATATTTATTAAATCACATTAAGTGTTTTAATCTTTTTCCTCTATAAATTTATTATATGATAAAAAAACATAAATGGCAATGAAGTATTTTTTTGTAATGTAAACGTACTATTTAGGTTTATTAATTAACATATACAAAAATCGACAAATTAATTGTAAGAATAATTCAATTATGCTAAACTTATAATTAGAAAGGAGGTAGAGAAATGGTAAAGAAATTGCTTGGGTATTTTCTTTGTTTTTCATTAGTTTTTAATTGGATGGCAAGTTCATATATTTTAGTTGCTGATATATTAGACCAAGAAAATCAAGAAATTACAACAAGTGAAAATTTAGAAGAAGAGCAAGTGAAAACATACTTTGAATCAACTGGAAATTTAGAAGTGGACATTAAGTTTGTTTTACCTATATCTAATACGCTTAAAACCAATATGGGACTAAATCTTTCTAATCAAAGTGGAAATAAACTTAATATATCTTTTGATGATATTATAGATCCATCTTTAAAAACATATAATTTTGATGGAAAAGATATACAAGTAAGTATTAGAAAACTTGATAAAGAGGGAAATGATTTAATAGGTATAAATGAAGATAATTCTATTGTTTATATTGGTGTTACTATATATGGCTTAAAGCGTGCTCAATATGAAATTCAGTTATATGGAAATGGATATAGAACTGTTAACACTTCGGTAACATTAGATAAGTATTCTAAAAGAGTTACTCTTACTAATGAAAAAGGTGGTTTTGAACCAGGAGATGTTAATGCTGATGGAATTATTAATGATACAGATGTTGATTTAATGATAAATCATTTTGGTAAAACTGATATTGATTATGATTTGAATCGCGATGGAATTGTAGGTTTAGCAGACTTAAATTATATTACTGCTTCTATGAATTCAAGTGTGAAATCTATAAGTATAATAGATACTTCGTTAATTATGGATTCTGAAAACATTAAAGTAACTGGAGTAGATAACTTTGAAAATATTTTAAGTGGAAATGGGACAGTAAGTGTTAAACCCGAAAATGATAGTGAAAATATTTCTGCTGATAATCCTGCTATTCTTTCAGTAGAAATGAAAAATCTAACTGAAATGAGTGAAATAAGGATAGAAACAGGTTATGAAAATATTCCTACTGAAATGGAAATAATTGTAATAGATGATGATGGAAAAGAAACTAACGTTTATAAGTCTTTTGAACTTGCTAATGATATTCATACTTTTACTGATAAAGCTAACCCTAATACAATAGTTATTAAGTTAGATGGTCAAATAGCTGTTAAAAGAGTTATTATTAAAATTACTGAAACATCAAGTAATAATTTAGCAGATATTGCTAAAGTTGATTTTCTTAATAATGTTTATGAAACAGTGCCAGTTCCTGATATTGAGAGGCCTACTAATTTGAATGTCAATGTTGGTAGTGAATCTATGGTTGTGACTTTTGATAATATGAGAAATGTTACAGGGTATGAAATATTAGTAGAAGAGATGGTTAATGGAAGTGCTGTTAAGCAAACTATATATCAGACTACTTATAATGAATTTCACATTCAAGGGTTAACTAATTATACTGATTATAGTGTAAGAGTTCAATCTGTTAATCAAGAATGGAAAAGCGGATATGGTAATAGTGTAGTGGTCACTCCACTTCCAACTCGTAAACCGCCAGCTCCAGATATGGTAGTTGCTACACCAGTTTATGCGGGGTTTGATGTATCTTGGAAAAAAATGAAAGATACTAAAACATATAATCTTTATTACCGTGAATTAGGCGAGGATACTTATAAAATAGTAAAAGAGATTGAAGGCACTTCTTATCAAGTTCGTAATTTGAAAGTAGGAGTTACGTATGAACTTTATTTAACTGGAAATAATGAGCTTGGAGAAGGAAGTAGATCTAGTATTCATAAAGTTATTACTAAAGACTCAATACCTACAATTACACCAAAATATAAATTAATTAATACTTCTAATCAAATAGGTGAATTAACTAATCATATTGTAGATGTAGATTTGGGAAGCGGTAGTATGTCTAATGGAGATAAATTTGCTTTAGTAGATAATGATGATTTGTCATATTGGAAGCTCAATGATTGGGATAGTGGAGCAGAATATAATATTAGTACTGCCCCTACAGTTACTTTAGATGATAAATATACTATGAATACTTTTATTTTAACAGTTCCAGATAATTATAATCGTTCATTTTATAAATCAGTGGTGTATTATTGGAATGAACTTGGTTCTATGGTTAGAGTAAATGCTAGTATAAGTAGTAGAAGAGATAAAAATAATCGTGTGTTTTATATTGTTAAGACTGATGAACCTATAACTACAAATAAAGTAAGAGTTGCTTTATCCGTAAGTGGTAGTGTTAGAGATATGCAAATTTCTGAGATAAAATTCTATAATTATGATTCTTTAGCTAATGATGTTGCTTCTTTATTCGTGGACGATTTAAGAGTTGAATTAAGAAGTGATGTTACAGAAAAAATTATAAATGATTTGGAAAAACGAGCTCAGACTAAGGATGAAATAAGTGGAGAATATCATTTAGATAAAGATATTATTTTAGCTGATTTAGATTATGCTAAAAAGATTTTAAATGATGAAGAAATTCAAGATACAATTACTTTAGATACAAGAATAAGTACTGCTAATGATTCACATTTAGGGTTTGCTATGAGTATAAGTGATTTACAACCTTTAGGTGTTGTTGTTAAAGCTGGAGAAACTATAGCTGTTTATGTAGGTAGTAATACTAATCAAATGCCAGAATTAGTTTTCACTCAGTATTATGCTGAAGCTAATTCATGGAAAGTAACTAGTCAGAAGTTAGTTAAAGGTCAAAATATAATTACTGTTCCTAAAATAGGATCTGATGCTACTGAACGTGGTGGATCTATATATATGAGATTTCCAAATGCAATAGGTAATACTACTATTAAAGTTCGTGTAAGTGGTGGACAAAAAATACCTGTTTTAAATTTACATAATTTAAATGATGAAACTTTGAAGAAAGAGCTAATCAGTAATTATATTAATGAATTAAGTGAATATGTTAATAATTTACCTAATTTATATAAAGATAATGATATTAAGTATAATGAAAGAACAAGTATATACAATTCTACTGAAATAGTTACTAATGAAGGACTTTTAAGTATTCCTGCTACTAGTACTTATAAAGCTATTAATTCGGGATTAACTGAAGATAGTGATAAAGTTGAGCGTGTGTTCGAAAGTACTAATGCTTTTGATGAAATGATGAATATGTTTTATCGTCACAAGGGATTAATGGAAGTTACTGATGAGGAAGCTAAGGATATTAATAAAAAAATTAATAGAGTTCCAACTAGTAGAGTAAATATTCGTTATATGCGTATGTTTGATGGAGCATTTATGTATGCTGGTGGATTACATATTGGTATAGGGTTTGATAGTACTGGTGGTCTACTTGTAGGTAAAACTTTTGAAAATCCAACTTTTAATGGTTATTTTGGTTGGGGTATTAGTCATGAGATAGGTCATCAAATAAATCAAGGAAAACTTGCAATTGCTGAAGTTACAAACAATGTTTTTTCACTTCTTGCTCAAACTGCAAATGATGATGACAAATCTCGATTAGAGTTAAGCAATATTTATCCTAAAATTTATGAAAAAGTTACTAGTGGTACTACTGGTAAAGCTAGTAATGTATTTGTAAGTTTAGGAATGTATTGGCAGTTACATCTTGCATATGATGATAATTTAACATTTAGTGATACTAATTCTATTTATTCAAGAATTAATAAAATAGCAAGAACTTCTAAATTGACTGGAAGTAAAGATGATTTAATTGTTATGTATGCTAGTGAAGCAGCAAATGAAAATTTGATAGAATTTTTTGAAAAATGGGGATTAGTCATCAGTGATGAAGCGAGAGAGTATGTTAATAGTAGATATGCTAATTCTTCTAAATCTGTATGGTATTTGAATGATGAAGCAAGAAGATACAGAATTAATGGTGGCAAACCTATTACTAATAGTGTTTTAAATGCTTCTTATGGTCAAGTAGATACTCAAAATAAAAGAATAGTTATTAACTTTGGTGTTAATAATGAAAATGATAAAATTCTCGGATATGAGATAAAACGTAATGGAGAAGTTATTGCTTTTGTTCAGGGTAATACTTATACGGATATTATAGGAGCTTTAAATAATGTGGCTGTTAATTATGAAATAACTGCATATGATTATTTACTTAATAAAACTAATAGTGTAATTTTAGATGAAATTAAGCTTAATCATGATGGAAGTATTGTTAAGTCTGGATTTAGTATTCAAAGTAATTTTGCTAATACTGAGGATGTAATAGATTATGAAGATCCTGATATGGATTATTCTAAATTATCAGTTAATAATTTAATTGATGAAGATCAAAATACATATTTTAATGGGAATTCTAGAATTAATAATAAAACAACTGATGATGCTTATTTAGTTATTGAACTTAATAGTAAAATGGCTATTTCTGGCTTGAAATATAAAGCAATGAAAGATAATGATGGAAATCTTAATGATAATACTATTAATAAATATGAAATATACGTTAGTAGTGACAAAGATAATTGGATTTTAGCTAAAAGTGGTGAATTTAATTTATCAAATGAAAACGACCATATTATAGTTTATTTTGATAAAGAAGGAACTACTGGTGGAAATCAAATTTGGACTTATAATGATGTTTCTTATGTAAAAATAGTATCTGTTAATAATAAGTTAGGAATTAGTGGAGCTGAAATAGATTTAATAGGACCACCTAATGACAATATTGATATTGATTCAAATAATGTAGGTATTTTAACTGAAGATTATTGTTATGATGTTAATGAGACTGATGAGAATGGTAACTTTACAGGAAATACTACTAAAGCTTGTATTAAGAGTGGAAGTATTATTATTAAAGGAGATTATACAGGAAATCCAGCATTTAATGTAGGTCTTATAGTCTCAAAAAATGATTCAAATATTATATATAATGGTGAGCAATTATTTTTTGCTAAGTTAAATAGTGATGGTGATGTTTATGAAGTTGCTAATGGTACTTGGATATATGCTTTAGATAGTGAAGAATATTCAAAAATGGCTGATACTGAAGTTAGAGCAGTTCTTTATAGAGTGGATGATGCACTTTCTTTAGAAGGTCAGAGAGTAACTAGTACATCATTAAGTATTTTACTTCCAAAAATGGAAGATTTAAAACAAATGGTATTAGATAATTAAAGGGAGGTAAATATATGAAAAAGTTTATGTTTGTAATTTTGATGTTGTTTACTTTCTTATTTAGCTCTAATATAATGTTTGCTGATACAATATTGGAAACGGAAGAAACTGCAGTAGGTAGTATTAAAATTAATTTAAAGTTTGATCATGGATATGTTGGAGCATTGGATGCTTATATTAAAGTTAATGGTGATGTTAAAGTTGATAATTTAATTTGGAATAATTCATTAGGTGCATATATTAAGAGATACTCATATGATGCAAATAATAAAATTATAAGAATTATTATTTCAACTGGAGACTCCACTAGGAATTTATTAGATAAATATGGATGTTTGAATATAGGAGAATTAAAGATATCTAATAATACAGGTATCAGTCAAAATTATAGTTTTTCAATAATGGAAGCTTCAATGGTTGATGCTTCATATAAAGCTAATGATAACTTAACTGTCAGAGATGGTAGTGTGAGTGAATACATAATTAAGGTTGATAATAATCCAGTAACACCTATAAATCCAGTTGTTCCAGATGATAAAGATGATGACTTTGAAAGTAATTCTAATAGACCAAATAATAGTAATGATTTAGATGATGAAGATGAAGGAGAAGACATAACTAATAATGATTTGGATGAAGATAATGACAGCATAGATAATTCTATAGAGAATAATAAACCTACATCTGATAAAGATAAGGATATTTCTGATAAAGATAAAAATGCTAAACCTTTAGAAGATGCAGAAACTCATAATCAAAAAATCGTTAAATATTTATGGATTACTCTTGGAAGTCTAATAGTTGTTGCTATATTACTAGCAGGTATATATGCTAGAAAACAAAATAAGCTTAAGGTGCAATAATATGTTGCATCTTTTTATTTTTATGTAAAGTTAAGAATTTTATTTGAGGTGCTTATTAATTTTTGTGTTATATTATTATATATATAGTTTAATTGAGGAAACATATGAAATTAGAAAAACATATTAGATCTTATGATAATAGTTTTATTAATTTTAGAGTAACACCTAAAGATTTTGTTAGTCTTTTTGAAGGCGGGTATGCTATAAATCAAGATGGGGAATTTATTACTGTAAAAAGAGATGAAAAGCATTTTATAATTTTTGAAAAATATTTGAATGCTTTTTTAGGAAAATCTAGAGATAGAATAGTTAGAGATTATTTAAAGAATGATAGTGAAGATATGGATGTATTGGATTATTTTACTATTTATGGTTTATTAATTAGTTTAAATCATGTTCTTTATTTTGGATTGGGTAAAAGTATAGATAATAATAATGTTAATTTAGTAATTCCTCAAGATTATGAAACTATACTTACAGAAGAGCAAAAAGAATCATGTAGAAAACTTCTTTCAACTGATATTAATAATAATTTAGAAGTTACTGTTTGTATATGGGATAGTGATTTTGAAATGGATGTTTCAACTTTTTTAGAAAGCTTGAAAGTGAATAAAATTAGATAATGTTAATGTTAGTTGACAAAATTTCAAAGTGAAAATAACAAAATTCAAAGTTTAGTTGATAGAAATTATTATTAGTAACTAGTATAATGTTTTGTGAGGTGGAAATAATGAATATTGGTGATAAAATACTTAAGTATAGGAAACTTAAAGGTTATTCACAAGAAGATATTGCAAACAGTTTAAATGTTTCAAGGCAGACTGTTTCTAAATGGGAGACTAATCAAAGTTCTCCAGATTTTAATAAAATAATTCCTCTTTGTAAATTATTTGGAATAACAGCAGACGAACTTTTAGATTTAAGTGATTCAGAAATAAAATCAAATAATGAAAATAATGATTTAGAGGTAAAAGAAAGTGATGAAAATATTAGTAATAAAAAATATGCTTTTTTTACCTGTGTTTCGGTATTTTTATATTTTGTTGCAGTTATATGGATAATATTTGGAGAAGAAATTGGAGTAAATGAAAATATTAATGTTTCTATATTTTTAGGAATTATTGCTATTGCAACAACTATAATTATTTATAATAGTATGGTTAATGATAAAAAAGTAAAACAACAAAAGTTGGAGAAAAAATCTAATAAAAAAGTAAAAATGATTAATGATATTTTAGCTTTGTTGGTATTTATTATATATATGATAGTTAGTTTTATTACAGGTGCTTGGAATATTACTTGGATATTGTGGATAATATATGCTTGTATAACTGAAATAGTAAAATCAGTTTTTGAGTTAGGAGAGTAGTTATGAATAAGAAGAATTATGTAGTGGTTAAAATATCTATTTTAGGAGTTATGACTTTTTTGTTACTTTTAATATTAGTAGTACTTCTAAGTGGCAATTTTAAAAGAAATTTCTTTTTCGTAAGAAATGCTGATTATAAATTAGTTTATTTGGAAGAATTTAGTATTGATGAAATTAATAAATTTTCTTTTGATTTGATTAGTGCTGATTTAGATGTTATGTATTCGAGTGATGAGAAAATAAGATTAGAAATTTATGATAGTGAAGAAAATAAAGTTAATGTTACTAATAGTAATGAAGGTCTGGAAGTTAAGTTTGATAAATTTAGAGGTTTATGTTTTGGTATTTGTAATACGAACAGAAAAGCTAAATTATATTTGCCTGAAGAGTTAGTGGCAAATATTAATGCTGTAAGCGCGAGTGGAGATATATTTGTGGATGATTTTCTTAATTTAAGTGGTTACATTAAAACAACAAGTGGAGATATAGAAATTATTAGAATGAAGGAACTTGATGTTAAATCTACAAGTGGAGATATTGTTGTTATGAATTCTATTGATACAGATGCTTCTACTTCTAGTGGAGATATGATTTTAAAAAATGTTTCTAATTTAAAATTTGAAAGTACGAGTGGAGATATAGAAATAAGTAATGTTAATAATGTTACTGGCAGAACAATAAGTGGCGAGATTGATATAAAGAAACTTAATGATAGTGTAGATATAAAAACAACTAGTGGAGACATAGAAATGGAATATGTTTTATTAAATAAAAATTCATTTATTTCTACTGTTAGTGGAGAGGTTGAAGTTAGATTAGTTAAGGCAATTAATGTAGATGTTTCTACTATAAGTGGAGAAAAAGAAATTTATAATTTTGATAGAAATAGTGATATTACTTTGAAAATATCAACAACAAGTGGAGATATAGAGGTAAATTAAACATTTTTAATTATAATTTGATGTAAAATAAAAAACTTTCGTAAAATCATGAAAGTTTTTTTGTATTTTAAAATATGATTAGTTTAATTTGAAATTTTAGGAATAATTGTATAAAAAAATAAGATATTAATTAAGCTCAATATCTTATAGTTTTAGAATTAATTGTCAAGGTTAGTTAGTATTTCTTCTGAAATTTCAGCTGCTTTATCTTTTAAATCAAGAATTAAATCTTCAAATTCACTCATACCTTTTTTCTTAGTATAATCTATTAATTTATTGATTTGTTTTACTACTTTTTTAGCTTGTTTAGTAGCTTTTTTGTAAGAGTCTATTATTTCAAGCTTTGCAAGTTCTACATCAATACAGTCTAATTTTTTTTCGATGTGTCTTTTTATACTTTCTTCATCAACATTCATTAATTTGTCTTTTAGATTAATAAAACTCATTTTTATTTGCTCTCTAGTTTCACTACCTTTTTTAGGCGCGAATAATACACCAAGTAATCCTCCAATTATTGCACCAGTTCCAAGTGCAGCTCCTATTTTTAATTTTTCTTTTTTCATTTTTTCACCTTCTTTAATAATATTATTATATCATTTAATTTTAAAAATATTATTAAAATATGTATCTATTTACAAAAAAATACAACTTAAATTTAGTCGTATTTTATGAATTTAGTTGCTTGAAATAAAGTTTTAATGTTGTTTTTAGATTTTCTTTTCTTTCTTGTGTCCAATATTCATTAGGAGTACCATCTTGTTTTGTTATAAGTGCCCCTTCATTATTGTGTCCTATTATGTTGCCATTTTTAACAATTGTTACATCAGGCACGTAAAGTCTTATTTTTTCTTCATCATCATAAAGTAAATAGTCTTTTAATAGTGAGATAATTTTTTCATAATTTTTTGTGTTTTTATTTCTATCTTCTTTGATATTGAAATAATATATTTGGTTAATGTTTTCTTCTTTAGCTGCTTCATTTAGTATGGAAGCATATGCTTGACACCATTCACATTCTGGATATCCTAAAAATATGATACCTGTTTTACTTTCTAGTATTTTTATTATTTCGTTTGAGTTAGAGTACTTAAATATGTTTTCTTCATCTAATATTTTGTATTCTTTTGCAAATTTTTTGGCGTCTGTTAAAGTTTTTTCTTCATGATTAAATTTTTCAAATATTATTATAGGCGCGACTATAATTAGGATTAGTGATACAAAACCTAAGGTTATTTTTGTTATTTTGTTTTGTTTTACTTCTTTCATTTTAATACTGCAATCAATTGTTAATTGATTTCCTCCTTAATATCATTATACATAATTTTTTTATTAATTGTGAGTTTTTTTTGTTAATTATTTAAAAATTTTATTAATTGTTTTCATAATATTGTCATTTGATAGGACTTATTTGATAAAAAACTTAATGATTATAGTTTTTTTTAATGTTTAAAGTGTTATTAAATGTGAATGATTAATTTGTGAAAATATATTTTATTTTGTAATGAAATTAAAATACTTAAAGTAATTTAGAATATTATTTATCTTAATAGTTATTTTAATTACACATTCTTTAGATTTTAATAAAAAAATAGTTTGAATTTCTAGAAAAATATTAAAATTTGTTCAAAAAGTCTTGACAAATGCTGAAATTAGTTATTTCTTAGTTGACAAAGAATATATTAATATGTATAATTGCTATTAGTAATTATTTAATGGGGGAGTGAGAAATATGAAAGATTTTAATAATTATGATCAAAATGATACAAAATCAATGAATGATGATAAGATTAATCAGATAAAAAAACGTAGCTGGAAGAAGCCAGCTTTTCTAGCAGCTGTAGCTTTGGTAGCTACTTTAGCTGGTTGCCAATTAAAAAATTGGTTATTTAATCAGGAAGATTTGGATAAAGATTTGGATAATGTTAGACCTCCAGTTGAGGATCAGTTTGAGAAGGATGTTGTTGATCCAAATTTAAGACCACCTATGGGAAATAATTCTATAATTCCAGGGTTAGAGTTTGATAAGGAAACTGTTGAAGAAGAGGAAGAAGTTGTCATTAAAGTTGAAGCAGAGGAAGATTTAACTAAAAAGGATCAAAATAAAGGTACAACTTCGTCACAGGGTACAGAATCTAAACCTGTAGATAAGAATCAAGGATCTAATGATAATAATGGAAAACCTGCAGACACTGAGAAACCTTCTGAAATAAATAAACATAGTCATGTTTATAATGTTCCAGTTGAAAGTTATAGAAGTTTATTAAATGGAACACATGAGAGAATTGTTAGTAAATCTTGTGTTTATGGGGATGATACTAAAATTGCTAGTGTTTTAGAGGATTGTAATTATGTATTATTAAGGTATGATTCTAATTATGAATATTGGGAATGTTCTAAATGTGAACATATTAAAAAAGTTAAACATGTGTTAAATAATGGTATAGATGATAATAAAGGTACTGTGACTTATAATTGTTTAAATGATGGATGTGATTATTACTATACTAAAACATATACAGTTCCAGTTCCAGATTATGAAGATCCTGATAAGGACCATGATTTTGATGGAGGAAGCCAACTGCCTGGAGGAGACAATGGAAAACCTGAACCACCAGTCGCTCCTGAGCCACCAGTTGATCCTGAACCACCAGTTGATCCTGAACCACCGGTTGATCCTGAACCACCAGTTGATCCTGAACCACCAGTTGATCCTGAACCACCAGTTGATCCTGAACCACCAG